>JBLNEK010000042.1:0-49849 GCA_050262635.1 Candidatus Sericytochromatia bacterium | reverse complement strand
TCCTCGACACGATCGGTGCGCAGCGCGCCCACGTCAGTGGCGAGTCGCTGGGAGGCTGGGTGGCGGCCCGCGCTGCGATCGACGACCCGCAACGGGTCGACAGGCTGGTGCTCAACACCGCAGGCGGATCGCAGGCCGACCCCGAAGTGATGAAGCGGATCATCACACTGTCGATGGCAGCAGCCGAGAATCCGAGCTGGGAAACGGTGCAGGCGCGCATCAAATGGCTGATGGCGGACAAGTCCAAGGACTACGACGATCTGGTCGCCAGCCGGCAGCGCGTGTACCGCCAAACCGGTTTCGTCAACGCTATGCGCGACATCATGGCGTTGCAGGACCCCCAGATTCGCGCGCGCAACATCCTCGGTCCCGACGAGTACGGGTCCATCACGGCACCGACGCTGGTGCTGTGGACCAGTGACGACCCGACCGCAGACGTCGCCGAAGGCCGCCGGATCGCATCGATGATCCCGGGTGCGCGGTTCGAGCTGATGCCCGGATGCGGCCACTGGCCCCAGTATGAGGACGCGAAGACGTTCAACCGCTTGCACATCGACTTCCTGCTCGGCCGACTATGAAACGGCCGAAGGTTGTCATCGTCGGCGCCGGCCCCGTCGGCCTGACGCTGGCAAACATCCTTGGCCTGCAGCATGTTCCGACACTCGTGGTCGAAGAGCGCGACACGCTGATCGACTATCCCCGGGGCGTCGGCCTCGACGACGAGGCGCTGCGGACGTTCCAGTCGATCGGACTCGTGCGCCAGATTCTTCCGCACACGGTGCCCAACCAGATCCTGCGGTTCTTCGACGCCAAGCGCCGCCTGCTCGTCGAGATGGCGCCGCCCGACGCTCGGTTCGCCTGGCCCAAGCGCAACGGCTTCGTGCAGCCGCTCGTGGACGCCGAATTGCTCAGGGGACTGGACAGGTTCGACCACGTCGAGTTGCGCTGGGGATGTCGCATGGAGTCGTGCGACGAGCTGGCCGACGGTGTCGCGGTACACCTCGACGACGGATCGAAGGTTAAGGCGCAGTACGTAGTCGGCTGCGACGGCGGGCGCAGCGCCACCCGGCACCTGATGGGAGTGTCGTTCGACGGCACGACGTCGCCGACGCGCTGGTTGGTCGTCGACGTCGGAAACGACCCACTCGGGCACCCCAACAGCGAGGTCGGCGCCGACCCGGCGCGCCCCTACGCCTCGATCTCCATCGCGCACGGAATCCGGCGCTTCGAGTTCATGATTCACGCGGACGAGACCGACGAACAGGCCCAGGATCCGGCGTTCATCCGCCGGATGCTCGGTCGGCTCGTGCCCTACCCCGAACGCGTCGATGTCATCCGCCACCGGCTCTACACCCATCATTCGCGGATCGCCGGCTCCTTTCGCACCGGACGGCTTCTGCTCGCCGGTGACGCCGCGCATCTGATGCCAGTGTGGCAGGGCCAGGGCTACAACAGCGGTATCCGCGACGCGGCCAACCTCGGATGGAAGCTCGCCGCCGTGGTCAAGGGACAGGCCGACGACGCGCTCCTGGACACCTACGACGCGGAGCGTCGCAAGCATGCCAGGGCGATGATCGATCTTTCCACGATGGTGGGACGGGTGATCTCGCCGACGAACTCGCGTATTGCGGCATTGCGGGACAAGGTGATCCGCGGGGCATCGATAGTGCCGACGCTCAAGCGCTATGTGCTGGAGATGCGTTTCAAGCCGATGCCCCGCTACGAGCAGGGCGCGGTGCATCACAGCGAGCCGCGTTCAGCGTCCTCCCCGGTCGGCACGCTGTTCGTACAGCCGAGGGTCGACACGCGCGACGAGGCTGACGTCCTGCTCGACGACGTCCTGGGCACGGGCTTCGCGGTGCTGTGCTGGAACAACAACCCCCGCGCACTGCTCGGTGCCGACGCCTTCGAACGCTGGAAATCGTTGGGCGCGAGGTTCGTCGAAGCCAGGCCGGTAACGCAGCTGCACTGGACAGGCCACGATGATCCCGAGGTCGTCATCGTCGGCGACCGTTCCGGCGGCCTCAAGTCCTGGTTCGACGCACACACGGAATCGGTGCTGTTTCTGCGACCCGACCGGTGCATCGCGGGCGCGTGCATCGCGCAGCGCGCGCCGGAGACCAGTGCCGCACTGTTCAAAGTCCTCTACGTCACACAGGGAGGAGGCAACGGTGCTAGCTCTCTGCTGCATGTCGCACAGTCCGCTACTGAACCTTCCCGGACCGTCGCAGGATCTCCTTGACGACATCAACGGTGCCCTGGCGCACGCTCGAAAGTTCGTCAGCGAGTACGACCCCGAACTCGTCGTCACCTTCTCACCGGACCACTACAACGGCTTCTTCTACAAGCTGATGCCACCGTTCTGCATCGGCACCGCGGCCACCGGCGTCGGTGACTTCGGCACCCAGGCCGGCGCACTGAACGTGGACCACGACATCGCCACCAACTGCGCGCAGGCTGTGCTGGACGCCGGTGTGGACGTGGCGATCTCGGCGCACATGGAGGTGGATCACGGCACGGTGCAGCCGCTGCAGACGCTGTTCGGCGATGCGGCGGCGCGGCCGATCGTCCCGATCTTCATCAACTCGGTGGCCACGCCGCTCGGACCACTGAAGCGGTCCCTGGCGCTCGGAGCTGCGGTGGGCCGCTTCGCGGCGACGCTGGGCAAGCGGGTGCTGGTGCTGGGATCCGGTGGACTGTCGCATGATCCGCCGGTCCCGACGCTGGCGACCGCGCCACCCGCCGCGCTGGACCGCATCGTGCACGGTCGGCCGATGACTCCCGAACAGCGGCAGGCCCGCCAGACGGCGGTGATCGACTTCGCCCAGGAATTCGCACAGGGCCGTGGGCCCATGCATCCGCTGAACCCCGACTGGGACCGCCGCCTCCTCGACATTCTCGACCACGGCGATCTGACTGAGCTCGACGCCTGGAAGAACGACTGGATCGCCCAGCAGGCCGGCAACTCCGCGCACGAAATCCGAACCTGGGTAGCCGCTTTCGCCGCACTGGCATCCCAGGGCGTGTACGAGATCCTGGTGCGCTACTACCGTGCGGCCCCGGAACTCATCGCCGGCTTTGCCGTGAGGACCGCGAGGCCCAGTCATGGATAACACGTTCGACCATGTCGTCGACGTGCTCGTCGTCGGCTCCGGCGGTGGCGGCATGACCGCAGCGCTGGCCGCCGATGCGTCGGGCCTCGACACGCTGGTCGTCGAAAAGGCTTGCTACTTTGGTGGTTCCACCGCGTTGTCGGGCGGCGGCATCTGGGTACCTGGCGCTCCCGCGCAACGCCGGGAGGGTTACACGCCCGATCCGCAAGGCGTCGTCGAGTACCTGCGGCAGATCACCGGCGGACTCGTCAGCGATGCCCGGCTACGGCAATACGTCGCAACTGCGCCGGTGATGATGGAGTTCCTGGAAAAGAGCAGCCCGTGGTTCGAATTCGTCTGGAAACCCGGCTATTCCGACTACTACCCGGAACTCCCCGGTGGCTCGGAACGCGGCAGCACGATCAATGTGCCCGCCATCGACCTGCGCAAGCTCGGCGACGAGGAGCAGCACCTGCTGCAGCCGCTCGCGCTCGCCCCCAAGGGAATCTGGCTCGGCCCCAAGGACCTGCGGCTGTTCTACCAGGTGCGCCAGAACTGGCGTGGCAAAGCCGTCCTGGTCAAATTACTGTGGCGGATGTTCAAAGCCCGGGTGTTCGGCGAACGGATGGCGGCGATCGGGCAGTCGCTGGCGGCGAGGATGCGCCTGGCGATGAAGGAGCGTGGCATCCCGCTGTGGCTGGACTCGCCGATGGCCGAGTTGATCACCGACGCCGACGGGGCGGTGACTGGCGCGGTGGTGGAACGCGACGGCCGGCCGATGCGCATCGGCGCCCGGCGCGGCGTCATCCTCGCAACCGGTGGGTTCGACCACGACATCGCATGGCGCCGGCAGTATCTTCCCGAGCTGGAGCATGATTGGAGCTTCGGTAACCCGCTGGCCATGGGGGACGGCATCAGAGCAGGCGAGAAGGTCGGCGGATCAACCGATCTGCTGGACGAGGCCTGGTGGTTTCCGGCCATCTGCTGGCCCGAGGGCCGGTTGCAGTTCATGCTCAACGAGCGGATGATGCCGTCGCAGTTCGTCGTCAACGGCGCGGGAAAGCGCTTCATCAACGAGGCCGCGCCGTACATGGATTTCGCGCACGCAATGATCGAGGGTCAGCGCTCCGGCGTCACGCACATGCCGTGCTGGCTGATCACCGACATTCGCTCCTTCCGGCGCTACGTGGTGGCCGGGCACCTGCCGATTCCGAAGGTGCCGTTCGCGCCGGTGCCGACAGGCCGCACAATACCCGAGGCATGGCTGCAGTCCGGCGTCGTCAAAGAAGGCTACAGCTGGGAGGAGCTCGCCGGTAAGATCGGCGTACCGCCTGCCGAATTGCGCAGCACCGCAGAGCGTTTCAACGAGCTCGCACGCAAGGGCCACGACGATGACTTCAATCGCGGCGACAGCGCGTACGACAATTACTACGGCGACCCGACCCTGCCCAACCCGAATCTGCACCCTCTGACGAAGCCGCCGTACTACGCGTTCCCGATCATCCTCGGCGACCTCGGGACCTCGGGCGGCCTGCGCACCGACGAACATGCCCGCGTGCTTCGCGAGGACGACTCCGTCGTAACTGGCCTGTACGCGACAGGCAACACCACGGCTGCGGTAATGGGCCGCAGCTACGCCGGTGCCGGCGCCACGATCGGGCCGGCCATGACGTTCGGCTACGTGGCCGCAAAGCACATCGCCGCCAACACATTCGATCGTTCGGTTGATTCACATCGGAAGGTAACCAAATGAAGATCTCGCTGTTCTACGAATTTCCGCTGCCCCGGCCGTGGGCCCCGGACGACGAGCACAAGCTGTTCCAAGAAGGGCTCGACGAAGTGGAACTGGCGGACAAGGCCGGCTTCTCGACGGTGTGGCTGACCGAGCACCACTTCCTGGAGGAGTACTGCCACTCGACCGCCCCGGAGATCTTCCTCTCCGCAGCCAGCCAGCGCACCAAGGATATTCGGCTCGGCTTCGGGATCATGCACCTTCCTCCGGCCGTCAACCATCCGGCCCGGGTGGCCGAGCGAGTCTCCACACTCGACCTCATCTCCAACGGCCGAGTGGAATTCGGCACAGGAGAGTCCTCATCGGTGGGCGAACTCGGCGGGTTCGGCATCGACCCCGCCGACAAGCGCGCGATGTGGGAAGAGGCGCTGGAGGTCGCGATCCGCTGCATGATCGAGGAACCGTTCACCGGTTTTTCCGGCCAGCACGTCCAGATGCCACCACGTAACGTCATTCCCAAGCCGCTGCAGAAGCCGCACCCGCCGGTGTGGGTCGCGTGCACCAGGCCCGCGTCGGTGACGATGGCCGCCCAGCGCGGGCTCGGCGCGCTCAGCTTCGCCTACACCGGCCCCGGACCGCTGACCGAGCGAGTCAACGGCTATTACAAGGAATTCGAGGAGAACGGCGCACCCGTCACACCACAGCCGAACCCCAATATCCTCGCTATCGGCGGCGACCTGTCGATGATGGTTGCGCCCACCGACGAGCAAGCCATCAAACGGCTCGGAGTGGGTGGCGGTTTCTTCTCGTTCGGCATCATGCACTACTACATGACCGGTATGCACACACCTGGACGGACAGGCGTGTGGAAGCGCCATCTCGAAGAGATCGAGAAGGACCCGACCGTCGTGTACGGCCCGGGCCGAGGCCCCATCGGCAGCCCCGCCACGGTGCGAGAGTTCCTACGCGGCTATGAGGAAAGCGGCGTCGACGAGCTGATCCTGCTGCTCACCCCGCGCACCCACGAAGCGACGATGGAGTCGATCGAGCTGATGGGCAGGCACGTGCTGCCCGAGTTCATCGAGCGCAACGAGAAGGCGGTCGCCGAAAAGGCGAAGCGGCTGGAGCCGGTCCTGGAAAAGGTCGAGGCCCGCCGGCCCGAGTCGACGGCGCCGAAGTTCGACGAAAGCTACGCTTTCGGCGGCCTACCCACCGGTCGCGAGAACTACACGGCGAATGAGGTGTCCCTCGCCATGGACGAGATGAACGCAGGTATCGAGCAGGCGGCAAAGAAGTTCGCAGAAGAAGGGTGGGCCAGCAGGAATCCGGCCGCGGACGCGAGGAGCGATAAGACATCAGCGGACCAGGTGCGAAAATCATGAGTAATGGCTCGGATTGACGACCTCTGGCGCTATGACGGGCGGCGCGTCGTGGTCACCGGATGCGCCTCGGGCATCGGTGAGCACGTTGCGCGGCAACTGACCGAACTGGGCGCCGAGGTCGTCGGCCTCGACCGGCAAGCGACGGCCCTGCAGCTGAAGGAGTTTCACGAGGTCGACCTGGCCGACCGGACGTCTATCGACCGGGCGGTGTCGGCGCTCGGCGATCATGTCGACTCACTGTTCAACATCGCCGGGGTGTCGTCGGGCATCGGAAACCCGTTGCTGGTCACGACGATCAACTTCCTGGGCATGCGGCACCTCACCGAGGCAATTCTGCCGGCGATGCCGGCGGGGTCGTCCGTCGCGTGCGTGTCCTCGCTGGCCGCGGCAGGCTACCTCGAGCACAAGGACGCCCTCGCCGGCTTGCTGCGGACGCGCTCGATGGACGATGGCGTCGACTGGTGCCACCGTCACCCTGAAGAACTGGCCGACGGGGGGTACCGGCTGTCGAAGGAAGCGGTCATCCTCTACTGCATGACCAAAGCGGTCCCCCTGGGCGCGCGAGGTATCCGGATCAACTGCACCGCCCCCGGCGTCACCGAAACACCGATCCTCGACCAGTTGCGGTCGGCGTACGGGCCGCAGTTCCTCGACGACATCCCCAAGCCACTGGGCCGGGTGTCCGAACCCGCCGAACAGGCGGCGGCGCTGGTGTTTCTGAACAGTCGAGCGGCCGCCTACATCACCGGCCAGGTGTTGTGGGTCGACGGCGGGAACCTCGCAGGCCGCGTCGCCGCGACACTGGAGGGACAGGAATAGTGGCCAGCCTCAACGACTTTCGCCGCGTCGCCGACGACGTACGCAACTGGGGCCGCTGGGGTGACGACGACGAGCTGGGCACGCTGAACTTCATCACCGCCGACAAGGTTCAGCAGGCCGCCGCCCTGGTCAAGCACGGCAGGGTCTTTCCGCTCGGTGTTGATTTCGGCTCGTCGGGCCCGCAGGGCGCGTTCCACTTCCGGCAGAACCCGCTGCACGTGATGACCATCGACGGCGGTGACGCCAATACGCTGGCGCAGTACGGCCCCAAGTGGATGCAGAACCCGGCCGCCGGACAGCTCAGCGGCTATTTCGAGACAGGCCCGATGCGCTTCAACGACGACGTGATCATCATGCCTCTGCAGGCCGCCACGCAGTGGGATGCGCTGTCTCACGTTTACTACGAGGACCAGCTCTACAATGGGTTTCCGGCGAGCTCGGTGACCAGCCTCGGTGCGTTCCACTGCGGGATCGACAAGGTCGACGGCAAGGGCATCACGTCGCGCGGTGTGTTGCTGGACATCGTGCGGCTGCGCGGGGTCGACACATTCTGCGAACTCGGCGAGCCGATCGCGCCCGAGGAGCTCGACGAGGCCGCGCGAACTCAAGGCGTCACAGTCGGGCGAGGCGACATCGTGCTCGTCCGAACCGGTTGGTGGGCAAGGTTTCTCCAGACCGGCGACGGCAGCGAACCGGGTGCGGGCCTGGACTGGCGATGCGCGTCATGGCTGCACGATCACGAGGTCGCAGCCGTGGCCGCCGACAACCTGATGGTCGAGAACCCGGTGTCGGGCGTCGAGGGAGCGTTCCTGCCCCTGCACATGTTGTGCCTGCGCGACATGGGCCTGATGCTGGGCGAATATTGGGACCTCACCGCCCTTGCCGCCGACTGCGCCGCCGACGGCGTGTACGAATTCCTGCTCGTCGCGCCGCCACTGCGCGTGACCGGGGCCGTCGGGTCTCCCCTGAATCCGATCGCAATGAAGTAGGTGATCATGACTGCAAGCACATCCACCTCCGACGGTGTCACGGTCGGCCGCTCAGAGGGGCCGCTGGTCGTTGGTCTCGGCGGCACGCTGCGGGAGCACTCGTCGACCGAACGTGCGCTTCGCTACTGCCTGAAATCCGTTGAGCAGCAGGGCGGACGCACGAAGTTGTTCGCCGGGCCCGACATCGATCTGCCGATGTATGCGCCACACGAGCTGGACCGCACGCCACGGGCGGCGCAGTTGGTCAGCACGCTCCGGGAGGCCGACGCCGTCGTCGTGGCCTCGCCCGGCTACCACGGCAGCGTGTCGGGGTTGATCAAGAACGCACTGGACTACTTCGAAGACCTGCGCGAGGATCCGCGGGTCTACTTGGACAACACCCCGTGGGGCTGCATCACGTGCGCGTACGGTTGGCAGGCCGCCGTCGGCACGTTGACCCACCTGCGCAGCATCGGTCATGCGCTGCGGGCGTGGCCCACTCCGCTGGGTGTCGCGATCAACTCCGCGGACCGCATCTGGGACGAAAGCGGGGAGCTGATCGACGACTCGATCAAGAGCCAGCTCGAGCTGATGGCCACGCAGGTGCTCACGTTCGCCCGGTCGACGCGTTCCGCCTAGCGGGAGCCTGGGTGGCGATTCAGACGAAGACCATCGATGTCGACGGCCTCGTCACGAGTTATCTCGAAGCGGGGCAGGGCGATCCGGTGGTGCTGCTGCACGGTGGTGAGTTCGGTGCGAGCGCGGAGCTGGGCTGGGAGCACAACATCTGTGCGCTGGCAGAGCATTACCGGGTGCTGGCACCGGATATGCTCGGGTTCGGCGGTTCGGCCAAAGTCGTCGATTTCAACGACGGCCGCGGCATGCGGATCAGGCATCTCGCCCGGTTCTGCGCCGAGGTCGGCCTGGAGTCCGCGCACTTCGTCGGCAACTCGATGGGCGCCATCAACCTGTTGGTCGACGCAACATCCGAGTCGCCGCTGTTGCCGATGTGCAGCATGGTCGCCATCTGTGGCGGCGGCGACATTCAGCGCAACCCGCACGTCGCCGCGCTGTATGAATACGACGCCACCGTCGAAGGCATGCGGCGGATCGTCGAGGCGCTCTTCTTCGACCCGTCGTTCCCCGCGGACGAGCAGTACGTCCGTCGCCGCTATGAATCAAGTATCGCCCCAGGCGCGTGGGAAGCATTGGCTGCAGCGCGATTTCGGCGGCCCGGGCCGCCCCCGCCACCGTCACCGTCAAGCGCTCGGGCGTATTCGCGCATCGCCGTCCCCGTCCTCGTCGTCGAAGGGGAGGGCGACAAGCTGCTGCCGTCGGGCTGGGCGGCGCAGATCGCCGCACAGATCCCGCAGGGTCACTCCGCGGTGATCGCCGGGGCGGGCCACTGCCCGCAGATCGAGCAACCGGCTGCGGTCAACGCGCTTCTGCTGCAATTCTTGGCGGGGCAACTGGACGCCTCGTATGCGGGGAAGTAAGGGATGACCGCGCCGCGACCTGCGCCGAGATCAACGTTTTGCAGGCTTTTATTCGAACTTTCTCTGCGGAACGTGAGTTTCACTGCAGGAGGGCATGAAAGGACAGCGGGATGAGCGGCGAATTGGAGGGAAAGGTGGCGATCGTCACCGGCGGGGCATCCGGACTCGGCTATGCCACGGTCGAGAAATTCGTCGCCGAAGGCGCACGGGTGGTGATCGCCGACCTCGACGAAAAGCAGGGCACGGAACTTGCCGAGAACTGTGGCGCCAACGCGAGATTCGAGCACGCCGATGTCAGCGACGCCGAGCAGGTGCGCGCACTGGTGGACACTGCGGTAGAGAAGTTTGGCCGGCTGGATGTGATGGTCAACAATGCCGGCATCTCCTGCAAGATGGCCAAGAGCCTTCTGCATGACGACTTCGCCGACTTCGATCGTGTGATGTCGGTGAATCTGCTGGGCATCATGCTCGGGACTCGTGAGGCGGGCAGACACATGTCCGCCTCGGGCGGTGGGTCGATCATCAACGTGTCATCTATCGGCGGTATCCAGGCCGGGGGCGGTGTCGCGACGTACCGCGCGTCGAAGGCCGCGGTGCTGTTCTTCAGTAGGTGCGCGGCAATCGAATTGGCGCCGTACGCAATACGAGTCAACTGTCTGGCGCCGGGCAGCATCCCCACGCCGATCTTGGAAACGTCTGCCAAACAGCTCAGCGAGGAAGCCCGCGGCCGATTCGTGAAGGCCTCTCGCCAGACCATGCGCGACAACCGCCCGCTGGAGCGCGAAGGGACACCGCAGGACGTCGCAGAGGCGGCACTGTACTTCGCCAGCGACCGCTCGGCCTACGTCACCGGCACTGTTCTGCCGGTCGACGGGGGTACGGTCGCCGGGAGGCCGATACGGCTCCGGCCGAACCCCAGAACAGATTAAATCAGTCGCTTGACTTAATAGGCCGATGGTGGTGGACTGGGAACCGTGACCACCGCTCGGGCTGTGCGGACCGACCGCGCGAGCAACACCCGCGACGCCATTCTGACCGCCGCGGAGAAGCTGTTCGCTGAGCACGGCGTGTATGCGGTATCGAACCGGCAGGTCAGCGAGGCCGCCGGGCAGGGGAACAACGCCGCCGTCGGCTACCACTTCGGTACCAAGACCGACCTGGTGCGCGAGATCGAGCAGCGCCATCGCGTGCCGATCGAGCGCCTTCGCGAGCAGATGGTGGCCGAAGCGGGCGACTCGGCTGAATTGCGCGACTGGGTGGGCTGCCTGGTCCGTCCGCTGACGGACCATCTCGCCGAGCTCGGCAATCCCAGTTGGTACGCGCGCTTCGCGGCACAGGCGATGGCCGACCCCGCCTACCACAAGATCGTCGTCAGGGACGCGTTGAGTTCGCCGTCGCTGGTCGAGGTCATCGACCGCATCAACCGCTGCCTCCCAGACCTTCCCCGAGAAGTCCATTCCGAGCGAAATGCGATGGCGCGCAACCTGTTGATGCACACGTGCGCCGAGCGTGAGCGTGCGTTGGCCGAGAGCGGGTCTTTGCCCCGGTCGAGCTGGCAAGCGGCGGCGGTCGGCTTGATCGATGCGATCGTAGGCCTGTGGCTGGCACCCGTGACGCCGGCAGGCGAGAGAGGCTGAACGTGAAAGTCGTTGTCGATCAAGACAAGTGCGTCTCGTCTGGCCAGTGCGTCTTGAACTCGGCGGTGGTGTTCGACCAGCGCGACGACGACGGCGTCGTCGTGCTGCTCACCGAGCATCCGCCCGTCGAGGAGGAAGAGAACGCCCGCAAGGCGGCTGCGGCCTGCCCGGCACAGGCGATCTCGATCGAGGAATGAGAAGGGCGCAATGTCTGAAACGCTGACCATCCCGGATTACCCGATGGAGCGCGCGGCCGCGTGTCCGTTCGCCCCGCCGCCGCAGGTGCTCGAGCTCGGGGCTAAGAAGGGCCTGACCAGGGTCGGTATCTGGGACGGCAGCACACCGTGGCTGATCACCGGATACGAAGAGGCACGTGCGTTGTTCTCCGACTCTCGCGTCAGCGTGGACGACCGCCGTCCCGGCTTCCCGCACTGGAACGAAGGAATGCTCGCGACCGTGCACAAGCGGCCGCGCTCGGTGTTCACCTCCGACGCCGAAGAGCACACCCGTTTTCGGCGGATGCTGTCGAAGCCGTTCACGTTCAAACGCGTGGAAGGCCTTCGCCCGGCCATCCAGAAGATCACCGACGAGCACATCGACGTCATGCTGGCCGGCCCCCAGCCGGCCGACATCGTCACGGCGCTCGCGTTGCCGGTGCCGTCGCTGGTGATCAGCGAATTGCTCGGCGTGCCATACGAAGACGCCGAGTTCTTCCAGCGGCACGCCAACATCGGCTTGGCCCGTTATGCCACCGCGGAGGACAACGCCAAGGGTGCGCTGAGCCTGGCGAAGTACCTGGCCAACCTCGTGCAGACCAAGATGGACAACCCCGCCGAGGACGCGGTGTCCGACCTCGCCGAGCGGGTCAAGGCCGGTGAAATCTCCGTTCGGGAGGCGGCTCAGCTGGGCACCGGCCTGCTGATCGCCGGTCACGAGACCACCGCGAACGTGATCGGACTCGGGGTGGCGGCGCTGCTCGAACACCCGGACCAGCTGGCGATCATCCGCGATACCGACGACCCGAAAGTCGTTGCGGCCGCAGTCGAGGAGCTGATGCGCTACCTGTCGATCATCCAGAACGGGCAGCGGCGCATCGCGATCGATGACATCGAGATCAGCGGTGAGGTGATCCGCGCAGGGGAGGGGATCATCATCGACCTCGCCCCCGCCAATTGGGATCCCAAGGCCTTCCCGCATCCCGAGAAGCTCGACCTGACACGTTCGGATGCCGCGCAACTCGGGTTCGGGTACGGCAGGCACCAGTGCGTCGGCCAGCAGCTGGCCCGTGCGGAGCTTCAGATCGTGTTCCCCACGCTATTTCGTCGGATCCCGACGCTGCAGTTGGCCAAGCCGATCGAGGAAATCCCGTTCAAACATGACCGACTCGCCTACGGCGTCTACGAATTGCCCGTCACCTGGTGACCTGAGACCACAACAGATTTCGACAACGGAGGTACGAGATGTCCAGCACCGTCACGCTTTATCCCCCTGGCGGCTTCGGCGCACCCAAAGACCGGCGCGGCCATGCTGTCGGGTCGGTCGGCCTACCCGAAGGCACTGAGGTGTTCTCGGCCGACAACCACATCTCGCTGGCCGACGACATCTTCTACGAGCAGTTTCCCGACGATCTCAAAGAGAAGGCGCCCCGGATCTGGTACGAGGACGGCGCGTACATGGTCGGCCGCAAGAAGGGGCAGACGTTCCTGCCGACCGACTTCAGCAGAGTGCTGATGCAGTACGACGACCTCGCCGGCGCCGCCACGAACAATATCGAGGCGCGCATCCGCGAGTTGCACGAGGACGGCGTTGACAAGGAACTCGCGTTCCCTAACGCCGTGCTGGCGCTGTTCCACTATCCCGACAAGAAACTGCGCGAGCGGGTGTTCCGCATCTACAACGAATACATCGCCGATCTGCAGGAGCGGTCGAACGGCCACTTCTACGGTGTCGGGCTGATCAACTGGTGGGACCCGGCGGGCACCCGTCGAACGCTGGACGAGCTGAAGTCGTTGGGGCTGAGGACATTTTTGATGCCGATCAACCCCGGCAAGGACGACAACGACAACGTCATCGACTACGGCAGCACCGCGATGAGCCCGGTGTGGGATGAGATCGAAGAGTCCGGACTGCCGGTGACCCACCACATCGGCGAGACCCCGCCGAAGACGCCGTGCGAGTTCAACAGCGTCGTCGTCGGCATGATGATCAACGTTGACGGCTTCCGGGAGGTGTTCTCCAAGTACATCTTCAGCGGCATCCTCGACCGCCATCCCAGGTTGCGCATCGGCTGGTTCGAGGGCGGGATCGCCTGGGTGCCTTGGGCTTTGCAGGACGCCGAGCACCTGCTGGCTTCCTACCAGCACATGTTCAACCACCAGCTGGAGCACGACATCCAGTACTATTGGGACAACCACATGAGCGCGTCGTTCATGGTGGATCCGCTGGGCCTGCAGCTGATCGACCGCATCGGCGTCGACAGGGTGTTCTGGTCGTCGGACTATCCCCACAACGAGAGCACATTCGGCTACTCGGAGAAGTCGCTGGCATCCGTCGTCGAAGCCGTCGGCCCGGAGAACGCCGCCAAGATCTGCAGCAGCAACATCACGAGATTTCTGGGCCTTTCGTGACCACCTCGCTGTCGCCGGATACGTCGGCCTTTCAGATACCCGACGAACCGGACCGCGCCCGGATGTACCGCGAGGCCGGCGCACGGTTGCGGGCTGCGATGGCGGACAACGGCGTCGACGTGCTCGTTCTGCTGAACAACGGCAACGTCGTGTACTCGACCGGCGCCGCGTGGCCACTGCTCGACGCGGGCCTGTCCCATGTCGAGCGGCCAGTGGCGATCGTGCTGGCCGACGACGAGGACCCGCACCTGTTCATGCCGTTCCGCGAGGGCGCGTCCTCGGAGTCGCAGGTTCCCGCCGATCACTTGCACCCGCCGCTCTATCTCGAATTCGACGAAGGCGTGGAGTATTTCGGTCGTGTCCTCGCCGGCTTGGTCCCGGCCGGCGCAGTTATCGCGGTGGACGAGTTGACAGGCGCGATGCGCCGCGCCCTCGGCACGGTCTTCCCGGCAGGTCCACCCGTGGACGCCGCGCCCATAGTCGGTGCGGCCAAGCTGGTGAAGACCATCGACCAGATCGCCTGCATCCGTAAGGCGTGCCGCATCACCGACGAGGCGGCGTTTGACGTCCAGAAGGCGCTGGCGCCCGGAGTCCGCCAGATCGACCTGTCGGCGAAGTTCGTCCGCCGCGCCTTCGAACTCGGCGCGACCACAAACATGCTCGAGGCAATTTGGCAGGTGATGCCCCACTCGAAAGCCGAGGGCGTGTGGACCACTCACGGCGATCTGGCGCTGCCGCTGCTCACGACAGAACGCGCCCTGGCGCAGGGCGACGTGCTGTGGACCGACGTCAGCATCACCTATGCCGGCTATTGCTCGGATTTCGGCCGCACATGGCTCGTCGGAGAGGAACCTTCACCGCGTCAGCACGACCAGTTCCGGCAGTGGAAGCACATCCTCGACGCCGTGCTGAGCGTCACGAAGGCCGGTGCCACCTCCGGTGACCTGGCCCGCGCGGCGATTGCAGCGAACGACGGCCGCAAGCCGTGGTTGCCGCACTTCTACCTCGGTCACGGCATCGGCACGAACGCGGCCGAAACTCCCATGATCGGAACCGATCTGGGCGAGGAGTACGACGACAACTTCGTCTTTCCGCCCGGCATGTGCCTGGTGTTGGAGCCGGTGGTCTGGGAGGACGGCACCGGAGGTTACCGAAGCGAGGAGATCGTGGTCATCACCGAAGACGGCTGGATTCCGCTCACCGACTACCCCTATGCCCCCTATGGCCACTGAGGTCCTGCCCGACGACCGGGCGTTGCGTGGTGGGAGGCGTGAGCGGGCGTTCGCTCAGATGGAGGCTTTCGGCCTCGACGTGCTGGTGCTGGGCCGGCAGGCGAATGTCCGCTATTTCACTGGCGCTCCGCAACTTTGGGTCGCGGGCACGCGGCCCTTCGGCCCGATGTGCACCGTCGTCCGCGCCACGCGGGAGATCTATCTGAATAGCACGTGGGACGAAGGCATGCCTGACGACATCCCGCACGACCACCTGTACGGGCTGGCCTGGAACCCGATGACGCTGATCTCGGTGCTGCAGAGCATCGACGGCGCTGCCGGCGCGCGCCGCGTCGGAACAGACGCGCTGTCACCGACTTTCGCGACGCTTCTGCCGATGGCGTTTCCCAACGCCGAACTCGTCGACGGCGAGCCGGCGATGAGGGCCGCGCGGCGGGTCAAGACGCCCGAAGAGGTGACCGCCATCCGCGCGGCTCTGCGGGTGGCCGAAGATGGCGTCGCGGCCGGGCTGTCGGACTTGGCGCCGGGAGCATCGGAGCAGTCGTTGGCCGGCGCGGTACTGCAGGCGATGGCCGCGGGTGGTGTCACCACACCGGCGACCCAGGACGCGGCATGGATCACGTCACCCGAACACCCGTGGCGCCGGGCGCTCGGCAACGGGCAGGTGCGGGCAGGCGATCTGGTGGCGCTGAAGGCCGGCGTCCTCGCCGATGGCTACCTCGGTGAGGTTGGCAGGACGTACTGCGTCGGTCACCCCGAGCGCACCGCCCGCTCACTGTTCGGCCGCGCGAATAACTTGCGGGACAGACTTTTCGCCGCATGCCGTGCGGGCGCGGCAGCCACCGACCTGTTCGCGGCGTACGAGGCGGCCGGTGAGCCGCTGCCGCCGATGCCAGTCGCGCACGGCCTTGGGCTCGGTTTCGACCCACCGGTCGTGACACCGAGGTTGCCCGCTACGGCTGCCGACGAGCGACTCGATCCCGGCATGGTGCTCGCCGTTACCGGGTACGTGTGGGAGCAGGGTGTCGGAGCAGTCTTCAGCCGGGACGCTGTGCTGATCACCTCCGACGACCCCGAACTGCTCACGCCGCATTCCGAGACCGCCGCGATCAGCTGAGGAGATCGGATGCCGGACAGCCCTTCACCCGAGGAGATCATCCTCTACGAGAAGGATCCGAAGACCAAGATCGCGACGATCACGTTCAACCGTCCGGAGTTCCTCAACGCGCCGACCTCTGCGGCCCGGCTGCGATACGCGGACCTGCTGCACGGCGCGACCGTTGACGACGACGTCAAGGTCGTGGTGATCAGAGGCGTCGGAGACGACTTCGGCAGCGGCGCGGACCTTCCCGAGTTCATGGCAGGCTCGGACTCACCGGCCTTCCGGCTCGCGGAGCTGAGGCTCTCCGATGACGGCAGCGTCACGTATCCGCCCAAGGGCTCGTTTCGGTACGGCGCGACGATCGGACAGTGGTATGCCAACTCGCAGGCCGGAAACAGGTCGCTGCAGGAGCTGAAGAAGATCAGCATCGTCGAGGCGAAGGGCTACTGCTACGGCTGGCACTTCTATCAGGCTGCCGACGCCGACCTCGTGATCTCCTCCGACGACGCCCTTTTCGGGCATCCCTCATTCCGTTACTACGGGTGGGGACCGCGGATGTGGACTTGGGTGCAGACCATGGGGCTACGCAAGTTCCAGGAAATGGTGTTCACCGGACGGCCGTTCACCGCCGAGGAGATGTTCGCGTGCAACTTCCTCAACAAGGTCGTTCCGCGCGATCACCTCGAAGCCGAGACCATGAAGTATGCGCTGGCGTGCGCGCGAAACCGGCCGACCGACACCATCTTCGCGCAGAAGGTGTTCTTCGGGGTCGTCAAGCAGTTCCAAGGCGAGTACATGGGCAGCATGCTGGCGGGCCTCTTCGAGTCACTGGGTGGCCAGATCCGGCATGACGAGGACGACATGGACATGCACGAGGCCCTCGACACCGGCCTGGCCGGTGCGGTCAATGACAATGACAGCAAGTTCCCGCCCGACTTCCGGTTGAGCAAGTCGAACCGCAGAAAGCGCGACTGAGCCGGTGGAGCCGCTGACCGGGTACGTCGTCGTCGACCTTTCCACCGGGATCGCCGGCGCCTACTGCACGAAATTGCTCGCCGACGGCGGCGCCACCGTCGTCAAAATCGAACCGCCGCAGGGTGATCCGCTGCGGAGGTGGTCGGCATCAAGGACCGCGATGCCCGGGGGGCAGGACGGCGCTCTGTTCACCTTCCTGGCGTCCGGTAAGCAGAGCGTCGTCGTCGACCGTTCCAGCACCGACGACGTCGCGCTGCTCGACGCGCTGCTCACCGATGCGGACGCGGTGGTGTGGTCGCACGGTTCGGATGTCGCCGAGTCGCCTGACGAAATTCATCGTGCCCACCCCCATCTCACCGTCACATCGATCACCCCGTTCGGGTTGGACGGGCCATGGCGGAACAAGCCGGCGACCGAGTTCACGTTGCAGGCCTGGTCCGGCGGAATCGTGGGCCTCGGTCGTGGCGCGCCGGACCGGGCGCCGGCTTACGTCGGCGGCCGGGTGGGGGACTGGCTCTCGGGCGCGTATGCCGCTGCGATGACGTTGATTTCGCGCACTGGTGGCGGTGCACAGCTGATCGACCTGTCCATGCTCGAGGCGCACATCATGGGCCTCACGTATTACCCCGTGACGTTCTTCGAGATGCTCGGCCGGCCGTGGCGTGACGCGCGCAAGCTGACGGTGCCCGGAATTGCGCAGGCCAAGGACGGACTAGTTGACCTGGGTTGCGGCACGGCGCAACAGTGGTTCGACTTCTGCGTGATGATCGGCCACCCAGACTGGATTGACGAGGACTCGCCGCTGACCATCACCGAGCAGGCCAACGAGAAGTCCGACGAGATCTACGCATGGGTGAGAAACCACACTGTCGATGAGATCCGCGAACTGGCGACGGCTTTCCGGATTCCCAATGCTCCGGTAGCCAACGGCGCCAACATCGAATCCCTGGACCACTTTCAGGCGCGGGGCTCGTTCGTGCCCAGCCCGCATGGCGACTTCCATCAACCTGGGCCGCCCTACCGCATGCAGCCGCAGATCCTCCGGCCGCCGTCACCCGCTCCTCGACTCGGCGAGCACACCGGGGCCTATCGCCGACAACGAAGCCATGGTCGTGAATCCACCCGATCAACAACCAGGAGACCGGTTTCGCGGAAACTGCCGCTGACCGGCAATCGCGTGCTGGACATGACGACTTTCTGGGCCGGTCCGTCGTGCACGCACATACTGGCGATGCTCGGCGCCGACGTCATTCACGTCGAGTCCACCCGACGTCCCGACGGCACGCGGCTGATCGCGGGCGTGCCGGTCACCGAGGACAGCTGGTGGGAGAAGTCGCCGATCTTCTCCGGCCTGAACACCAACAAGCGGGGTGTGACGCTCGACCTCCAGAGCTCGCGTGGCCGCGAGATTCTGCACCGGCTGATCGCCAGCTGCGACGTGGTGGTGGAGAACTTCACTCCGCGGGTGATGGATCAGCTCGGGCTGGATTTCGCTGCGGTCAAAGCACTTCGGCCCGACGCGGTCATGGTGCGCATGCCCGGTTTCGGCCTCGACGGACCGTGGCGCGACAACCCGGCATTCGCCTACGCCATCGAGGCTGCGGCAGGCCTGAGCTGGCTGACCGGCTATCCCGACCGGCCGCCTTACGAGCCGTACTCGCTGGGCGATCCCAATGCCGGTGTGCATGCGCTCAACGGGCTGCTGCTCGCCCTTGAGCATCGGCGCCGAACCGGCGAAGCGGTACTCGTGGAAGCGGCCATGGTGGACGCGGCGATCAACATCGCCGCCGAACAGGTCATCGAGTTCACCGCGTACGGAGCGCTGCTGCAGCGGGCTGGTAATCGGGGTCCCGCCGCCGCGCCGCAAAACCTCTACCAGACAAACGAAACCGACGAATTCGGCCGTGCCGACTGCTGGGTCGCGATCGCCGTCGCCACCGACGCCCAGTGGGCGGGGCTGCGCGAAGCGGCCGGCAACCCCGCGTGGGCGACGAGCCCCGACCTGTCGTGTGAGCACGGGCGACGCCAGCACCACGACCTCATCGACAAGCACCTCACCGCATGGTGCGCTAAGCAGTCCGGCGACGAGATCGTCGCACGGCTGTGGAGCGCCGGCGTCCCGGTCGCGAAAGTCATGCAGCCGCATCGGCAGACGGAGATTCCGCAGCTAGCCCACCGCAACTTCTTCGAGCAGGTGTCGCACCCGGTGAACGCCGCCGTCCCGCACAGCACGCTGCCGGTGCGGTTCTCGCCCGGGCCGCAGCAACTCCACCGGCGTCATGCGCCGCTGCTCGGCGAGCACAACTGGGAGGTGCTGGCCGAATTGGGTTTAGCCGACGCAGAAATCGAGGAGCTCGAAGCGCGAGGTGTCATCGGCACAGCGCTGCGCTTCTAGCGATCGGTGACTCTCGGTGGCCTGTCCAGCCCGGGTTCGCCGAGCCGGGCGCGAATCACACCCCACGGGTCGGCGTACACGCCGGGCCAATCGCGATATGCCGAGACGTGTTTCACGTAGCGTCTCGCGACCGGGCGCAGTAGCCGCGTCGGGCCCCACTTCCAACCGACGATGGAGCGCATCTCGTCCATCATCTCCGGCCACGAATGATGTTGATACGACAGTGCCTTCTGTGAAGAAGCGACATCCATCCAACAATTTGGGTACCAGTTATCGTCCCTGTCGGGGTCCCCGGGCCGGTTGAACACCAGGATACCCTCGAGCCCTCTGGCGTGGGCGGGACCATGCGCTACCTCGTCCTGGGTCAGTAAATGGGATTCGTCGCCGCCGATCAACAACGTCTGGCCCCCCACATCGGCGGTCGTGGCCGCGGCGAGCGCCGCCGCAACGTCGCGGGTGTCGATGGTGTGCACCCGGCAGTCGGTAGGCAGCACGGTTGCGAAGAACGCGGTGTCGCGGTCGAACGGTATGTCCCTGGGATCGGCGCTCAACACGCCGCCGATCCGAAGGATCACCCACTTCAGGTTCGAAGATTGCACAAGTTGTTCGGCTTCGAGCTTGTGTCCGCCGTAAACGTCGCACGGGTTGGGCGGTGTGTCTGTGCCGACCAGACCTGAGAAGCGGTAGGGGTTGTATTCGCCGTAGACGCCGGCGCTCGATGCGTGCACGAAGCGCGGCGGGATGGGCAGCGCCTCGGCCGCACGCAACAGCCCCGCAGTGCCGTCGACATTGACCTTGCGCGCGAAAGCCGCATTGCGGTAGATGGCCGGGGGGATCACAGCTGCCAGATGGATGATGACGGCGGGTGATACGTCGGCCACGAGGCGGCTGACATCGGCGGGCTCACTCAGATCTGCCCACCGGGCTTCCACCCCGGCGGGAAGCGTTTGGGCCGCCTTGCGATTGGCGCGACTGCCCCGAGCTGTGGCCACCACGCGTCGTCCTTCGGAGGCCAACCGCCTGACGGTGGCGGGGCCGACCAGACCGAAGGCGCCGGTGACGAGCACCGTCTCAGACATCGGCCGTCACGGAAATCAAGTATTCACGACTCGGCGGTGTCCAGCCCCGGTTCGCCCAATTTTTCACGGATGGCACCCCAGGGATCCGCGTACCTCCCCGGCGACTTGTAATACGCCCCTTGGCGTTTCACGTACATCCTGGCGAACGGAACCAGCGGCCGCATGAGGTAGCGCTTCCACCCGGTCCGGGCGCGCATCTCGGCCAGCATGTCCGGCCACGAGTGGTGCTGGAATGACAGCGCTTCCTGCGCGCGGCCGGTGTCCATCCAGTCGGTAATGAACCAGTCGTCTTCGCTGTCCGGATTTCCCGGCCGTCCCTCGGGCAGCACGCCGCGAAGTCCACGGGCGGCCGCCAGCATGCGACCGACCTCACCTTGCCTCAGCCTGTGCGACTCGTCACCGGCGATCAGCAGTATTTCGCCGACGACGTCTGCCGTGGTCGCTGCCACGAACGCCGTGGCGACGTCACGGACGTCGACACCGTGAAACCGACCATCGGTTGGCAACGTGCTCTCGAAGTACAACGCGTCTCTGGTGAACTTCAGATCCTCGCGGTTCACGCTCATCACCCCGCCCAGACGCAGCACGACCCACGGCAGACGTGAGGCTCGCACCAGTTGCTCGGCTTCGAGCTTGTGGCCGCCGTAGAGGTCCGTCGGGCGGGGAGGGGTGTCGGCGCGGACGGGGTCCGGGTGCAGATGAGGATTGCGCGACCCGTAGACCGCATTGCTCGACGCCTGTAGGAAGCGGGGTGGGACCGGTAGCGCCTCGGCCGCACGTACCAGGGAAGCAGTGGCATCCACGTTGACTATCCGGGCAGCCTTGGGGTGGCGGTAGATCGGGGGCGGAATCATCGCGGCAAGGTGAATGATTGCGGCGGGAGCCGTGTCGGAAATCAACCGGTCGACCGCTGCCGGGTCGGTCAGATCCGTCCATCGGACGACCACGCCCGTACTCTTCAGCTCCTCCGCCTTCTCGCGATGGGCTGGCCTGTCAAGGTCCGTGGCTATCACTCGCCGCCCCGCGCCGGCCAACTGCTTGACCGCTTCGGATCCCACCAGACCGAAGCCACCAGTCACGAGCACCGTGTCCGACATCTTCTCCTAGCTGCGGTTATGGCATTCTCGTCTGCGAGAGTAGCATTCTGACACTGTCCTGGGCGATAGAGGGAACGCCGGTTTGGCACACCCGGACCAGCGATGCCTGGTAACAGTGACGCCGTGGGAATTGTGAAGACGTTGCGCCGGGCACGACTGATCGCACCGCTGCCGCCGGCGAGATACCTGAGGATGGCGGCGGCGATGCGTCGCGAGGGCATGACCGCGACCGTCGGTTTCGCAGCGGCCGCCGCGCGCTGTCCGGACCGGCCCGGCCTGATCGACGAGCTCGGCACCCTGACGTGGAAGCAGCTCGACGAACGAATCGACGCGTTCGCGGCCGCACTGCAGGCGTTGCCCGGCGGCACGCCCGAACAGCTCGGCGTGATGTGCCGCAATCACCGCGGCTTTGTCGTGGCACTCGTGGCGGCGAGCCGGATCGGCGCTGACGTGCTGCTGCTGAACACCGCCTTCGCCGGGCCGGCGCTGGGTGAAGTCGTCGAACGCGAGCGCGTGGACGCCATCGTCTACGACGAGGAGTTCACCGGCATCGTCGACCGGGCGATGGAGAAGGCCCCGCAAGCCACCCGGATTCTCGGATGGGCCGATGCGCCAACGGGTTTGACCGTCGAAAGCCTGACAGACAGGCACCTGGGCCAGCGCCCGCAACGCACCGGACGCAAGAGCAAGATGATCCTGCTCACCTCGGGCACCACCGGAACGCCCAAGGGCGCCAAGCCCGCATCCAGCGGTGGCGCTCGCGAACTGCAGGCGCTGCTGGACCGGGTGCCGTGGCGAGCGGAGGAGGCCACGGTGATTGTGGCGCCGATGTTCCACGCGTGGGGCTACTCGCAGTTGTTGTTCTCGGCGCTGATGGCCTGCACGGTCATCACCCGGCGCAAGTTCGATCCGGAAGCCACGCTGGCGCTCGTCGACCGCTATCAAGCGACCGGCCTGGCGGTGGTGCCGGTGATGTTCGACCGCATCATGGAGTTGCCCGACGACGTCCGCAACCGCTACAGCGGCCGCTCGCTGCGATTCGCCACCGCATCCGGTTCGCGGATGCGACCCGACGTTGTCATCAAGTTCATGGACCAGTTCGGTGACGTGATCTACAACAACTACAACGCCACCGAGGCGGGCATGATCGCGACCGCGACACCGCAGGATCTCCGCGCCGCTCCCGACACCGCCGGAAAGCCGGTGCACGGCACCGAGATCCGCATCCTCGACGAGAACTTCACCGAACTGCCCGTCGGCGAAGTCGGGCAGATCTTCGTGCGCAGCGGCACCCTCTTCGAGGGCTACACCTCCGGTGCGACCAAGAACTTCCACGACGGCTTCATGGCCTCGGGCGACGTCGGCTACCTCGACGATGCTGGGCGCCTGTTCGTCGTCGGCCGCGACGACGAGATGATCGTCTCGGGCGGCGAGAACGTCTACCCGATCGAGGTGGAGAAAACGCTCGTCAGCCACGGCCAGGTGGCCGAGGCCGCGGTGATCGGCGTCGACGACGAACAGTACGGCCAGCGACTGGCGGCATTCGTGGTGTTGGAGAAAGACGCAGGCGCCACCCCGGACGACCTCAAGCAGTATGTCCGCGAGAACCTCGCGAATTTCAAAGTGCCGCGCAGCATCTCCGTGCTCGACGAGTTGCCCCGCGGCAGTACGGGCAAGATTCTGCGCAACGAGTTGAAGTCGCTGGCGGAAAGCTAATGGGTATCGAACAGCGAGCCTCCGTGTGGTAGGCCCATGTGGGGGTGACGCTGTTTGCCGAGCCGCCGGCCGGTGAGCGTCGTTGAAAAGCTGAAGCGACGGTTGACTTCTAGGGCTAGATAACGCCCCGGCCGGTTGGTAAGGGTTGCTGCAGCACTGATGGGGTGTCGTGCCTTGGAGCACTGATCCATTAGCTTGTCGCCGGGCACCCTCGGGCTCGACCATGTTCGGTACCAAGGAGGTGCTCAGTGATTTTTGTCGGTGACGATTGGGCGGAGGATCACCACGACGTCCACCTGATGGATGCGTCTGGGGCCCGGCTTGCCTCACGTCGATTACCGGAGGGATTGGCCGGTATCGGCGAGTTTCATCGGCTGCTGGCCAGCCATGCCGAGGAACCGGCTCAGGTGGTGATCGGGATCGAGACGGACCGCGGTTTGTGGGTGGAGGCGCTCATCGCCGCCGGCTACCAGGTGTATGGGATCAATCCTTTGGCGGTCGCCCGCTACCGCGACCGCCATCACGTATCGGGGCTAAGTCCGATGTCGGGGACGCCAAACTGTTGGCCGATCTGGTGCGTACTGATCGCCATAACCACCGCCGAGTTGCCGGTGACTCTGCTGACGCCGAGGCGGTGAAGGTGCTGGCCCGGGCACATCAGAATCTGATTTGGACGCGCAACCGGCACACCAACGCGCTGCGTTCGGCGCTGCGCGAGTACTACCCGGGGGCGCTGGAGGCGTTCGACGATCTGCACGACCGTGACGCGCTGGCGGTCTTGGGTCGTGCACCGACTCCGGTGCAGGCGGCGAACCTGAGTCTGTCGAAGATTCGGTCAGCGCTCAAAGCCGCTGGGCGACAACGCAACCTCGAGGTACGCGCCGAGCAGATTCAGGCTGCTTTGCGCACCGAGCAGCTCGCCGCGCCCCCCGCGGTCACCGCCGCATTCGCTGCGACCACCCGCGCCACGATCGGCATCATCGCGGAATTGAACCGCCAGATCAGCGACCTCGAGGCTGCACTGGCGACACATTTTGAGACACACCCGGACGCCGACATCTACCGCTCCCTGCCAGGACTTGGTGTCGTGCTCGGCGCCCGGGTGCTCGGTGAGTTTGGGGATGACCCGAACCGATACACCACCGCTAAGTGTCGCAAGAACTACGCCGGGACATCACCGTTGACCGTCGCGTCGGGCAAGAAACGCGCCGTGCTCGCCCGCCATGTCCGCAATAAGCGCCTTTACGACGCGATCGACCAATGGGCTTTCTGCGCGTTGAACATCAGCCCCGGCGCCCGCGCCTACTACGACCAGCGTCGCGATGCCGGCGACCTGCACCACCAAGCACTCCGCGCCCTCGCCAACCGCCTCGTCGGCATCCTCCACGGCTGCCTACGCCACCGGACCCACTACGACGAACACAAAGCCTGGGCACACCGACAAACACCCGACACCCAAGCCGCTTGACAACTTACGAACCTGGGATGTCTAGCCCGTCGGCCCGGACGCGGTGGCCGGTGCCATCGCGGTGTCGACCATGGTCGGTTCGCCGGAAAACCCTGCGGCTCGGCGAAGTTCGCTGAAGGCGTGGACCATCGCATCCGTCGCCTCGTGCACGTCGTCGAACGTCTGGTCGTCCGAGAGCACGGCGATGTCGACCTGGTCGACGTAGCTCCAGACGGTCATGTTGAACGCGCTGCCCGCGGACAGCACTCCGACGGAATAGATCTCGCTGACCGGAGCGCCTCCGATGTGCCCGCGTTCCCGCGGCCCCGGCACGCTCGACACCGCGACGTTCATCATCTTGTTGTGGGCGGTGTGCTTACCTTGCGTGCGGAATAGAGCCGGGGCCACTGGTGGCGGGAGGTAATCCATCAGACGGGCTTGCAGTGTCGGGCCGAGCAACTCGTTCTCTTCCTTGGCCTCAGCCGTGGCGCGCGAGGTCAACCGGATGCGTTCTCGTGGGTCGTCGACGTGCACGGGCAACGACACGACGAGTCCGCCGATCTGGTTGCCCGTGATCCGGTCCGGCGCGCGGTCGGTGGCGATCGGGACGGTCGCGATGATTGGTCGGTCGGCCCGACCGTCGTAGCGCAGCAACAGTTCTCGCAGCGCTCCGGCCGCCATGGAAAGTACGACGTCGTTGAACGTCACCCCCAGGCTCTTCGCGGTCTCTTTGACTTCGGCCAGCGACAGCGTCGCGGTCGCGAACGTCCGGACCGGCGACACCACGTGATTCAGGAACGTCGGCGGGGCCTGGAAGATCTTCGCCATGTCCGGGTCTGCGGGACGTTCGCGGGCACGCCGACGCACCCGCGCGATGCCCCGCGCCGCGTCGCGGACCAGACGCGGAAGCGCGGCCATCTGGTGGAAGTGGTCGAGCTGTGCCTCCCATAGCAGCTCGGATTTCGACGGCACCGCGCAGCCGTCAGGGAGGTCGCGCTCGTCCTGGGCCGCGCCGGCCAGGTCCATCAGCCGTGCAAGCAAGTTCGCTGACGCCACTCCGTCGGCCAGGGCGTGGTGCACCTTGCCGATCAACGCGAACCGGCTGTCGGCCATCCCCTCTGCGAAGTGGAACTCCCACAGCGGGCGGCTGCGGTCCAGCGGAGTGCTCGCGATTTCGCCGATGAGCCGGTCGAGTTCGCGGCGTCCGCCGGGCGCGGCCACCTGTACCCGCCTGAGGTGGTAGTCGAGATCGACCTCGCAGTGCTGTAGCCACATCGGGTGGTGCAACCGCCAGGGGATGTTGACCAGCCGGTACCGCAACGGATCAAGCAGGTGCAGACGCCGTTCGATGGTGCGGCGGAACACCCCGAAGTCGAACTGTCCGTCGAACTCCGCGGCGTTGACGATCGCGACCTTCAGGGTGTGGGTGTGCAGATTGGGTGTCTCGCTGTAGAGCAGCATGGCGTCCATGCCGTTGAGTCGCTTCATGCCCCACCCTCTGTCGTAGCTGTCGCGGCACGCCCCGTCCTGCTTCCATCGAAGCACCGATTCGCGTCGTGACCGTCGGAATTCGGCCGCTCGATGGGATCGATCACGGCGGTGGAGTGACGTTCGCTGTTGAGAAGTTCTGTCGCTAGGAGAACGTGATTCTCGGCTAGGAGCGCGCGAATCCGCGGGCGCAGAAGTCCCACACTTCGTCGGAGGTGATCGGGTGCGACCCGGCCTCCTCGGAATCGGCACCGGACTGCGCGGCGATGAACATCACCGTCTGCATCGTCATGGCGGCCATCCGCCGGGCGTTGACGCCCGGACGTAGTTCACCGGCCGCGTCGGCCTCTTCCATCAACTCTGTCAGCAACGCGTGAAGCGGCGCATGTGCCACTTTGACCTCGGAAGGGTGCGAAACCAGCAATCTCGGCGCGAAGTCCGTGAACAGCGGCCGCTTGGCGTTGAGATCCGGCCGCGACGTCTCGAACAACAGCTTGACCGCCACCTTCAGCCGCTCGAGTGGGTCGGTGTGCCCTTCCGTCGCGGCCCGAATCTGGTCGGCCGAGCGGCTCAGCGCGTCCTCGAAAAGGGCCAACAGAAGTTCGTGCTTTCCGTCGAACTGCAGGTAGAAGCTTCGCAGCGACTGGCGAGAGCGGTCGACTACTTCCTGGACCGTGAAGTCGGTGCTGCCCTTCTCGATGATGATGGCCTGCGCGGCATCGAGGAAACGCTGAACACGCTGCGCAGCGCGCAATTTCGCCGTCTTGATGGAGCGCTCGACCGCACGCTGCTTCCAGGCCGGCTCCTCGCTCGGGCTGGTCACTGGCGGCTCGAATGCGTGCCAGAAACGGAGAACATGGTTGGACTGTACCGGAGAACGGTGTGCAAACGTGGTCTCGGATGCCCCGACGGCGCACGTGTCCGAGATTGTAACTTTCGCATGAAGAGAATAGTATTCTCTACAAGCCCCTTGAGGAAGGCTTTCCCGGGTTGATGATTTCATCGAGCATCAGGCGTAGTTGGCCGCGGCGCCGGCAACTCATGCGGCGCGGGACGGCGCCGGGGCGCCGGGTGCTCTTGCTCTGGTGCGACGGCGGCGGTTCACAGGTCGACGAGCCGCGGCGCTGATCCCCGTCTGCGCAGCTCGGCGCCGGCTTCTCGGATGAGTTCGCGAGTGCTGCCGAGAAGACCGTCCAGCAGCAGCGCGCGCCGGACATGGCGGTGCAGGTCGTGTTCGGCGGTAAACCCGAGCCCGCCGAGCACCTGCTGGCAGTGGCGGGCCGTGGTCAGCGCGGCCTGACCCGCGGCGGCCTTGGCCAGCAGCGAGCTGAAGTCGTCGCCGGCGGCTTGCAACGTCGCCTCGGCGCCTTCGATTGCGACGAGCGTCTCGGCGAGGCGATGACGGATCGCCTGGAACGAGGCGATAGGCCGCCCGAATTGCACGCGATCCAACGCGTGCCGGCGGGCCAGCGACAGCATGGCCCGGCTCGTGCCAACCAGCCACCACCCCAACGCTTTTCGGCCGGCGACCACCGGCACTGCCTCGCCCTGCGCCACCCGGCGTACCGGGAGCTCCGGATCCACCGTCGAGCTTGGCCCGTCAGTGCGTTCCCACAACAGCCATGAGCCGCCCGCGAACGGCAGCGGCACGATGTCGCCGGCCGGACGTCCGGCCTCGCTGAGCACTACGTCGTTGAGCACGGGGGCGTGGCTGCCGGTCTCGCCAAGCAGCCTGAACACCAACGGAATTGCTGTCTGCGGCATCTCATCGAGCATCTCGAGCCAGCCGAGGCCGGTCAGCGCGATATCGAGTTCCTGGCCTGCCGACGTCGCCATGGTCTTGCGCAACGTGTCGGCGAGCAGGACGAGATCGTCTGACGAGACCGAGTCCACGATCACTCCTTCCCGAGCTCGAGCAGCCGACGGGCGATGATGTTGCGCTGGATCTCGGCGGTGCCGCCGTAGATCGTGGCGGCTCGCGAGTACAGGAACTCGATGCGCCATTCGTTATCGTCGAGTTCGACAGCGCCGGGCAGCAACTCACGCACTGCGTCGTAAATTTTCTGCTCGGCGGTGGCCAGAAGCACCTTGTCGATCGAGGTCTCGGGTCCCAGCCGCGCGCCGTCTGCGAGTCGGTGCTGAGTCGCCCGGGAACGGCAGCGCAGGGTGTGCAGGGCCAGATACGCCGAGCCCAACTCCGCGTCGTCGGGTGCGGCGACCTCTTCAATCAGCCGGTCGAATCTTTCGTAAAGGTAAGCGATGCGCTGCCAGAAGCAGGTCGAACGCTCGTAGGGGAGTAGGTCCATCGCGACACGCCAGCCGTCCCCCGGGTTGCCGAGCATCCGGGTGCCGGAAACCGCGACGTCGTCGAAGTACACCTCGCAGAACTCGTCGACACCGTGCATCGTGCGCAGCGGCCGAACAGTGATGCCGGGGCTGTCCATGTCGACGAAGAACGCGGTGATTCCGGCGTGGCCGGGAGCGGTGCGGGTGAGAAGGATGCACCGCTGGGAATACTGGGCGAAGCTGGTCCAGACCTTTTGCCCGTTGACGATCCACTCGTCGCCCCGAGGACTCGCGCGCGTGGTCAGCGACGCCAGATCGCTGCCCGAGCCCGGCTCGGAGAACCCCTGGCACCAGTGCTCTTGGCCGGAGAGCAGCCGCGGCACCATCTCCGATGAAAGTTGTTGCGGCGCATAGTCGATCATGGTCGGCGCCAATACCTCGAGCATCGAATATGGACCCGGCTCGGCGAGGCGGCGACCGACCACCTCTTCGCCGACGACGGCGCGGAGTATCGGTGGTCCGCCCAGTCCGCCGGCTTTTTCGGGCCAGCCGTAGCGCATCCAGTCGGCGTCGTACAACGCTGCCGACACTCGGGCCATCTGTTTCATGTGGCCTTCGAGCGAACGATCCGGGCCGGGCGCTAGGTCGTTCTCGTCGAGCCAGGCGCGAAGGCCGGCCCGGAACTCCGCGACAATGTCTTCGCGCAAGCGGCTCATCGGCCGACTCTCATGCAGGTGGGCGACCGACCGCGTGCGGGCGGCCCGAGTCGTGGGCGCCGCTGCGCCGGATGAACGTCATCGCCCGCGTCCGCAGGCGCCAGCCGTCCTGGGTGCGCACATAGGTGTCGCGGTAGTAGCCGATGCGCATGTCATGGGTGGACTGGTCGATAAAACACAATGGCTGCGTGCCGGTGGCGGTGTCCCCGTCGAGGTCGACGAGCGCGGTGCCGGTGAGGAACAAGCCCTTCGGGGCGGCATCGACCAGGACCGGAAACCGTTCCAGCGCATAGGTTTCGCCGAAGGCGCTGTAGGTGCCGTCGGGGGTGAACACTTCGAGCAGTCCGTCGATGTCCTGCTGGGTGATCGTCACCGCGTACTTGGCAAGCAGCTGCTGGATCTCCACGATGTCGTCAGTTCTTGTTGGCTCAGTCTTGGACATAGACTCTGCCGCCCTTCATCACGAAGCTGACGTTCTGGGTAACTGTGATGTCTCGCAACGGATCTCCCGGCACTGCGATGACGTCGGCGAGCAGCCCTTCCGCGAGCCGGCCGCGATCGGTCACCTTGATCAGTTCGGCCGCGGTAGACGTCGCGGCTCTAAGCACATCTGCGGCGGGCATCCCCCAGTCGACGAGCGTCACGAGTTCGTCGGCGTTGCGGCCGTGGGGGATTGCCGGTGCGTCGGTGCCCACAGCGATCTTCACGCCCGCCTCGTAGGCGGCCTTGATCGAAGTGCGCGCCTTGGGGAACATCTCGGCAGCCTTCTCCTGCAACTCCTTCGGCGCCTTCGAAACGTCCATGCCCTCTGCGAGCCGCCTCGTTGTGACCAGGAAGGTGTCGTGTTCGACCAGCATCGCGATCGCGTCGTCGTCGATGAGGAAGCCGTGCTCGATGCAGTCGATACCGGCTGCGACTGCGTGCTTGACCGCCTCGGCGCCGTGGGTGTGCGCGGCGACCCGCAGGCCGCGCCGGTGCGCCTCGTCGACAATCGCGCGCAGCTCGTCGTCCGAATAGTGCTGCGCACCAGGCTCTCCCGTCAGCGACATGACACCGCCTGAACAGCACACCTTGATCAGCTGAGCGCCGTGCTTGATCTGGTAGCGCACCGCCTTGCGGACCTCATCGACACCGTTGGCGATGCCCTCCTCAACGGACAGGTCGAGAACGTGCGGCGCAAACGCCGCGAACATCGTCGGATCCAGGTGCCCGCCCGTCGGGGTGATCGCGTGCCCCGCCGGCACAATGCGGGGGCCCTCGATCCAGCCGGCGTCGATGGCCTTGCCGAGCGCGACGTCCAGAAGGTAGCCGCCGGTTTTGACGAACAGGCCGAGGTTGCGCACGGTGGTGAAGCCGGCACGCAGGGTGCGACGAGCGTTGCCGACGGCTCGCAGCAGCCGGGTCGGCGGGTCGTCTTGGACTTGGGACAGACCCGGAGTCTCGCCCCTGCCGCCCATCAGGAGGTTGACCTCCATGTCCATCAGTCCCGGCAGCAGGATCTGCTCGCCGAGATCGATCACCTCGCCGTCGCCGGAGGCATTTCCGAGGCCGATGATCCGCTCGCCCTCGATCCGCAGCACACCGGGCCGGACGATCTCGCCTGCGTCGACGTCCAGCAGCCCGGCGGCCTTCAGCGTCAGTACGCTCAGATGACCGGCTCCTTGATCAGCTCGACCCACGCGGCGCCGCTGTCGGGAACTCGCGGCTGCTTCCACGCCTCGATGGGGAACGACACCATGATCAGCGACTGCATCAAATGCATCAGTGTGCGCGCGTCCTCGGGTAGATCATCAAGCGGGAACTTGTCACAATAGGCGATCGCGTCGTTCATTCGGGGGAACGCCGCGTCGTAGAAGGCCTGCATCTCCGCCATCGTCGAGGCGAGCCGTTTGGCGTAGCGCTCGGGCTCGGTGGCCAGGTCCCAGTCCAAATATGGCTCCAGGTCGGCGAATTCAGCGGGCAGAGCCATTGTGGGACTCCTTCTCTGAGGTGCTGGTCGATTCTTCGCGCGAGCGCTCATCAACCTCGTTGCGGTAGTTCTCGACGTAACCCTCGGTCACCTTGTGCAGGTTGCGGATCAGGATTTCCTGGTCGCACAGCAGGAAGTCGCGGACGACGCGGGTGCCGATCATCGTCTGCGTGGCCTCCAGGGTGTTGGCGTCCTGCAGCGCGTACTCCTTGAAGGTCACCGCCGCCAGTTCCTGGGCGAGCCGTTCGCGCGCGTTACGGGGCGGCACGAAGTACAGGCTGCACTCGAAGATGTGCTTGTCGACGGCTGTGGGCCAGTAGTGATAGGTCAGGTACCAGCCCGGTTCCCAGATCAGCAACATGAAGTTGGGGAAGAAGTGGAACGAGTCGATGCCCCACTGCTTGGCTCGGCTGGGGTTGATGCCGGGCGGCAGCTCACCGATGTTCGCGATGACGTCCGGCGAATCCCACGGCCCGAACAGCCCGCTGCGCAGCACCCGGTCCATCGGCTTGACCATGTTGAGGTCCGCCGGAGGTGACTGGCCGCCCCACACCGAGATCATGCCGTGCGGGCCCTTGAGGTCGTAGTGCAGCGCCTCGAAGCCGTACTTCATGATCTTGGCGGCTTCCTCTTTGGTGTACTGCCCCTGGTGCAGCACCGGCGCGTGGTAGAACTCCACGAACGCGTCGATGAACAGCTTCCAATTGCTGCCGACCTCGGCCCGATATGTGTAGACCTCCGTCATCTTGTCGAACGGGTAGCCCTCGATGCCCGTGGCCATCGGGCCCAGAAAATCCACCAGGGGCTGCGCCGCATCGTCGAAATTGATGAAGATGAACCCTTCCCACACCTCGCACCGAACCGGCCTGAGCCCGTACTGGGACTTGTCGACGTTGAAGAACTCGTCCTCCTGCTGGATGAACGTCAACTCGCCGTCGAGGCTGTAACGCCAGGCGTGGTACTTGCACGTGAACTGTCGGCAGGTTCCCGAGGTCTCCTCGTGCGGGTAGTCGTTCCACACCAGTTTGTTCCCGCGGTGGCGGCAGATGTTGTGGAAGGCCTTGACCGAACCGTCCTTGGTCTTGACAACGATCACCGACATGCCGGGTCCCGCCGAGGACAGTTCCTTGGTGAAGTAGCTGCCGGTGCGAGGCAGTCGTTCGACACGCCCGATGTTGAGCCACGTCTTCTTGAAGATCGCCTCGCGCTCGGCTTCGAAGAACGCGGGGTCGATGGAGTCGGTGTAGTCGACCGGCTCGGTGCCCAGTTCGGGATAGTGCTCTGTCCAGCTGCCTTCTGCGGGCTTGGTGAAATGCGCCAACGGTCTACCCTTCCTATTCCAGCTCGACGCCAAAGGTTTTCAAGGCCATGGCCACCGTCACGTAGCAGCCGATGGTGAAGACGAAATCCATTCGCTGCCGCTCGTCGAGGCGTTCTGCCAGCGCCGACCACGTCTCGTCGGAGAGCTCGTAGTTGTCCATCAGCTCGTCAACCCCGGCCAGAACCGTGCGGTCGAACTCGTCGGCCGCTTCGCCGCGCTGCAGGCCGGCGATTTCCTCCTCGGTCAGTCCTTCTCGCGCGCCGAGCTTGACGTGCTGGACCCACTCGTACTTCGAGTCCGTTCGGTGTGCGACCCGGAGAATGGCCAACTCGCGAAGCCGGGGCGGCAGCGTCGAGTGGAACAGCAGGTACACGTTGAACTTGAGGAATTCCTTGGTCAGCGCGGGGTTGCGGACGAACGTCGTGAGGATGTTGCTGGCCTGTGCGGGGTTGCGGCGCTCTTCGGGGAGCATCACCGCGAGGGCCTGCTGAACACTGTCGTCCCACTGCTCGGCGGGCAACGGTGGCAGTCGCACGGCCGCTATCCTCTCACATCCGAGAATCAGATTCTCCGATTTCGCCTAACAGGTTTCCATGTTTACCGCGATCGGTCAATGGCCCCCGTGCGGTCCTCCACTTTTCCGCTGCGAGCAGACGGAAGGTGCGCGGCGATGACGCGCTCGGACAGTCGCTGGTGGGCGCCGGTAACGCCCCCGCGGACAGATGCGGGGCGTAACCACGAACTCGTCTCAGACGTTGATTCTCGCACTGTGAGAAGATAGTTTCCAAAGTGAGAGAACCGACCGTGACGTCGAGGCTTCACTCGAAGGAGTGCCATGAATAAGAACGACATGATTCTGATCAGCGTGGACGACCACATCGTCGAACCGCCGGACATGTTCAAGAACCACCTTCCGAAGAAGTACATCGACGACGCACCCCGGCTCGTGCACAACCCGGACGGATCCGACACCTGGCAGTTCCGCGACACCGTGATCCCCAACGTCGCGCTGAACGCGGTCGCCGGACGCCCGAAGGAGGAATACGGGCTGGAGCCCCAGGGTCTCGACGAGATTCGCAAGGGGTGCTACAACGTCGACGAGCGGGTCAAGGACATGAACGCCGGCGGCATCCTCGGGTCGATCTGCTTTCCGTCGTTCCCCGGTTTCGCCGGGCGTCTGTTCGCCACCGAGGACCCGGAGTTCTCACTTGCCCTGGTGCAGGCCTACAACGACTGGCACATCGACGAGTGGTGCGGGGCGTACCCGGCCCGCTTCATCCCGATGGCGCTGCCGGTGATCTGGGACGCGGAGAAGTGCGCCGACGAGGTGCGGCGCGTGTCCAAGAAGGGCGTGCACGCGCTGACGTTCACCGAGAACCCGGCGGCGATGGGCTATCCCAGCTTCCACAACGAGTATTGGAACCCGTTGTGGAAAGCCCTGTGCGACACCAACACTGTGCTCAACGTTCACATCGGGTCATCGGGTCGGCTGGCCATCACCGCACCGGACGCGCCAATGGACGTGATGATCACGCTGCAGCCGATGAACATCGTGCAGGCCGCCGCGGATCTGTTGTGGAGCAAGCCGATCAAGGAGTACCCCGACCTGAGGATCGCGTTATCCGAAGGCGGTACCGGGTGGATCCCCTACTTCCTGGAACGGGTGGACCGCACGTACGAGATGCACTCGACGTGGACGCATCAGAACTTCGGCGGCAAGGTGCCGTCCGAGGTTTTCCGCGACCATTTCCTGACATGCTTCATCAGCGATCCGGTCGGGGTGCAGTTGCGCAACTTCATCGGCATCGACAACATCTGCTGGGAGGCCGACTACCCACACAGCGACTCCATGTGGCCGGGCGCGCCCGAGGAACTGTGGGAAGTGTTGTCGGCCAACAACGTGCCGGATGACGAGATCAACAAGATGACCCACGAGAACGCGATGCGGTGGTACTCGTTCGATCCCTTCAGCCGAATCCCGCGTGAGCAGGCGACGGTCGGCGCGCTACGCAAGGCGTCGGAGGGCCATGACGTGTCGATCCGCGCGCTCAGTCACCACAAGGAAAGGGCGGGCTCGTCGATCGCTGACTTCACCGCGAACGCGAAAGCGGTGACCGGCAACACCGACTGAGCGCGTCACCGGACCGCGCCGATGAGCCTCTCGGGGGAGAAGCAACAGCCCGGGCGCCTGAACGGGATGAAGGAGAATGTCGTAGTGCCCGGCGGCGGAATGAATTTCGAGCTGACCGACGACCAGGAGCTGATCCGTAAGTCGGTCGCCGAACTGGTGGCGAAGTTCGACGACCACTACTGGATGGAAAAGGACCTCGCGCACGAGTTCCCGCAGGAGTTCTATGACGCGATCGCCAAGGGTGGTTGGCTCGGGATGACGATCCCCGAGGTGTACGGCGGCCACGGTCTGGGCATCACCGAGGCGACGTTGCTGCTCGAGGAGGTCGCGCGCTCGGGTGCGGCGATGAATGGCGCCAGTGCCATCCACCTGTCGATCTTCGGCATGCAGCCGGTCGTCAAGCACGGTTCCGACGAGCTCAAGGCCGCGACGCTGCCCCGGATCGTCAACGGCGACCTGCACGTATGCTTCGGTGTCACCGAACCAGGTGCGGGACTGGACACCTCGCGCATCACCACGTTCGCCAAGCTCGAGGGCGACCACTACCGGGTCAACGGCCGCAAGGTCTGGATCTCCAAGGCCCTGGAGTCGGAGAAGATCCTGCTGCTGACCCGGACCACCCCCTATGACGAGGTCACCAAGAAGACTGACGGCATGACGCTGTTCCTCACTGACCTGGACCGCGATCACGTCGACATCCGTCCGATCAAGAAGATGGGCCGCAACGCGGTCAGCTCCAACGAGGTGTTCATCGACGATCTGATGGTGCCGGTCGAGCACCGGGTCGGTGACGAGGGCAAGGGGTTCAAGTACATCCTCGACGGCCTCAACCCGGAGCGGATGTTGATCGCCGCGGAGGCGCTCGGGATCGGCAGGGTCGCGCTGGATAAGGCCGTCAAGTACGGCAACGAGCGGCACGTCTTCAACCGGCCGATCGGCATGAACCAGGGGTTGCAATTCCCCCTCGCCGACTCGCTGGCCCGACTGGACGCCGCCGAGTTGGTGCTGCGCAAGGCCACCTGGCTCTATGACAACGGCAGACCCTGTGGGCGCGAAGCGAATACCGCGAAATACCTCTGCGCCGACGCAGGGTTCGCCGCCGCCGACCGGGCGCTGCAGCTGCACGGCGGGATGGGCTACTCCGAGGAGTACAACGTGTCGCGGTACTTCCGCGAGTCACGCTTGATGAAGATCGCACCGGTCAGCCAGGAGATGATTCTGAACTTCTTGGGCGAGCACGTACTCGGCCTGCCGAGGAGCTACTGATGGGATCCTCCATCACCGGGCAGGTGCTCCGGCGGCCGGCGGCGTGGTGATGTGATGCCGGTCTGTCCCGGCGCTCCACTGGCGGACATCACCGTTGTCACGTTGGAGCAGGCGGTGTCCGCGCCGATGTGCACCCGCACGCTCGCCGACTTCGGTGCCCGGGTGATCAAAGTGGAAAACCCTGCGGGCGGTGACTTCGCACGGCACTACGACGATGTCGTGAATGGTCTTGCGGCGCACTTCGTCTGGGTGAATCGCGGTAAAGAGTCGGTAACGGTGGACCTCAAATCCCCGGTTGGCATGGAGGTACTGCACCGGTTGCTTGACCGCGCCGACGTCCTCGTGTCGAATCTTGCGCCCGGCTCCACGGCCCGACTCGGCATTGCGCCCGAGGACATGGCGGTTCGCCACCCGGGTGTGATCGCGGTGGAGATCGACGGATATGGCCCCGGCGGGCCGATATCGCACAAGCGGGCGTACGACTTGCTCATCCAGGCGGAGTCGGGGGTGTGCGCCGTGACGGGATTTCCCGGCGCACCCGCCAAACCCGGGCCGCCGGTTGCCGACGTGCTCAGCGGATTGTATTCGGCCATCTCGATTCTGGCGCTGCTGCGCGAACGAGCGCCGGGGCGTGCGGTCCGCGTGAGCCTGTTCGACGTGGCGACCGAGTTAATGGGCTATCACCTGAACTACACCCGTCACTCGGGCATCGACCAACAGCCCCTTGGCATGAGCTCGCCGGCGGTAGCCCCCTACGGAGCGTATCGCACTGCGGACGATCAGACAGTGGTGCTCGGCACCACGAACGACCGCGAATGGCAGCGGCTCGCACGAGACATCCTGCAGCGCAACGACTTAGCCGACGACGAGCGCTACCGAACCAACACCGGCCGTGTCACGCACCGCGCGGTGCTGGACGAGGCGATCGCGTCGTGGTGCGCACAGCACGACCTCGCGCACGTGCAGAAGGTCGCCGACGCGGCCGGCATCGGCAACGCCCGCTACAACATTCCCAGCGAGGTGCTCGAGCACCCCCAACTGGTGGCGCGGGACCGGTGGCGGCAGATCGACACGCCCGTCGGCCCGATTCCCGCGTTGTTGCCGCCGCCGGTCATCTCCGGGTTCGACGCGGCGATGGGAGCGATACCGGGGTTAGGGGAGCACACCGAGTCGGTGCTGGGCGAACTCGGGTTCGACGACGAGCAGATATCCCGGTTGCGTGAGCAGGGTGCGATCGGGCCGGCCTGATGTCTGAGCCTGTGTTGTTGTCCGCCGACCGCGGCGGTGCGCGGACGCTGATCCTGAACCGGCCCGAGCGCATGCGGCATTCGCCGAGAAGCGGGTGCCGTCGTTCACGGGCCGGTGGGCGGTCTCGAGATCGGAGGACGATGAGCGCTTGCGCGAAGAGAAGAGAGGGACGATGAGCGCTTGCCGCGAAGAGCAGAAAGGGACGATGAGCGCTTGCGCGAAGAGCAGAAAGGTAAGTAGATGCGTGAAACGGTGATTGTCGAAGCGGTGCGCACGCCCGTCGGCAAGCGCAACGGCGGGCTTTCCGGTATGCACGCCGCGGACCTTTCCGCGGTCGTGCTAGGCGAGCTCGTCGAGCGCACCGGAATCGACCCGGCGATCGTCGACGACGTGGTGTGGGGATGCGTTTCGCAGGTCGGTGACCAGTCAAGCAACATCGGGCGGTATTCGGTGCTGGCGGCCGGCTGGCCGGAGAGCATTCCCGGCACCACCGTCAACCGCGCATGCGGGTCGAGCCAGCAGGCGCTGGATTTCGCTGTTCAGGCGGTGATGTCGGGCCAGCAGGACGTCGTGGTGGCCGGCGGTGTGGAGGTCATGAGCCGAGTGCCGCTCGGGGCCGCACGCGCCACCGGCATGCCGTACGGGCCGAAAGTGCTTGCGCGCTACGGTGATTTCTCGTTCAACCAAGGTCTTTCGGCTGAGATGATCGCGAAGAAGTGGGGATTCTCGCGCACCCAGCTCGACGAGTATTCCGTTCGGTCACACGAACTCGCCGCTGCCGCACAGGATTCCGGCGCATTCGACACACAGATCGTCCCAGTCTTCCCGGACGTCGCGACCGTGGTCGACACGGACGAGGGGGTGCGGCGCGGCACGACCGTCGAGAAGCTCGCCGGGCTCAAGCCGGCGTTCACCGAGGGCGGAGTCATCCACGCAGGCAACTCCTCTCAGATCTCCGACGGCGCGGCCGCGCTGTTGGTGACCACGACCGCGAAGGCGTTCGAGCTCGACCTGACGCCGATCGCGCGGTACCGGGCGGGCGCGGTGACCGGGGCCGATCCGGTGTTGATGCTGACCGGCCCCATTCCGGCGACTGAGAAGGTGTTGCACAAGTCCGGAGTCCCGCTAGCCGAGGTCGGCGTGTTCGAGGTGAACGAGGCGTTCGCCCCCGTGCCGCTGGCGTGGCTCACCGAGACCGGGGCCGACCTCGAGCGGCTCAATCCACTCGGCGGGGCGATCGCGCTTGGGCACCCACTCGGCGCCTCCGGTGCGGTGCTGATGACACGGATGCTTCATCACATGCGCGACAAGGGAATTCGGTACGGCTTGCAGACCATGTGCGAGGGCGGCGGCACGGCCAACGCCACGCTGGTGGAGTTGGTGGGCTGATGCGCCGCGAGCTGTTCACCGACGACCACGATTCGTTTCGGCAACTCGCGCGGGACTTCATCGAGAAGGAAGTCGTGCCGCACTATCCCGAGTGGGAGAAGGCCGGCCGGATGCCGCGCGACGTGTTCAAACACATGGGCGCGCTCGGCATGCTCGGTATGGCGATCCCCCAGGAGTACGGCGGGGCGGGAATCGACGATTACCGCTACAACGTCGTGCTGCAGGAGGAGGCTGCGCGGGCGCTGGTGACGCTGTCGACGGTGCGCACGCAGCTCGAGGTGATCCTTCCGTACTTCCTTCACTATGCGAACGCCGAGCAGCGGCAGCGCTGGTTTTCCGGCTTGGCGGCCGGAACGCTGCTGACCGCGATCGCGATGACGGAGCCGGGCACCGGATCCGACCTGGCCGGGATGCGTACCACCGCAGTTCGCGACGGAGACAGCTACGTCGTCAACGGTGCCAAGACCTTCATCACCGGCGGTATCCAGGCCGACCTCGTGATCGTCGTCGCCCGGACGTCCGCTGACCCCGACAACCGGCGCCGCGGCCTGACGCTGCTGGTCGTCGAGGACGGCATGCCCGGGTTCTCGCGGGGGCGAGAGCTGGAGAAGATGGGCTGCAAAGTGCAAGACACCGCGGAGCTGTCGTTTACCGACGTCCGCGTGCCGGTGGCGAACCGGCTGGGGGAGGAGGACGAGGCCTTCTCCTACCTCGGGCACAACCTGCCGCAGGAGCGGTTGACCGTAGCGGTGGGGTCGGTCGCGCAGGCCCGCTCGGCACTGGCCGCGACGATCGACTACGTCAAGAACCGCAGCGCATTCGGCACGCCGGTCGCGTCGTTCCAGAACACGAAGTTCGAGCTCGCCGCGGTGTCGGCGGAGATCGAGGCCGCGCAGGCGATGCTGGACCGCGCCGTGCGCGACCACGTCGACGGCGAGCTGTCCGGCGCCGACGCCGCGCGCGTCAAGCTGTTCTGCACTGAGATGCAGGCCCGCGCCGTCGACCGGTGCCTGCAGCTTTTCGGCGGGTACGGCTACATGATGGAGTATCCGATCGCCCGGCTGTACACGGATGCGCGGGTAGCCCGGATCTACGCGGGGACCAGCGAGGTCATGAAGGTGATCATCGCCAAGTCGCTGGGATTGTGAGGCTGGGCCTCAGCGCCGAAACTCCGGTTTCGCAGGGTCGTTCCCGCATTTCTCCAACGAAACTCGAGTTTCGCTGACGGGTTTGCCGGGTGAGACCCTTGTCGCAGACCTAAAACCAACCTACTGTGTGTTCACTAGGTTGGTTTACCGAAGGAGTCCGGTGTCCGCTGCGCAGCGCCCCTACGCCACGCTGTTGGCCAAGGGCGAGGACCGACGGCAACGGATTCTCGCCGTCGCGGAGCGACTGCTGGCACGCAACGGCTGGCGCAGCACGTCGCTGGCACAGATAGCCAAAGAGGCCGGCGTGACGCCGGCGGGCCTCCTGCATCACTTCGAGTCCAAAGAGCAGCTGCTCAATGCGGTGCTCGACGCGCGCGACGCCGACGACGACGCGCACGCCGACCGGTCCTCCGGCGACCTGGTCACCGAGATCAAGCGAGTCGCCGAGCGGTTCGAGCGGGCGCCTGAACTGATCGGCACGTTCACCGTCCTGATGGTGGAGAACAGTCAGCCCGACGCTCCGCTGCACGGCCGTCTTGTCATGCGCTACCGCGACGCCGTCGACATCATCACCGAGATCATCCGGCGCGGTCAGAACGCCGGCCGTTACCGCTTGGACTTGGACGCGACGTCCAAGGCCATCGAGATTATTGCCTTCGTCACAGGAATGGAGACCACATGGTTGCTCGATCCCTCGATCCCGCTGACGGACGTGTTCAAGGGGTACGCCGACTCGCTCGCGCGCGAACTCGAACCGCAGAGCTCGATATGAGATACCGGCTCGACATTGTGGGTTCCAGCGTGGCGGACGTGGTGGCGTTCGCCGGGGGATGGACGTTCGACCGGGTGATGGCAGGCTGGGACGTCACGGTGCTGGTCGCGGGCAACGACGATGTCCGGCCGATCCAGATCCTGGGCGCCGACACCCTGGATCTCGAAACAGCGCTGGGAATGTGGGCGCAGCGTCCTCATCCGCACACGCTCGCGGTGTCTGCGGATCTGTTCGCACGCGATTCGCGTATTCGCCGCGGTGTGCTGCAGGCCCTCGAGCACGGCACCACGGAGGTCACGCTGTGGGGCGAGTCGTGGCCGCCGGAACTCGAGCGCACTGCCTCGGTGCAGCACCCGCTGAGCGCGGCTGCCCGGGCGTTCAAGGCGCAGGCGCTCAACGCATTACCGGCGCCGACGCCAGCGGTGGGTACGACGGAAATGTTCCGCTGCGGTGTGCGCAACGCGCTGTCGGTGGCCGCCGACTTGATTCCGGCGAGTTAGGGCACCGTGGTCCTCCGGCGCGGGCGTGCAGGTCTGTACGTCGATTTGCGGCGTGTCGGTGTACAAACACGCCCGCTCGCGGTCAGGGGTGATCAGCACCTTGCCGATGGCCCTGCCGCCGGCGACAAGCCTTAGCGCGCTCGCTGTTTCGCCGAGCGGAAATGTCGCGCCGATATGAGGCCTCGCCCGGCCTTCGACGAGAAGATCAGTCAGCTCCGCTTCGTTGCGCTCGAATTCGGCTGATGGAACGCCCTGAAACTGAAAACCGGCGATCTGTATGCCCTTGATCAGCACCAGGTTCAGCGGGATGCGAGGGATCTTTCCGGACGCGTAGCCGACGGTGACGAAGCGGCCGCCGCGGCGCAGCGATCGCAGCGCGGGCTCGGAGAGGTCGCCCCCGACGGGGTCGACGATGGCGTCGGCGCCGTCGGGCAGCGCCTGTCGAAGCGCGTTCCGCAGATCGCTCGTACGGTGGTTGATCACATTCGCAGCGCCGTAAGACTCTGCGACACTGAGCTTTTCATCCGACGACGCCACGGCGGTGACCCTGGCGCCGAGCTGAACGCCGAGTTGCACCGCGGCCAGGCCGACGCCGCCGCCGGCGCCCAGCACCACCAGCTCGTCGCCGGCTTGCACACGCGCGACCGAGCGCAGCGTGTGGTAGGCGGTGCGATAGGCGACACCGAAGGCGGCGGCGTCGCGCATGTCGACGCCGTCGGGGATACGGGTGAGGGCGGAGGACTGGACCACCACCCGTTCGGCGAAAGCGCCGTACAGGCCGGTGCCCGTGACCCGGTCGCCGACCGCGAAACCGTCTCGCTCGTCGGCGATCTCGTCGACCACACCGGCGAACTCGCTCCCGGGTACGAACGGCGTTGGCACGCTGATCTGATACTCGTTCGCGATCAGCAGGACGTCGGGGTAGTTCACCGCGGCCGCTGCCACCCCGACCCTTACTTCGCCGGGGGCCGGCACCGGTGTCGGCCGGTCTTCGATGCGGACCACCTCTGGGGGGCCGTACTCGGGGCACACGACCGCGCGCATTACGCCTCGATGACTCTGCGCTGAGGTCGCGCGCTTCTCGAAGTTCTTCGCGCTGACCGCAGAGTCAACGGTAGTCCGTCGTCTCGGCCAGCTCGGCCGCCGAAGCCATCAGCGCGGGCACGATCGGCCCGAACGCCTGCAGCTTCTCGTCGTCGCCCGCGCGCTGGAAGCCTTGCTCGAGGACGATCGCCAGCTTCCACTTCGCCAGGATCAGGTAGTAGTCGAGATCGTCGACCTGGCGTCCCGAGACCTCGGCGTAATGAGCGACGACCTCTGACCGCGACGGCATCCCGTGCATGTCGACGTAACTGAACTCGGTGTCCGTCGGCACGCCGGTGTCGTGCGGCCAGTCCTGAACCATCCACGCGAGGTCGAGCTTGGGGTCGCCGACCGTGCCCATCTCCCAGTCGACGATCGCCGCCAACCGGGCCGGGGCGCCGTGGCGGTACATCACGTTGGCGAACTGGTAGTCGCCGTGCATCAGGCCGGGAATGAAATCCAGCGGCCGGTGCTCACGCAGCCACTTCGTGGCGGCGTCCATCCCGTCGAGTTCGCGGCCGTTGATCCGCTCGAAAAGGGTCGTCCAGCGGTCGACCTGACGCTCATGGAATCCATCGGGCCGGCCGACGTCTGTCAAACGCCGGGCCCTCCAGTCGACCCTGGACAGCAGCGCGATGCCCTCGGCAAGCTGATACGCGAGCCCTCGGCGTGCAACGATGTCGGTGTCGAACGGTGCGGGCCAACCTTTTTGGTCCATCGGCGACCACCCATCGATGTAGCCCATCAGGTAGAACGGCCGGCCCAGCACGCTCGCGTCGCTGCACACCGCGACGGCTTGCGTGTGTGGCACGTCGGTGCCGTCGAGCGCCTCGATGATGCGCCATTCCCGCAGGATGCCTTTGTCCCGGTCCGGCGGGGCGCCGGGCGGGGGGATGCGGATGACGCAGCGGTGCTCGCCCCGGCGGATCTCGTAGATCTCGTTCTGGGTGCCGCCGGAAAGGAACCGGGCAGTCAGCTGCTCACCCTTTCCGGGCAAGCCGGCGCCGTCCATCCACCCGGCGAGCCGCGTGGTTTCGATCACAGGTTGCCCACCTCGTGGTCGAGGTACTCGGCGAACTTCGCCCGGGCGGCCTCGCGCTTCTTCGGAATCCACTCGGTGGGCCAGACGTCGTCGCTGGCCGTGTAGTCGCGCAGCACCTGCTTGGCCACGGTGGCCTTGTGCACCTCGGTGGGACCGTCGGCGAGTCCCAGCGCCGCCGCGCCGTGAACCATTGCCATGAAAGGCATTTCGTTGCTGACGCCGAGCGCCCCGTGCACTTGCATTGCCCGCCAGGCGATGTCGTGCAGCACGGTGGGCAGCACCACCTTCACCGCGGCGATGTCCTTGCGCACCTTCTTGTAATCGTTGTACTTGTCGATCTCCCACGCGGTGTAGAGCACGAACAGCCTGAACTGGCTAAGTTGCGCGTACGAGTCCGCGATGTAGCCCTGCACGAACTGCTTGTCGGACAGCAGGCTGCCGGCGGTACGCCGGCTCAGCGCGCGCTCGCACATCATGTCCAGCGCCTTGTGCGACATCCCAATAGTGCGCATCGCGTGGTGGATACGTCCGCCTCCGAGGCGGGTTTGCGCGATCACGAACGCCTGCCCCTCGCCGCCGAGCAGCGCCTCGGCCGGCACCCGAACGTTGTTGTAGTGGATCAGCGCATGGCTGCCCACGTTGTCCGACTCGCCGGCCAGCCCGACGTTGCGGACGATCTCAACGCCAGGGGTGTCGGTGGGCACCAGGAACATCGACATGCCCTGGTAGGGACTGACGTCGGGGTTCGTCACGACCATCACGATCAGGAATGAGGCTGTTTTGGCGTTGGAGGAGAAGAACTTCCAGCCATTGATCACCCAGTCGTCGCCGTCACGCACGGCGCGGGTTTGGAACTGCGTCGGGTCCGCGCCCCCTTGCGGTTCGGTCATCGAGTAGCTCGAGAAGATCTCGCCCTCGAGCAACGGCCGCAAGTAGCGCTCCTTCTGTTCGGGCGTGCCGTAGTGAGCAATGATCTCGGCGTTGCCCGTATCGGGTGCCTGACAGCCGAAAACGATTGGCGCCCACTGCGATCTGCCGAGAATCTCGTTCAAGAGCGCGAGCTTGAGCTGGCCGTAGCCCTGGCCGCCCAGTTCGGGACCGAGGTGGGTGGCCCACAGGCCCTTGCGCCGCACCTCTTCCTTGAGCGGGTCGACGACTTTCCGCCGGGTTTCGTCGAGCGGCACGAACTGCTGATGCGGCCAGGCGAGGTCGAGCGGCTCTACCTCCTCTCGAACGAACGCGTCCGCCCAATCCAGCAGCTTTTGATACTCGGGCTCGGTCTGGAAGTCCCACGCCATTGTCTTCTCCCTACTAGCAGTAACCCGCGATCACCGCCGCGATATCAGCACCGACGACGTCCGTGAACGAGCGGCCGCCGAACGAGCCTGCCGCCCAGTGCCGCGCGCCTTCGCTGACCAACGTCCCCGCCAGATAGGCGAGATGGTGCACGTCGACGTCGGCGTTGAGCTTGCCGTCCTGCGTGGCCTTCTCGAACAACTCGGTGAACATTCCCAGTCCTGGATCGGCCGGCTGCTCACCGGCGAGGATTCGGTGTTCGTGCCGGTAGCCCTCGAGGATCGTCTCGACGATCAAATCAGGGGGATTGCGCGACATCGACCGCTCCAGTGTGGCCAGCGCCGCTGTGACGACGGCCGTCACCTCGTACGGCTTCGAGAGCATGTCGTGCACCGTGCGTTGCGCGGCTTGGGTGGACATGACGCCGACCTCGAAGAGCACATCCTCCTTGCGTGGGAAATAGAAGTAGAAGAGCGCCTTGGACACCCCGGCGGCGCGACAGATGTCCGCGACGGTGGTCTTCGCGTAGCCGTTCGTGCGCCACAGCGCCATCGCGCCCTGCACGAGCGCGCGCCTCGTCTCGATTGACTTGGGGCGCTGAAACGAGGCGCGACGCTGACTACGTTCAGTGCTCACCGCCTCGCCAATTGATGACACAGACTGGACCGTAGCAGTTGCAACAATAATTGACCACTGTCTAACTAGACGCTAGTTTCGGGACCATGACTCCGCTACCTGGGCCGGTGCGCCAGATCGGGTTCGTCGTCACGGACTTCGACCAGACGCTGCAGTCGTGGCTGGCCGTCGGTGTGGGTCCGTGGTACGTGATGCGCGGCCTGACGCTTGCGGGCCGCTACCGCGACAAGCCCTGCGAAGTGACCCTGTCGATCGGGCTGACCAACATTGGCGACGTGCAGATCGAGGTGATCCAGCAGCAGAGCGCCGGACGATCGGTTTATACCGAGTTCTTGGACAGTGGGCGGCGCGGCTATCACCAACTCGCCTGGTGGACAACCGATTTCGATGACACGCTGCGCGGGGCGCAGGCCGCCGGCTGGCCAGTGGTGTGGTCGGGCGGGGAGGAGCTCGGAGCCAGGTTCGCGTACCTCGAGTCGTCGGGCGGGCCGGCGGACATCCTCGAGGTCGTCGAACTGACGGAGGGTGTGTCGGCGTTCAACGACCTGATCCGCGATGCGGCGAGAGGGTGGGACGGCAAGGACCCGATCCGGACGCTCGGCTGATCTCATCAGCGCCCGGCGTTGAGCGGCCACTGCGGAAATGTAATACTCATTCGTGAGAGCAGCATTCTCATGTAGCGAGATCGCCGAACGGAGCAGCTCAGAGTGACCGACCTGACCGCCAAGGATTTCTTCCGGGATGAGAGCCTCGTCGACGATCCGTATCCGTATTTCGAGGCGCTCCGCGACAAGTGCCCGGTCCTGCACGAGGACCACCACGACGTCACGATGGTGACCGGCTGGCAGGAGGCGGTCGACGTCTACAACGACGCGCAGAGCTTCTCGTCGTGTATCTCGGTGACCGGTCCGTACCCGGGCTTCCCGGTGCCGCTCGAGGGTGACGACGTGACGGAACTGATCGAGCAGCACCGCGACGAGATCCCGTTCAGCGACCAGCTGCCCACGCTCGACCCGCCGACGCACACCAACCACCGGGCACTGCTGATGCGGCTGATCACCCCGAAGCGCCTCAAAGAGAACGAGGACGCGATGTGGGCGATCGCCGATGAACTGCTCGACGACTTCCTCGCGCCGGGACACGGCGAGTTCATCAACGGGTTCGCGGGCCCGTTCACGCTGCGCGTGATCGCCGACTTGCTCGGCGTCCCTGACGAGGACCGCGGCGAGCTGATCGAAAGGCTGCGTCGCGGCACCCACGGCAGCGGGCTCGGCAGCACCGACGACAAGACCCTGGCCCACACGCCGATGCAGTACCTCTACGAGGTGTTCGCCAACTACGTGGAAGACCGCCGCCGCGAGCCTCGCGACGATGTGCTGACCGGGCTGGCCAGCGCGACGTTCCCCGACGGCTCGCTGCCCGACGTCGGCGACGTCGTGCGCGTCGCCACCAACGTGTTCTCGGCAGGACAGGAGACGACGGTCCGCCTGTTGGGCACCGCGTTGAAGGTACTCGGCGAGCGGCCCGACATCCAGCGAGCGCTGCGCGAAGACCGAAGTCTCATACCGAATTTCATCGAGGAGGCGCTGCGGATCGAGAGTCCGGTCAAGGGGGATTTCCGGCTCTCCCGGGTGCCGGTCACCATCGGTGAGACGCCGCTGCCTGCCGGCACCACGGTCATGGTGCTCAACGGCGCGGCGAACCGTGACCCACGTCGGTTCGAGGATCCGGACAGCTTCGACCCCGAGCGTAAGAACGCACGCCAGCATCTCGCATTCGGTCGCGGGATTCACAGCTGCCCGGGCGCGCCGCTCGCCCGCGCCGAAACCCGGGTCGCCCTAGAGCGACTCCTCGACCGCACCTCCGGCATCACGATCTCGGAGAGCAGGCATGGTCCCGCGGGGGACCGGTGCTACCGCTACATTCCGACATACATCCTGCGCGGCCTGGTCGAGCTGCACCTCGAGTTCACGCCGGCATGAGGGTCTTCGTCGACGACCAGCGCTGCCGCGGTCATGGCATGTGTACCACGCTGTGCCCCGAGGTCTTCGTCATCAACGACGACGGGTACGCCGAGGTGGCCGTTCCGGAGGTGCCGGCCGGGCAGGAGGACGCGGCCCGCGAGGCCATCGAATGCTGCCCCGAGCAAGCGATCAGTGAAGTGGGACAAGGAGATTAGATGCCCAAGGGTTACGTCATCCTCACCGAGCAGATCAAGGACCCGGACGGCATGAAGGCCTACGGGAAAGCGGCAGGCCCGGCCATGGGCCAAGGCGGCTGCAAGATCCTCGCAGTAGATACCAAGCCGCAAGTGCTGGAAGGGGATTGGCACGGTCATCAGACCGTTGTGCTCGAGTTCGACTCGGTGGACGCGGCGCGGGCGTGGTACGACTCGGAGGCCTACCAGAACGCGGCGAAGCTCCGGCAGGCCGCCGCCGACACCAATGCGGTGATTCTCTCCGGCTTCGGAGACTGACTCACCGCACGCGGAAGCCAGGGCGGCTCTTACCCGCATCTTTTCCGCCCGGAATACCGTTTCGCGGCGGCTGATCAGTCTTCGACGATCGAGATGGCCTGCCGCGGACACTGCCGGACCGCCTCGCGGATCTCGCCCTCGTTGTCCGGGGTCACCTCATCGTTGAGGATGTGCAGGTAGTCCTGCTCATCCAGGTGGAACACCTCCGGGATGATGCCCATGCAGATCCCGTTGCTCTCGCATAGGCCGAAATCGACGACGACCTTCTTCATCGAATCACCCTCACCGGAACGTTCTGCCAGCCCACGACGTTCTGCATCTGCACCCGCCGGCAGTTGTCGAAGTCGACCTCGTAGCGTGGCATGAAGTCGAGCAGCTTCTCCAGCGCAATAGCACTCTCCATGCGAGCCAGCGCCGCACCGAGGCAGCTGTGAATGCCGTAGCCGAGGCCGAGGTTCTGTGCCTCGGTGCGGTCGCGGTCGATGTCGAACTTGTCGGCGTCGGTCCACGCTCGCTCGTCTCGGTTGGCCGAGCCGCCGATCAGAAACACCGGCATGCCTTCGGGAATCGTCGTGCCGTGCAAGTGAACATCCCTCATGTTCCGGCGGACGTTGTATTGCGACGGTGCCTCGTAGCGCAACAACTCCTCGACCGCGGCCGGGATCTTGCTGCGGTCGTCGAGCAGCTTCTGCCACTGGTCGGGGTTCTTGGCGAAGACGTAGACGGCGTTGCCCATCAGCTTGGTCACGGTTTCTGCGCCGGCACCACCGAGAAGTGATGCGAACGCGGCGATTTCGAGGTCGTTGAGCTTCTCCGTCGTGCCGTCGTCGCGCTCGACCTCGGCCTCGATGAGCTTGCTGAACAGATCGTCTTTGCGGTCGGCGCGCCGCTTCTGCACGAGGTCCAAGTAGAACATCGCGCTCTCGACGTTGGCCAGCATGCCCTTCTCGTCGACCTCGATCTGCCCGACCTCGCGGTGCAGCGACTCGTCGATCCAGAATCGGACCTGCTGCGCGTACTCTTCCGGCACGCCCAGCATTGTGGTGATGACCTCGACGGGAAATGGGGCGGTGAATTCCTGCACCGCGTCGAACCCGTCCGGGTCGACCTGGCTGAGGTATTTCTCGATTTTCGCCGTCACCATCTCTCTTTGCGCCTGAATCGCGCGCGGGGTGAATACCTTGTTGAGAAGGCTGCGCATGTGCCGGTGCTCGGGCGGGTCCATCAGGATGATCATCTTCGGTGCCGCCTCCGGCAGGTGCCCTCTCACCATCGCGAGGTCGAGTCCGTAGGCCGACGAATAGGTTTCGAAGTCCCTGAACGCCGGCGCGACGTCCTCGTGGCGGGTGAGCGCGTAGAAGTCGTACTCCTCGCTGTAGTAGACGGGCGCTTCGTCGCGCATCCGGCGGTACGTCTCGTAGGCCCCGTTGAAGAAGTCTTCGGAAAACGGGTCGAAGACCAGCTTTGCCCTGTTGGGTGTTTGAGTCATTGCATCCTCCTCAGCGTTGAGGTCTTGTGGGGAAGTCCCGAGTTGACGATGTCGTCGAGAAGGCCCATGTCGATCTGCAGCTCGGCGAGCGTGCTGCGTATCACCTCGACGTCTTTGCCGATGAAATCGCCGACAAATCCGATGAAGGCCGACGTCGACCCCGCGGCGGCGATCTTGTCCAGCGCACTGCTGGCGCCGCTGCCGTACGGAAGCGCCTGTAGCAGAGTAGATTCCGGGATGCCGAGGCGGCTGCCCAGCTCGATCGCCTCGGCCACCAGCCCGATTTGCGCGGCGAACAGGGTGTTGTTGATGAGCTTCACCCATTGGCCGGTACCTGTGGCCCCCACGTGCAGGACGGGGTTGCCGTAGGTGGCCAGTATCGGGCTTACCTGAGTGACGGCATCGTCACCCCCGCCGACGAAGAGCGTCACCTGGCCGGCGGTGACGTCGTGCGGGCCGCCGCTCAGCGGTGCGTCGACGACCTCGATGAAATAGCGGTCGGCGCGGGACGCGACCGCCTTCACAGTCTGCGGGCTACCCGTGGTGTGGATGACAAGCACCGACCCGGGCTTCATCGCCGCCAGCAAGTCGCCTTCCAGGCAGACGTCCATAACCTGCTCGTCGGTGAAGACGCAGACGACGACGGCGTCGGCTTCCTCGGCAACCGCGGCGGTGGTGGCGGCCGGCTCTGCGCCCAATCGCTCTACCGCGGGGCGCTTTTCGTCGCTGCGGACGAGCGCGCGGACGAGGAAGCCGGCGTCCGCCAGACGCGCCACCATCGGGCCGCCCATGCGGCC
>JBLNEK010000041.1:0-23780 GCA_050262635.1 Candidatus Sericytochromatia bacterium | reverse complement strand
TGGCGACAGCGATTTGGCGGCGGCGAGGTTCCTGCGGCGTTCCTGCCCGACGGTGGCGACCGCATCCGATACTGCCGCCGCGCGCGGACACCATCCGGCGTCCGGCGATCCACTACCTATCTGCCGGTTTTCCGGACTGATCGGGGCCGATCTAGCTGTACTGACCGTCTACAGCGGGGCGCTGCCGCGGAGGTGCTCGAAGATCAGGGACGTCTGGGTTCCCGCGACGTCCGGGTCGGCGTTGAGGTTCTCGACGACGAACGCGCGCAGGTCCTCGGTGTCTCGGGCTGCCACGTGGATTATGAAGTCGTCGGCGCCGGCAAGGAAGTACACGTCGATCACTTGGGGCAGTGTGCGAATTTCCGCGATGAAGTGGCGGATACGTCCACGGGCGTTGGACTGCAGGCTGACGGCGATCATCGCCTGCAGCGGCCGTCCAACTGCGGCGGGGTCGACGTCGGTATAGAAGCCGCGGATCACGCCGATGTCCTGCAGCCGTCGCAGACGCCCGTGACAGGTCGACGGCGCGATGCCGACCACGTCCGCCAGCGCGTTGTTGGGTATCCGCGCATCAGCGTGCAAAGCGTTGAGAATCCGACAATCGACGTCATCGATCTGAGGCCGAACATCCTTCGCCGATACCGGGGCGACTGCGTCCGATACCGCTGATCGTTCTGGCATATCACCAGAATACAGAATATACGTCGCCTTAATTGCACCTATTCAGAAGCTTCTTCACAATTAGTCCATGCGGGTCGGCGTCCCAACCGAAATCAAGACCAACGAATATCGGGTTGCCATCACCCCGGCCGGCGTCGCTGAGCTCACCCGTCGCGGCCACGACGTCGTCATCCAAGCCGGCGCGGGCGAAGGCTCGGCCATCTCCGACAACGACTTCAAGGCCGCCGGTGCCGAGATCATCTCGGGTGCGGAGCGCATCTGGGAAGATGCCGATCTGCTGCTCAAGGTCAAGGAACCGATAGAACCCGAGTACGCGCTGATGCGTCGGGGGCAGACGCTCTTCACCTACCTGCACCTTGCCGCGTCCAGGCCCTGCACCGAAGCGCTGCTGAGCAGTGGCGTCACGTCGATCGCCTACGAAACCGTGCAGACCCCCGACGGGGCGCTGCCCCTGCTGGCGCCGATGAGCGAGGTGGCCGGACGTCTGGCCGCACAAGTCGGCGCATACCACCTCATGAAGCCCGCGGGCGGCCGCGGGGTGCTGATGGGCGGCGTGCCCGGCGTCGGACCGGCCGACGTCGTCGTGATCGGCGGCGGCACAGCCGGTTACAACGCCGCGCGGGTCGCGGCCGGAATGGGCGCGCACGTCACCGTCCTCGACCTCAACCTCGCCAAGCTGCGCGAGCTCGACGCAGAGTTCAACGGCCGTGTCCGCACTCGCTACTCGTCGGCACTGGAGCTCGAGGGCGCGGCGAAGCGGGCAGACCTCGTGATCGGCGCCGTCCTCGTCCCAGGCGCGAAGGCGCCGAAGCTGGTGTCGAATTCGCTTGTTGCGCAGATGAAGCCGGGCGCCGTGCTGGTGGATATCGCGATCGACCAAGGCGGCTGCTTCGAGGACTCGCGGCCTACCACGCATGACGAGCCCACCTTCGAGGTGCATGGCACAGTGTTCTACTGCGTCGCGAACATGCCGGGCGCGGTTCCGCGCACCTCCACGTTCGCGCTCACCAACGCGACCATGCCGTATGTCCTCGTACTGGCGGACCGCGGCTGGCGGACGGCATGCGAGGCGGATTCCGCACTGGTGAAAGGGCTTTCGACGCACGAGGGAGCATTGCTCAACGAGCAGGTCGCGCGCGACCTCGGCCTGCCGTTCACCCCCGCGGCGACAGTATTGAGCTAGTCACGCCGGAACGAGGCGGTAACCACTGCCGGGACGGGGCGGTAACCAGTGCTGGCTCTTCTCGCACTTCTCCGCCGGGGATGCCGTTTCGCGCGTCAGGAGGTGAGCGAAGACACCACCTGCGTCGTGAGTTCGCCGATCAGCGGACGCAGCGCCGGCGCTTGCGGGTCGTCGGCCGTCGAGCGGGTCATGAAGCCCAGCAACAACTTGCGGCCGTCGGGCCCGTACGCGATGCCGATGTCGTTGGTGCTTCCATAGTCGCCGCTGCCGGTCTTGTCGGCGCTCGTCCACCCTGCCGGCAACCCGGCCCGCATGCTGGAGGTCGAGTTGCCGCGCATCCAGTCCTCGAGCTGCTGACGGCTGCCCGGAGCCAGCACCCCGCCTGTCAACACGGTCCGGTAGCCGCCGGCAAACGCCCGCGGTGTGCTGGTGTCGCGCGGATCCCCCGGCAGTGCCGTGTTCAGCTCGATCTCCCACCGGTCCAGGCGTGTTCGGTCGTCGCCAATGCTGCGCGCGAACGCCGTGATCTGTGCGGGGCCGCCGATGGTGGTCAGCAGCAGGTTGGCCGCGCAGTTGTCACTGCGCTGCAGCGCCGCCGCGCACAGCTCGCCGAGCGACACCGCATGACCGGCCGCTAACTCGGTCACCGGCGAGTTCGGCAGAACGGCCCCGGGATTGACGAAAACCTGGTCACTGAGCCGAAGTTCGCCGCGGTCGCAGTGCGCCAGCACGCTCGCCGCGGCGTAGGTCTTGAAGGTCGAGCACATCGCGAACATGTCGTCGGCGCGGTATTCCGCGGTACGGCCCGACCCCAGATCGGCGGCAAACAGTCCCACCCGTGCGTTGTGCCGGCGCTCCAGCGCCGAGATCCTCTCGTCGAGCGGCGGCACCGGCGAAACAGGGTCGGCCCGCGTCGCCTTGGCCGAGCAGGCCGCACTGAGCAACGCCGCCCCGAGCAGCAGCGCGCGCCGGCGCGACAACTCAGCCATCGACCAGACGGCTCCGGTAACGGCGCATACCGGCGATCCAGCCGTCGTAGTCGGCGCCCTTCATCCGGTACATGTCCAGCACCTCGGGGTGCGGCAGCACCAGAAACCTGTTCTCCCGCACCGCATTCAATGTCGCTGCCGCAACCTCGTCGGGCGAGAGCACCTCGCCGGCAGCCAATACCGCACTCGCCGCCAACCGCCCGTCGGGCCCGGACAACTCTCGCATTTCGGTCAACAACGCTGTCTCCACGCCCATTGGGCACAGGCAGCTGACGCCGATCCCAACGTCGCCGTACGCGATGGCCAGCCACTCTGCGAACCCGACCGCGGCGTGCTTGCTCACCGAGTACGCCGCCGCGCCCAGTTGGGTCAGCAGCCCGGCCGCCGACGCGACCGCGACGAAGTACCCGCCGCCCCGGTCCACCCACGCCGGCGCCAGCTGGGTCGCGGCCCGGATGTGCGCGCGCAAGTTCACATTCAGCACGTGGTCCCAGTCGCTCTCGGGAATCACCAGACCCGGCGGCCCGCCCACGCCGGCGTTGGCGACATAGATGTCGACCGGCCCGAATTCCGTTGCAGCCAAAGCGATCAGCGCGGCGATATCAGACTCGGCGCTAGCGTCGGCCTGCCGGGCCACCGCACCGCCGCCAAGCGCAGCAGCGGTCTCGTCGGCCCGACCGCGGTCGATGTCACTGACGACGACGCGCGCCCCCGCCCCGCCGAGAGCAATGGCCAGTGCCCGGCCGATGCCCGACCCTGCTCCGGTGACGATGGCCACCTTGCCGTCGACATCCATCTACAGTCTCTGAAATGCTCGTGGTAGTTGATGTTTGGACCGGTACGGTCCGAGAACGGCCGCCCCGTACGGGCCCGTCAGCACCCGACGTGCCACCGCGTTGACTTCGTCGAGCGTCACCCTGTCGATCTGCGCCAGCGTGTGACTGATGCTGCGGTGCTCGCCGTAGTTGAGTTCGCTGCGGCCGATCCGGTTCATCCGCGAAGCGGAATCCTCGAGCCCGAGCACCAGACCGCCCCGCAGCGAGCCCTTCGCGATCCGGCATTCGTCGGCGGTGATGCCTTCGTGTGCAACGGTTTCCAGCACCGACGTGGTGACGTCGACGACGTCGGAGAATCGCTCCGGCAGGCAAGCCGCGTACACCGACAGCGCACCGCTCTCGGCGAACGTGTCGACGGAGGAATACACGGTGTAGGCCAGCCCGCGCTCTTCGCGGATCTGCTGGAACAGCCGCGAACTGAGGCCACCGCCGAGAGCGGTGTTCAGCACGGCCAGCGCCCAGCGGTGCTTCCAGTGCCGCCCCGGGCAGCGGACGCCGAGCGTCATGTGTGTCTGCTCAGCCTCGCGGATGCACAGAGTCAGCGCCGGCCGGCCCGAGACCCGGCCGGCCCCCTTGCGCGGCGGAACCGGCTTGCGACCGCGCTGCAGCCGCCCGCGGAAATACCGCCGGACCAGCGCGACCACGTGGTCGTGGTCGACGTTCCCGGCGACCGCGACGACCATCCGCTCCGGGATGTAGCGGCGCACATGGAAGGAGTGCAGCTGATCGCGCGTCATGGCCGACACCGAGGCATGCGTGCCGATCACCGGCCGGCCGACCGGGTGCACGCCGAACAGCGCCGACAGGAACACGTCGCCGATCGCATCCTCGGGGTCGTCGTCGCGCATCGCGATCTCCTCGAGCACGACGTCGCGTTCTACCTCGACGTCGTCGGGCGCGCAGACTCCATTGAGCACCACGTCGGACACCAGCTCGACGGCCAGTTCGAGGTCGCTGTCGAGCACGTGCGCGTAGTAGCAGGTGTGCTCTTTGGCGGTGAACGCGTTCAGCTCGCCGCCGACCGCGTCGACGGCCTGGGCGATCTGCGCGGACGTGCGGGTGGGCGTGGCCTTGAACAGCAGGTGCTCGAGGAAGTGCGCGGCGCCCGCAACGCTCGGCCCCTCGTCCCGGGAACCGACGCCCACCCAGACACCAACCGACGCCGAGCGCACACCCGGTAGACATTCCGTGACCACGCGCAGGCCGCCGGGCAGCGTGGTGCGCCGAAGGTCGGCGCCGACGTTACGGGCCGGTATGCGCGGCATCCGCAGGTGCAGGCGAGGCTTCTGCTGCGTCGTTTTCGGAGACCAGGATCAGCGAGATCTTGCCGCGGTTGTCGATGTCGGCGATCTCCACGCGCAGCTTGTCACCAACCTTGACGACGTCCTCGACCTTGGCGATCCGCTTGCCGCGGCCGAGCTTGGAGATGTGCACCAGCCCGTCGCGCCCCGGCAGGAGCGACACGAATGCGCCGAAGTCGGTGGTCTTGACGACTGTGCCGAGGAACCGCTCGCCCACCTTGGGCAGCTGCGGGTTGGCGATCGCATTGATCCGGTCGATCGCGGCCTGCGCCGACAACCCGTCCGTGGCGCCGACGAACACGGTGCCGTCGTCCTCGATGGAAATCTGCGCCCCGGTCTCCTCGGTGATCGCGTTGATCACCTTGCCCTTGGGCCCGATCACTTCGCCGATCTTGTCGACGGGCACCTTGATCGTGGTGACGCGCGGGGCATACGGGCTCATCTCGTCGGGCTTGTCGATGGCCTCCGCCATCACCTCGAGGATGGTCAGCCGCGCGTCCTTGGCCTGCGACAGCGCGCCCGCCAGCACCTGGGACGGGATGCCGTCGAGCTTGGTGTCCAGCTGCAGCGCAGTGACGAAGTCCTTGGTGCCTGCGACCTTGAAGTCCATGTCGCCGAATGCGTCCTCGGCGCCGAGGATGTCGGTCAGCGCGACGAACCGCCGCTCGGTGCCTCCGTCGTCCAGCTCGACGTCGTCGGACACGAGGCCCATCGCGATGCCGGCCACCGGAGCCTTCAGCGGCACACCGGCGTTCAGCAGCGCCAGCGTGGACGCGCACACCGAACCCATCGACGTCGACCCGTTGGAGCCCAAAGCTTCCGATACCTGACGGATCGCGTAGGGGAACTCCTCGACGCTTGGCAACACCGGCACCAGCGCCCGCTCGGCCAGCGCGCCGTGCCCGATCTCGCGGCGCTTCGGGGAGCCGACGCGGCCGGTCTCGCCGGTGGAGAACGGCGGGAAGTTGTAGTGGTGCATGTAGCGCTTGGAGGTTTCCGGCCCCAGCGAGTCGATCTGCTGGGCCATCTTGACCATGTCCAGCGTCGTGACGCCCAGGATCTGGGTCTCGCCGCGTTCGAACAGCGCGCTGCCGTGTGCGCGGGGCACGACGGACACCTCGGCGCTCAACGCCCGGATGTCGGTGATGCCGCGGCCGTCGATGCGGAAGTGGTCGGTCAGAATGCGTTGCCGGACAAGCTTTTTCGTAAGCGAACGGAAGGCCGCCGAAATCTCCTTCTCGCGACCCGCGTAAGTCTCGGCGAGCCGCTCGAGCACGTCGGCGCGGATCTCCTCGGTGCGCTCGTTGCGCTCGGCCTTGCCGGCGATCGTCAGCGCCTTGGTCAGCTCGTCGGTGGCCACCGACGCGACGGCGTAGTACACGTCGTCGCCGTAGTCGGGGAAGACGGGATACTCGCCGGTCTCCTTCGCCGCCCGATCGGCCAGCTCCTGCTGGGCGACACACAGCGTGCGAATGAACGGCTTCGCCGACTCGAGACCTTCGGCCACCACGGATTCGGTGGGTGCCTGGGCCCCGCCCTCGACCAGGTCGACGACGTTCTCGGTAGCTTCGGCCTCGACCATCATGATCGCGACGTCGTCACCGACGACACGCCCGGCCACGACCATGTCGAACACCGCGCGCTCGAGCTGCGCGACCGTCGGGAACGCCACCCAGGTGCCGTCGATCAGCGCCACCCGCACAGCACCGACCGGGCCGGAGAACGGCAGGCCGGCCAGCTGGGTGGACGCCGACGCGGCGTTGATCGCGACCACGTCGTAGAGCTCGTCGGGATCCAGGGACATGACCGTGACGACGACCTGGATCTCGTTGCGCAGGCCGTCGACGAACGACGGGCGCAGCGGGCGGTCGATGAGCCGGCAGGTCAGGATCGCGTCGGTGGACGGCCGGCCCTCGCGGCGGAAGAACGAGCCGGGGATGCGCCCGGCGGCATACATGCGCTCTTCGACGTCGACGGTCAGCGGGAAGAAGTCGAAGTGCTCCTTCGGAGCCTTGCTCGCGGTGGTGGCCGAGAGCAGCATGGTCTCCTCGTCGAGGTAGGCTACCACAGAGCCGGCGGCCTGCTGGGCCAGCCGGCCGGTTTCGAAGCGGATGGTGCGGGTACCAAAGCTCCCGTTGTCGAGGGTGGCGGTTGACTCGAAGACGCCCTCGTCGATTTCAGCTACGGACATGAGCTGGGGATTTCCTTCGTTCGGTTGTTCGTCGCTGTCGGATGGCAGTGGCGAGCAACCTGAACGGCATCGGCCTGAGCATGGCTACGGCCGTCGATCGAAGCGGCCGGACCGTGCGTTTGACGGGCCCGGCAGCCACTACCGAAGACCGCCCGATACAGGCTGGCCACTGTCGTGACATGCGAGTCCGAGCCGGCTGGCTCAGAACGGGCATAAGTCTACCCCGGCGCGTTTCGCAGCCAGAATGTGCGCCGAGACCATAACCCATAGTCGCGGCGAGCTTTCCGCGGTCAGCGGCGCATGCCGAGGCGGTCGATCAGTGAGCGGTACCGCTCGACGTCGACCTCGGCCAGGTACTTGCCCAGCCGGCGGCGCCGACCCACCAGCAGCAGCAGCCCGCGCCGCGAGTGGTGGTCGTGCTTGTGCACCTTGAGGTGCTCGGTGAGGTCGTTGATGCGCTTGGTCAGCAGCGCGATCTGGGCCTCCGGCGAGCCGGTGTCGGTCTCGTGCAGGCCGTACTCGCGCAGGATTTCTTTCTTCTGTTCGGCAGTGAGCGCCACGGAATCACTCCATATACTTCGGTCCGCGATGTGGGATTGAGGCGCGGCCGCCGCGGACAGCAGCACGTCGCTATGTCGGCGGCGAGTCTAGCAGCGATGTGGCAGGCGATTCGAATCGACGTCTCGTAGGTTCGACGCCGTGGGCACCTACGTAATCACCGGGTCAGCGTCGGGAATGGGCCGCAAGACGGCCGAGCGACTGCGCGACGCAGGCCACACCGTGATCGGCGTCGATATCACGAGCGCGGAGGTGGTCGCCGATCTGTCGACTCCGACCGGGCGGACAAAGGCGGCGTGCGACGTGCTGGACGCCAGCGGCGGCCGGCTGGATGGCGCCGTGCTGGCCGCGGGACTCGGGCCCGCCCCTGGCCCCGACCGGCCGCGGCGCATCGTTGCGGTGAACTACCTGGGCGTGGTGGAGCTGCTCGACGCGTGGCGCCCCGCGCTGGCCGCGGCTGAACGCGCGAAAGTGGTTGTGTTTTCCAGTAATTCGACGACGACCGTGCCCGCGGTGCCCGGCCGCGCCGTAACCGCGTTACTGGCCGGCGATGCAGACAGAGCGGTCCGAGCTGTGCGGTGGTTCGGCAAGAACGCTTCGGTGATGACGTACGCCGCGTCGAAGATCGCGGTCAGCCGCTGGGTGCGCCGTAACGCGGTTTCCCCGCAATGGGCGGGCGCGGGGATCCGGCTGAACGCGCTTGCGCCCGGCGCGGTGATGACCCCGCTTCTGCAGCAGCAGCTGGCCGACCCCCGAGAGGCCAGACAGGTGCGCAGGTTCCCGATCCCGATCGGCGGCTTCGGCGACCCCGGCCACCTGGCCGAATGGGCCTGCTTCATGCTGTCGGACGCCGCGGACTTCCTGTGCGGCAGCGTGGTGTTCGTCGACGGCGGATCCGATGCGTACTTCCGTGCCGACGACTGGCCGGCGCCGCTTCCCGCGCATCGCCTGGTGTCGTTTCTGAAGAGGTTCCGGGGCTACCGGGGCGCCTGATGAGTCAGCGGGCCTGGAGGATGGTGCGGGCCCGCTCGGTGTCCGCCTCCATCTCGCTGATCAGGTCGCTCACTTCGGCGAACCTGCGCTGTCCGCGGATGCGGGCGACGAAGTCGATCGCGACGTGTTGGCCGTACAGGTCGGCGGACGTGTCGAGGACGTAGGCCTCGACGGTGCGGGTCCGCCCGGAGAACGTCGGATTGGTGCCGACCGACACCGCGGCCTGGTACCGCTCGCCGGGCACCGCGGTGCCGACGACGGGCCCGTGGCCGAGCACCGTGAACCAGGCCGCATACACGCCGTCGGCCGGGATCGCCGAGTACATCGGCGGGGCGACATTGGCTGTCGGGAAGCCCAGCACACGGCCGCGACCCTCACCGCGAACGACCACGCCCTCGACGCGGTGCGGCCGGCCCAGTGCCTCGGCCGCCGCGACCACGTCCCCGGCGTCGACGCAGGACCGGATGTAAGTCGACGAAAACGTCACCGTCTCGTCGTCGTGATGGTCGGCGACCAGCGACATGGCCCGCACCGCGAACCCGAACCGCTCGCCTGCGTGGCGCAGCGTGTTCACGTTGCCGGCCGCTTTCTTGCCGAACGTGAAGTTCTCGCCGACGACCAGTTCGACCACATGCAGTCGTTCGACCAACAGCTCGTGGATGAAGCGCTCCGGGGGCAACTTCATGAAGTCGGGGGTGAACGGCGCCACCAGGAAGACGTCGATCCCCAGCTCCTCGACGAGCTCGGCGCGCCGCGTCAGCGTGGTCAGCTGCGCAGGATGGCTGCCCGGGTGCACCACTTCCATCGGATGCGGGTCGAACGTCATCAGCACCGACGGCACACCGCGGGAGCGGGCCTCTTTGACGGCGGTTGCGATCAGCTCCTGGTGACCGCGGTGCACGCCGTCGAACACGCCGATCGTGAGCACGCATCTACCCCAGTCGGTGGGGATCTCCTCCTGGCCGCGCCAGCGTTGCACAGCGGCAAGCCTAGCGGCCGTGCGAGGTGCCCGATCAGGGCTGCAGATGCCTAGACTTTTATTCGTGACAGACCCCGACGACGCCCGTGGGCTGACGTCGGTCGCCCAGGACTACCTGAGGGTGATCTGGAAGGTCCAGGAATGGTCGGGCGACAAGGTCAGCACCAAGATGCTGGCCGAACGGCTCGGGGTGTCCGCCAGCACGGCGTCGGAGACGATTCGCAAGCTCGCCGACCAGGATCTCGTCGAACACGAGAAGTACGGCGCGGTGACGCTGACCGAACGGGGCCGGCGGGCGGCGGTTTCGGTGGTGCGCCGGCATCGTCTGCTGGAGACGTTCCTGGTGCAGGTTCTGGGCTACAGCTGGGATGAGGTAGACGACGAAGCCGAGGTGCTCGAGCATGCGGTCAGCGATCTGATGCTGTCGCGCATCGACGCCAAGCTCGGGTATCCGCAGCGCGACCCGCACGGTGACCCGATCCCGACGCTCGACGGCCAAGTGCCTACCCCGCCTGCCCGCCAACTGTCCACCTGCGCCGACGGCGAGCACGGCTCGGTAGCCCGCATCTCCGACTCCGACCCCGAGATGCTGCGGTACTTCGACGCCGTCGGCATTGCCCTGGATTCCCATCTGCGGGTGCTGGCCCGCCGTGACTTCGCCGGAACCCTGTCGGTGGAGATCGGCGATGGCCACGACGGCGAGTCGGAGCACCGCACGGTGGAGCTGGGACACCCTGCGGCAGAGTCGATCTGGGTGGTGCCCTGCTAGACCTGCTTCTCGTTGACCAGCCGGATGCGTTCGTCAGGCGGCTGCTTGAGACCGGACGCCACCACCAGCGCGGACAGGATGATCGCAATCAGTAGCAGCGCCGGGACGTCTCCCCACAGATGGCCCATATGACCCTCCCCGAAGGACTGCACCGCCATGATCACCGCGTGCACGACGCTCGACCACACCGTGAACCAGATCAGGCTGAGGTTGTTCTGCGGGTTGCGGGCCGCATTCAGCAGGAAGACGCCGAGTGTCGCGTAGATGCCGACGATCATCATGAAGTACTGCGACTCGTATGGCGCGCCGTGATGCCAGGCCCAGCCTGACGGCCACACCACGGCCAGCGGATACAAGAGCAGCATCAGTGCGCCGAACACCGCGAGCGCGAGCCGGAGAAGTTTGTACGGGGTTCCCATTGCTGACCTCCGATCCTTGCGGTGTCAGTATGCGCCGACGCCGGTGCCCCACGTGCGGCCCAGCCGGAAAATCGGCGCGAAACTCGCCCTTGGCGCACTGCGGCGACCAGGCGTCACAACGTCGCCGGGCGCAGCACTACCACCGACCTCGTGCGGAGGCCCTCGTCGCGCAGTAATGCGACGACGTGCCCGCCGGGCGCTGTCGCGGCGTAGACGCCCTCGATGCCGGCGGGCGCCAACGCCCTTCCGTGGCTTGCGGATTCGGCCTCGTCGGCATCGAGGTCGCGCCGCGGGAACGTGAGCAAGCACGCCTCGTCGAGGGTGTAGCTCAACCGGGGATTCTCGGCGAGCTGGTCCAGCGTCCGCGCCTGGCCGAGGCCGAATCGCCCGACGCGGGTACGACGCAATGCCGTCAGGTGCCCGCCGACGCCGAGCGCCGTGCCGACGTCGCGGGCCAGCGCGCGAACGTAAGTGCCCGACGAGCAGTCGACCTCGACGTCCACGTCGACGAAGCCGTGTTCGCGCCTCACCGCGGTGGCCTCGAAGCGTTCGATGCGCACGGTGCGCGCGGCAAGTTCTACGGCCCGACCCTCGCGCGCCAGCCGGTAGGCGCGCTTGCCGCCGATCTTGACCGCGCTGACGGTCGAGGGCACTTGCCGGACATCCCCGCGCAGCGCGGCTATGGCGTCGTTGAGATCCGCGTCGGTGACGTGATCCGTGGGCGTGATGTGTACGACCTCGCCCTCGGCGTCGTCGGTGGTGGTGGCCTGGCCCAGCCGGACGGTCGCGGTGTAGGACTTCGTCGACGCGGTCAGCAGGCCCAGGATCTTCGTCGCGCGCTCGACGCCGATCACCAGCACGCCGGTGGCCATCGGGTCCAGCGTGCCGGCGTGACCGACCTTACGGGTAGCAAAGATTCGACGACAGCGGCCGACGACGTCGTGGCTCGTCATTCCGGCCGGCTTGTCGACGACGACGAGACCCGCTTCAGTCACAGCACGATTGCCGTCAGCGCCAGCCCGTCGCGCACCGACCACCGGCCGCGCAACTCCGTCAGCGGCTCCCCGGACACCGCGGTGGGATCGATCAGGATCCGCGACACGAAATCGCCGCTGCGCCCGTCGGCGTCGACGTCGAATACGATGTGCGCGTCCTCGAAGCCGAGCCACCGCCTCGTCAGTGGATACCAAGCCTTGTACGTTGCTTCCTTGGCGCAGAACAGGATTCGGTCCCAATGCAGCTCGTCGGGCATCGCAGTAAGCGCGCGCCGCTCTTCGGCGAGGCTGACCGTGTCGAGCACCCCGTCGGGCAGCACCCCGTGGGGCTCGGCGTCGATGCCCACTGAACGCACCTCCGACGCGCGGCCCACCACCGCGGCGCGGAAACCCTCGCAGTGCGTCAAACTGCCCACCACCCCGTGGGGCCAGCACGGTTCGCCCTTGTCCCCCTTGAGGATTGGCGCGGGCGGCACCCCGAGCTCACCCAGCGCGAGCCGGGCGCAGTGCCGGACGGTGACGAACTCGTTGCGCCGCTTGGCAACCGAACGGGCAATGAGTGGTTCCTCGTCGGGCAGTGGCCTCAGCTCCGGCGGGTCGGCATACAGTTCGGCGGCGGCCACCACCTCGGGCACCACGGTCGAGATCAGCTTCACGGCTGTCTGCTCTTCGCGCGAGCGCTCATCACTGCCGGCGCGCCTCGATTCGGGCCCGCACCCGCTGTGCGTAGGTGCGCATCTCGGTGGTGATAACGAAGTGGCCGCCGAACTCGTTGAGGTAGCCGGGCGCGTACTGCGGGTCGGGCAGCACCTGCCGCAGCCACCGATACGGCTTGCGGCGCCGCCACTCTCGCGGATAGCCCACCGACACCTCTTCGAAGCGCACGCCGTCGTGCCAGGTGGTCCGCGGGATGTGTAGATGCCCGTACACCGAACAGATCGCGTTGTAGCGGGTGTGCCAGTCGGCGGTCGCGGTGGTGCCGCACCACAGCGAGAACTCCGGGTAGAACAGCGCTTCGCACGGTTCGCGCACCAGCGGAAAATGGTTCACGAGCACCGTCGGCGTCATCCAGTCGAGCTGCTCGAGTCGTTCGCGCGTGTAGGCGACCCGGTCCCGGCACCACGCGTCGCGGGTGGAATACGGCTCCGACGACAGCACGAACTCGTCGGTGGCGATCACGTTGGCCTCCCGCGCGATCGCCAGGCCCTCCGCCTTCGAGGACGCGCCGGCGGGCAGGAACGAGTAGTCGTAGAGCAAAAACATCGGCACGACGATCGCTGGGCCACCCTCGTCGATCCACACCGGGTACGGGTGCTCCGGGGTGACGATTCCCATCTGGTCGCACATGTCGACGAGGTAGTCGTAGCGGGCGCGGCCGAACACCTGCACGGGGTCCCTGCCCGTGGTCCACAACTCGTGGTTGCCCGGAACCCAGATGATTTTGGCAAACCGCCGCCGGAGGACGTCCAACGACCAGCGGATGTCGTCGGTGCGTTCGGCGACGTCGCCCGCGACGATCAGCCAGTCATCCGGCGACGACGGATACAGCGACTCCGTGACCGGCTTGTTGCCGGTATGACCCGTGTGCAGGTCGCTGACAGCCCAGAGCGTCGCCACAACCGACCAGATTACTGAAGGGCCCGCCCGCGACCGGCTCAGCGAACTAGAACAGGTTCCTGTTTACCGTCGTGCAGGCGGTGATGCGCGGCTACACTCCCGACATGGCCACCAGGTTGCGGCTGTTCGCCGCGCTGTGCGCAGTCTTCACCGCCGTGGTCGTCGTGTGGCAGTCCACTCCCGCCGACATCCCGGTCACCAGCGACGTCCAGCTGCGCTACACCGCCGCCCCGATGGACGACCCGAGCACCACGATCAAGTGGCCGGTGGTCGCAACGGTCGAGCCGAGCCCATTCTCGCCGTGCGAGGACATTCCGGCCGACGTGATCGAGCGGCTCGGGCTGTCCTTCACCCCGCCCGAAGCCGAGGACGGCCTGCGCTGCCACTACGACGGGGCGAACTACCAGATGTCGATCGAGCCGATCGTCTGGCGCAGCTACCAGCAGAGCCTCTCGCCGGACGCCGTCCAGACCACGATCGCCGGCCACCGCGCCGCCTCGTTCTGGGTTATGAAGCCCACGGACTGGAACAACCGGTGGTGGTTCTCCTGCATGGTGATGTTCGAGACCAGCTACGGCGTGATCCAGCAGTCGCTGTTCTACTCGCCGGTCTACTCGAACCCCGACATAGACTGCCCTAGCGAGAACATGGCCAAAGCCCAGCAGCTGGCCCCCTACTACAAGTTCTGACGGTTTGACTCTCACCTCTGAGCGGCCACTTCGGCCGCAGCTCCGACGCATCGCCTGGCAGTCCGGCCATGCGACCCTGACCCGCCTGCTCGGGCTGCCGGCCCCGACGTCGCACTACACCGTGCGGCGCGGGCTGCGGATACCGATGCGCGACGGCGTCGAACTGGTGGCCGACCATTACGCGCCAACCGGCACCGCGAAGGGCACGCTGCTCGTCCGCGGTCCCTACGGCCGGGGCTTTCCGTTCTCCGTGCTCTACACCCGGGTCTACGCCGCACACGGCTATCACGTCGTGATGCAAAGCGTGCGGGGCACGGCCGACTCGACAGGCGAGTTTCAGCCGCTGGTCCACGAAACCTCCGATGGCGTAGACACCGTCGACTGGCTGCGCCGGCAGCCGTGGTTCACCGGGCGGTTTGCGACGATCGGCCAGTCGTATCTCGGCTCGACGCAGTGGGCGTTGCTGATGGATCCGCCGCCTGAACTAGCCGCCGCCGTGATCACCGCCGGGCCGCATGACTTCGCCACGTCGCTGTGGGACACCGGCGCGTTCCGGCTCACCGACTCCCTCGGCTGGGCTGACGTGATGGCTCACCAGGACCACGGCGGCCGCCTGAAGGGGCTGATCTGGGCCGCGCAGACGCGTCGACGGCTGGCCCGTGCGACCGCGTCCCTGCCGCTGGGCGCAGCGGCCCGCGAACTGCTCGGCGACGGTGCGGCCTGGTTCGATGCGTGGCTGCGTCATCACGACCCCGACCATCCGTACTGGGAGCCGCTGCGGTTCGGCGCGGCGCTGGATCGGGCGCGGGTTCCGGTGTTGCTGATCGGCGGCTGGCAAGACACGTTCTTGCGCCAAACGGTCGAGCAATATGAGCGGCTGCGCGACCGCGGCGCCGACGTCGGACTGACCGTCGGCCCGTGGACCCACGCTCAGTTGACGACGACGGGCGCCGGGCGGGCGGCCCGCGAGTCACTGGAGTGGCTCGACCGGCATCTGGCCGGGGACACGTGCCCGGCCCGCAAGCCGGTGCGCGTCTACATCACCGGCGACCGGTGGACCGAGTTGGCGCAATGGCCGCCCCGGACCTCCGAAGCCGTGCTCTACCTCGGGCCGGACGCCGCGCTGAGCGACAGCCCGCCACCCGACACGGGCGGCTCGTCGAGCTTCACCTACGACCCGGCGGAACCGACGTCGACCATCGGAGGCCCACTGCTGATGGCGCCGAAGAGCGGTTACCGCGACGACACCGCGATGGCCGACCGCCACGACGTGCTGACATTCACGTCGCAGGCGCTGCCGTCGGACATCTATGTGATGGGCAACCCCGTCGCTGAGTTTTCCCATACCGCCGACATCGCGCACGTCGACCTTTTCGTGCGGCTCAGCGAAGTGGACGAGCGGGGCCGCTCCCGCAATGTCACCGAAAGCTACCGGCGACTGACCGCGACCTCGGAGCCCGTCGACGTCCGCATCGAGCTTGACCCGACAGCACATCGCTTCCGCGCGGGATCGAGAATTCGGCTGCTGGTCGCCGGCGGCGCGCATCCGCTGTTCAGCCGAAACCTCGGCACGGGCGAACCGACGAGCACCGCTGCGCGATTCGTCGCGGCGACCCACACCGTGCACCACGGCGCGCAAGGCGTCTCCCGCTTGATTCTTCCGACTTCGGCGACGCGACCTTGAGCAGAGGGGCGCTCAGAAGTACTCGTACTTCGCGATGCGCCTGTCGAAAGTGCCCGGGCTGCCGGGCTTCCACCCCCGAGCCTGTATGTCGACGACGGCGGGAAAAGTCTGCCCGTCGCGGTAGCGCGCCGTCCCGGATTCCTGCAGCCGTCGCAGGGCCTTGTTCTGGCCGATCTTCAGAGCAGCCACCACCCAAGCGATCACGACGGCCCACCAGATCGCGAAGCTGCCGGGGAAATGCATCTGCAGCATCCCGAACAAAACGAGACCGAGCACAAGCAGTGAGAAGGCCCCGCCTACAGCGACGAGATACGTCCACTGATCGCGAATTTCGGTAGCTTCCCTATGAGCCTGCACGCACGTCCCGCAGATGGGAATGGGAACGCTCGAGGATTGCCATGCGATTGCGTCTGCTCCCTTGAGCACGTCGACGAGTTTGGTCTTGCGTCGGACGTAGGCCTGCATTTCGAAGTCGGCGAAACCTTCAGCTTGTCGTCTGCGACACCAATAACACGGTGTATCCATCGGATACCCTCCAGTGAACGCCCGACCCTGGAACAAGCGTATCCGCGAGGACGCGAATCTGGTCGACTTGACGCTCAGCCGATGGTGCGGCGGACCCGGTCGGCGACGTCTGCGAGCGCGGCATCGTCATGCACCGGCTGACTCCATTCCGCAGCGATCGGCAGATACACCCAGCTGGTGCAGCCGGCGTAATCGGGCGTGCGGGCCAACCGCACCGGCTCACGCAGCGGAAAGGCCTGCACCACCAGCACCGTCAGCCGGTGCTTCGGCCGGAAGTCGAGGCGGTCTTCGCGCACCGACCTATCCGTCCAGATGTGCAGCGGCGCGATCTCCGCCAGCGCTTCGGGATTCGAAACACTCACGACTCCAACCACTTTCGCCCCTGCCCGCACGACAACGTGCTCGTCGTCGCTGTCGGCGGCGGCCGCATTCAGCAAGTCACGGTGTTCGGCCCGGACACGCTCGGCGTGGCTGTGCGCGACCGTCGGGAACAGCAGGAACCGCTCAGCGGCCACCTCGAAGCGCTTCTCACCGATGCCGCCCTTGCGTAGCAGTACGGTCTGGCGGCCATCGAGCAGCGCGTGCACTGCTGCACTCCACTCTTTGAGCGCCGGTGTGGTCATGCCTGCAGCCGGGCGCGCACTTCGGGCCGGCGCAGCGGCGGCACTGTCTTCGGCGGTTGCCTGCGCGGCGGCAGTCCGGCCAGCAGGCGCGCGGTGGTTGCGGTGACTTCCGCTACGGCGGCTTCGAATGCATCGACGTTAGCCGCGGTCGGCCGGGTGATGCCGCTGACCTTGCGCACGTACTGCCGCGCGGCGGCCTCGATCTCCTCGTCGGTGGCAGCGGGCTGCAGCCCGCGAAGCTCCGTGATGTTTCGGCACATGCCCCCGACGATAGGCTCAACCCGTGACTGACGCTGACGTGCTGTTGATCGACACCGCCGACCGGATCCGGACGCTGACGCTCAATCGTCCGCGGGTGCGCAATGCGCTGTCAAAAGAGTTGCAGGACAAGCTATTCGACGCGTTGGCTGCGGCAGAGGCCGACGACGATGTCGACGTGGTGATCCTCACGGGAACCGACCCGGCGTTCTCGGCAGGGGTGGACCTGAAGGAGATCAGCGCGGGCCTGGGCACTGGTGAGGGACTGTCCAAGGTGCGCTGGCCGTCGATGAGCAAACCGGTGATCGGTGCGGTCAACGGCGTCTGCGTCACCGGTGGGTTCGAGCTGGCTTTGAGCTGCGACATCCTGATCGCCTCAGAGAACGCCCGCTTCGCCGACACGCACGCGCGGGTGGGCCTGCTGCCGGGGTGGGGGCTGTCGGTGCGGCTGCCTCAGGTCATCGGCCGGGGGATGGCCTACCGGATGAGTCTCACCGGCGACTACCTGAACGCCTACGACGCGCTGCGAGTCGGGTTGGTGACGGAAGTGGTCCTGCACGACGAGCTGATGGACACGGCGCGGGCGGTGGCGGCGTCGATCGTCAATAACAACCGCGACGCGGTGCAGGCACTGCTGGCGTCATATCACCGCATCGACGACGCGCAGACGCGTGAGGCGTTCGCGATCGAGCAGGAGTCCGCGCAGGGCTGGTTGCGCACTCACGCCAGTAGCGAGGACATCGCCGCGAACCGCGAGGCCGTCATCAAGCGAGGCCGCTCCCAGATCTCGTAGCCACATCTGCACGTCAGGCCGGCACTGTGCGCACGCTCGCGGCGGTCAGGCCGTGCCCGGAACGGCCCACCGCCCCGAGAACGCGCGCCAGCCGACGAACAGCAGCCGCAGCACGATGAAGGTGGACAGGCCGGACCAGATGCCGGCCAGTCCCCAGCCGAACACCAGCGACAGCCAGATCAGCGGCAAGAACCCCACCAGCGCGCTGATCACCGTCGCGTTGCGCATGAACGTCGCGTCGCCGGCGCCGAGCAGCACCCCGTCGAGGCCGAAAACCACTCCCGCGACGGGCAGCTGACCGACCAGAAACCACCACGGCACCCCGACCGCATCGAGGACCGCCTCATCGTTCGTGAACAACTTCGGCAACACCGTGGCGCCGGCCGCGAACACCACCGACAGCACCGACGCGGCCACCGCCGAGAACACCGTTACCCGCCACGCCACCGACTTCGCACGCGCGGCGAGGCCTGCGCCGAGTGCGGCGCCGACCAGTGACTGAGCCGCGATGGCCAGCGAATCCAGAACCAGCGCAAGGAAATTCCATACTTGCAGCACCACTTGGTGCGCGGCCACCGCAGCCGCACCGAACCGGGCTGCCACGGCGGCCGCGGACACGTAGCACACCTGGAACGCGACGGTGCGCACGAACAGGTCGCGCCCCATGACGAGTTGGGCACGCAGCACGGACCAGTCGAGGCCGAGCGGCACCCGCTCGACAATCAGCGCTCGGGCGAACAGCAGCGCCGCAAGCCACTGCCCCACCAGGTTTGCGACAGCCGAGCCCGCCAACTCCATGCGCGGCAGCCCCAGCCATCCGTACACCAGCAGCGGGCACAGCGCCGCCGACACGGCGAAGCCGGTGACCACGTACCGCAACGGCCGCACGGTGTCCTGAACGCCGCGCATCCAGCCGTTCCCCGCCAGTGACATCAGCATCGCCGGCGCGCCCACCACGGCGATGCGCAGCCAGATCAGCGCGTCGTGCGCGATATCGGATTTCGACGCGATCGCCGACACGACCGGCACCGCGGCGACTTGCACGACGACGACGAACAGCGCGCCGAGGGCCAGTGCCAGCCACGTCGCCTGCACGCCCTCGCCCACGGCCGCCGCACGGTCACCTGCGCCGTGGTAGCGCGCCGCACGTGCCGTCGTGCCGTACGACAGGAACACCAGCCCGGAGCCGACCATGCTGACGATCAGCCCGCCGATGGCCAGGCCCGCAAGCGCCAGGGCGCCAAGCCGCCCGACCACGGCGATGTCGAAGAGCAGGTAAAGCGGTTCGGCGGCGAGTACGCCGAGCGCCGGAAGGGCCAGGGCCGCAATCCGCCCCGCACTGGCGACGGAGTCTTCTGGTCCAGTCACTATCGACGGATTCTTCGCGGCCGCTCGTCACGGCTGCAAGTCAGCGAGCTAGCAGGGTCCCGGAAGGAAGAGGTACCAGCAGTACCCGGGCGGCAGTGGCGGCGTGAACCCGGGCGGAGGCGGCGGCGCAGGCGGGGGAACTTCGCCCTCGAAGATGTTGTCGGCGACGTTGCCCTGCCCGAAGTAGACGTACCAGTAGGTGTGGCAGACGCTCTCGTCCCACACGACCGGGTTGACGCGAAGATTGCCGGTCTGCACCGGCGGATCCCCGGGACACCAGCGGCATGGCCCCGACGGGTTGTCCGCGGGACAACCCGGCCACGATCCCAGCGGCACAACCCCGGGGCGGCCTGCGGCGGTGCCCGAGTTCATTCCGGTGATGCCGCCCGACACCAGCGCGGCGGCCGCCAGCCCGACGACCAGTCGCTGGAGGGCGAATTTCTTGAGATTCGAACTCCGGGTCATCGTTGCTCCCGTCCTAGTCGGTCCGACGTAGCCAAGCGTGCGACGGACGCCTTGGGTGTTTCTTGGGCGAACCCTGCTTGAATGAAGCGGGCCTAACGCGGGGTGCCCTCTCGATAAAGCCGCGACGACTATCGGCAACTTGATTTGAGGGCGAAAGCCCAGGCGCTCGGCCACTGCTGGTCACTGGTGACCTCACACCGGCGAGACCGCAACGCCCCGTGCCGCGCGCCGCCGGTGCGGCCACCGGGTCCTCAGCCGAACGCGCGCAGCAGCGCCGTGACCACCTCGTCTATCGAGCCGTCGGCGGAGTAGCCTGCCGCGAGCTGGTGCCCTCCGCCGCCGAATTGCGTTGCCACTGAGGCAAGGTCGAATGACTTGGCCCGCATCGACACTGACCAGTGCTGCGGCTCGATCTCCTTGAACACCACCGCGACCTCGGCTTGCTGCGTGGTGCGGACGATGTCGACGATGCTCTCCACCTCTTCAGACCGGCTGTTCGCGAATTCCTCGTACGAGACGACGACGTACACCAGCCCGCGTCCGCCGACGGCGTCCGGCCGCAGCTGCGCCGTTGCCAGCACCCGCGACAGCATCGGCAGCCAGGCGAACGGGTGCGTGTCGAGCAGCGTGCGGGAAATGGCGGAATTGTCCGCGCCCGCTTCGACCAGCCGGGCAGCGAGGCGCAGCGCACGCGGGCTGGCCCACCGGAACGAACCGGTGTCGGTAGTCAGCCCCGCAAACAGGCACGTAGCCACGTCGCGGTCGATCTCCTTACCCCACGCGTCAAGCAGCTCAGCGACCAGCATTGTGGTCGAATCAGCCTCGGCATCAACAAAATTCAGGCTGCCGAACAGACGGTTGGACTTGTGGTGGTCGATCACCAGCACGTCGTTTCCCGGCGAAACCAGATCTGCCAATGCTCCCAGCCGGTCCACGCTCGGAGCGTCGGCGGTGACCACCAGGTCGACGTCGCGGCGCATGTCCCCCGGCGGGACCAAGAACTCGCACCCCGGCAGTGTGTGCAGGGATTCGGGCAGCATCACCGGCGTCGCGAAGCTGATCTCCACGTCGACGCCCTCGCGGTCGAGAATCAGCGCCAATGCCAGGCCCGCGCCCACGCTGTCGGCATCGGGGTGGACATGGCACACGATCGCCACCGTCCGGGCGTTGGCAAGGGCCTTCGCCGCAGCCCTCGCATCGACGCACCCCTCCGAAGGAGGCCTCAGAGAGCCCCGTTCGACCGTAGCTTCTTCAGTCGTTTCGATTGCGGTCACCGCTGTCCTGGTTGTCGGTGGTGGCGTCGCCTTCTGCTCTTCGGGCGAGCGGCTCATCGCCGCTTTCTTGGTTTTCCCCGTTATCTCCTACCACACGGTACGGGTGCGCGTCGCCCGCAGGCCTGGCACCCTGCCTGACCCTGGCCAGATCGGCGTCGGCCTGCCGGGCACGCTCCAGCAGTTCCTCCATCCGGTGCGCGGCGTCCGGCACAGTGTCGCGCACGAACGACAGCGTAGGAGTGAACCGAACACCGGTTCCCGCACCGACTTTCGTACGCAACACGCCCTTGGCCCGCTCAAGCGCGGCTGCGGCGCCGGCGTAGTCCGGCGCGTCTTCGAGCGTGCGGCCCATCACGGTGTAGTAGAGCGTCGCGTCGTGCAGGTCATTGGTCACCTTCGCGTCGGTGATCGTGACACCGGCCAGCCCAGGGTCCTTGATCTCGTACTCGATCGCCGACGCGACGATCGTCGAAATTCGCTTGGCCAGCCGACGCGCGCGCGCCGGATCAGCCACCTCTGTTTGCCTTCTTCGCTTCGCTCATCGTTGCCGTCTGTTCTTCGCGCAAGCGGCTCATCACCCGCGCTGCTTCTCGACCAGCTCGTACGTCTCGATCACGTCGCCCTCCTTGAGGTCGGAGTAGCTCAGCGTCAGACCGCACTCGTAACCGTCCCGGACCTCGGTCACGTCGTCCTTCTCGCGGCGCAGCGACTGCACGGTGAGGTTCTCGGCCACCACGACGCTGTCGCGCAGCAGCCGCGCCTTCGCGTTGCGCCGGATGATGCCCGACTGCACGAGGCAGCCCGCGATCGTGCCCACCTTGGACGAGCGGAACAGCGCGCGCACTTCGGCACGGCCCAGCTCGCGCTCCTCGTAGACGGGCTTGAGCAGGCCCTTCAGCGCCTTCTCGATGTCGTCGATGGCCTGGTAGATCACCGAGTAATAGCGGATCTCCACACCTTCGCGGTTGGCCAGCTCGGTGGCCTTGCCCTCGGCGCGCACATTGAAGCCGATGATGATCGCGTCCGAAGCCGACGCCAGGTTGACGTTGGTCTCGGTCACGCCACCGACGCCGCGGTCGATCACCCGCAGCTCGACCTCGTCGTCGACCTGGATGCCCAACAGGGCCTCCTCCAGCGCTTCGACGGTGCCGGCGTTGTCGCCCTTGAGGATCAGGTTCAGCTGACTGGTTTCCTTCAGCGCCGAATCCAGGTCCTCCAGGCTGATCCGCTTGCGGGCCCGGGCTGCCATCGCATTGCGCTTACGCGCGCTGCGTCGGTCGGCGATCTGGCGGGCGATGCGGTCCTCGTCGACCACGAGGAAGTTGTCGCCTGCACCGGGCACGGACGTGAACCCGATGACCTGCACCGGCCGCGACGGCAGCGCCTCCTCGACGTCCTCGCCGTGCTCGTCGACCATGCGCCGCACTCGGCCGTACGCGTCACCGGCCACCACCGAGTCGCCGACGTGCAGGGTGCCGCGCTGCACCAGCACCGTGGCCACCGGACCGCGGCCACGGTCCAGATGGGCCTCGATCGCCACGCCCTGGGCCTCCATGTCGGGGTTGGCCCGGAGGTCAAGCGCAGCGTCGGCGGTCAGCAGCACCGCCTCGAGCAACTGCTCGATGTTGGTGCCCTGCTTGGCCGAGATGTCGACGAACATCGTGTCGCCGCCGAAGTCCTCGGCGATCAGCCCGTACTCGGTGAGCTGCCCGCGGATCTTCGCCGGGTCAGCGCCTTCCTTGTCGATCTTGTTGACCGCCACCACGATCGGCACGTCGGCCGCCTGCGCGTGGTTGATGGCCTCGACCGTCTGCGGCATCACGCCGTCGTCGGCGGCGACCACCAGGATCGCGATGTCAGTGGCCTTCGCGCCGCGGGCACGCATGGCCGTGAACGCCTCGTGCCCCGGGGTGTCGATGAACGTGATGGGGCGCTCGGTGCCGTCGTGGTCGACCGAGACCTGATAGGCGCCGATGTGCTGGGTGATGCCGCCGGCTTCGCCCTCCCGGACGTTGGCCTGGCGGATGGTGTCCAGCAGTCGCGTCTTGCCGTGGTCGACATGGCCCATGACGGTCACCACGGGCGGACGGGTCTGCAGGTCTTCCTCGCCGCCTTCGTCCTCGCCATACGTGAGGTCGAACGACGAGAGCAGTTCGCGGTCCTCGTCCTCCGGGGACACGACCTGCACGTTGTAGTTCATCTCGCTACCCAGCAACTCGAGCGTCTCGTCGCCGACCGACTGGGTCGCGGTCACCATCTCGCCGAGGTTGAACAGCGCCTGCACCAGCGCGGCCGGGTTCGCGTCGATCTTCTCCGCGAAATCCGACAGCGACGCGCCGCGGGCCAGCCGGATGGTCTCGCCGTTGCCGTGCGGCAGCCGCACGCCGCCGACGACCGGCGCCTGCATGTTCTCGTACTCGGCGCGCTTCGCCCGCTTGCTCTTCCGGCCCCGCTTGGGCGCACCGCCGGGGCGGCCGAACGCACCGGCCGCTCCACCGCGCTGCCCGGGTCGGCCACCGCCGCCGGGGCGGCCGCGGAAGCCGCCGGCCGGGGGCGCGCCGCCGGGGGCGCCGCCCCGATAGTTGCCGCC
>JBLNEK010000040.1:0-3077 GCA_050262635.1 Candidatus Sericytochromatia bacterium | reverse complement strand
GGTGGCAGATCCAAGGGGGGCGGTCTCCGCGAACGATGGCTCGTATCTCCCCATCGATCGTGGCTGATGACCCCCTGGATCCGCCAGCCGACTTGGCCAAAGTCGAGTGGTACAAAAGGTGTCCGATTCCCAGCCAGCCGGACTGTACAACAGAAGCGAGCCGCTTTTTCGAGAGTACCCAGACGTCCCAGGCTGATGCGTAAGCCCTGGCGAGAGCCCGCCTCGGTAACGCTGCTACAGTCTCTGTTTTTTCTGGAGTACTCGCTAATCTGGGCGGTACCCTTATGAATCGACCCGCGACCCAAATCACGTCATTGTACTCGCGGGAACTGGTCATAGCCGCGATCACTCACGCGGCCATTGCGCTCCACCTTGTGCTGCGATTTGCCTTCGAGATCGAAGGCACGGTGCTCGGGTTTCCGTGGCCGGCGATTCCGCTTTTGGCGGTCTTGGTCGTTGGCGGCATTCCACTCGTCGCGGATCTGGTGATCCGACTGGTGCACTTCGAGTTCAGTTCGGACCTTCTCGCGGGCATTTCCATCGTCACGGCCGTGGTGCTCGGAGAGTACCTGGCCGGCACGCTCGTGGTGCTCATGCTTTCCGGCGGAAAGGCCCTGGAATCCTACGCCGTGCGCCGGGCGTCCTCCGCACTGCTTGCCCTCGCCCGACGGATGCCTTCGCAAGCGCACCGCAAGCAGAATGGAACGGTCAGCGATATCCAGCTGGAAGAGGTTGCGGTCGGTGATCTACTCGTCGTCTATCCACACGAGACTTGTCCGGTCGATGCCGTCGTAGTGGAAGGGCGCAGCACGATGGACGAATCGTACCTCACCGGCGAACCGTATGTGTTGTCCAAGGCCGTGGGGTCGGCCGTGATGTCCGGGGCCATCAACGGCGACGGCGCGCTGACGATCCGTGCTGAAAAAACGGCTGTCGATTCTCGGTATGCCAAGATCATGCAGGTCATGCGCGAGTCGGAACAGCGCCGGCCCAAGTTGCGTCGTCTCGGCGACCAAATCGGCGCCATTTACACGCCGCTGGCGGTGGCCATCGCCCTGATCGCCTGGGTTGCGAGTGGCGAAGCCCTGCGATTCCTGGGCGTGCTGGTGGTCGCCACGCCATGCCCGCTTCTCATCGGCATCCCCGTGGCGATCATCGGTTCCGTTTCTTTGGCGGCTCGGCGCGGCATCATCATCAAAGATCCAGCCGTGCTGGAAAAGATCGACACTTGCCGCACGGCGATCTTCGACAAGACCGGCACACTCACCTACGGGCAGCCGAAGTTGACGGAAGTCCTTCCCGGCGTGGGCTTCACCGAAGACGAAGCGCTTGCCGCGGTCGCGAGCCTGGAGCGATACTCACGCCATCCACTGTCGGCCGCGACCATCAACGCCGCCGGCCAAGCCGGTCTCAAGCTTGCGGAAGCCGCAGCAGTAAGCGAGCGACCGGGCGAAGGGCTTCGCGGCGACATCGGTGGCCAGGCGGTACAAGTGACCAGCCGGAAAAAGCTCGTGGGTCAGTCGCCGGCTTTCGCTGAGTTGCTTCCTCCACTGGCCGGAGGGTTGGAGTGCGTGGCCTTGATCGACGGTTGTTACGCGGCGACGTTTCGGTATCGCGACGAACCTCGGGCGGAAGGAAAGGCGTTCATCCAGCATTTGAAACCGCATCACGCGTTCGAGCGCGTACTGCTGGTCTCCGGGGACCGGGAATCGGAAGTTCGCTACTTGGCCGAGAAAGTCGGGATCACCGAAGTCTACGCCAGCCAAAGCCCTGAACAGAAGATATCGCTGGTGCGCGAGGAGACGAAAAAGGCCGACACCGTTTTCATGGGCGACGGGATCAACGACGCCCCGGCATTGACGGCTGCAACGGTTGGGATCGCCTTCGGTCAAGGCAGTGACGTCACGGCCGAGGCGGCGGGGGCAGTCGTTTTGGACAGTTCGCTGGAGCGGGTGGACGAGCTTTTGCACATCGGCCGGCGGATGCGAGCGATCGCAATGCAAACCGCGATCGGTGGCATGGCTCTGAGCTTGATCGGAATGCTCATTGCCGCAGGGGGCTACCTGCCACCGGTAGCCGGCGCGGTAACCCAAGAAGTCATCGATGTTCTCGCGGTACTCAACGCCTTGCGGGCATCCTTGACGCCGCGTGTACTTACGGATTACTCGATGTGCCCACAAGGTGCTTCGCGGATCAGCCGTGATCCTGTTGCAGTCGCCGAACCAGGCGCTGCACCTGACCGCGGCGGCATGTAGCGTAATCGGGGTTCACCGTCTCACCGGCCGCCGCGGCAGGTGAGCTTGGTCGTTAATACTGCTTTGTCAGATGAACTTCGGCTGGGGCTTGGCCCGTAGAACGGATATGAAGAGTACCCGAATCCCGCACGCTCCCAGCACCCCGCTGCCCGATCTGGCCGAGTTCCTCGCTCCCTTCCGTGTCCACTTCCTGCGCAGCGAGGGACCGCAAGCCCTCGAGCGCTACCTGACCGGTCTGCTGACCGAGCACCCCAACAAGAACTGCGACACCCTCGCGCAGGTCGTCCCCGGCACCTCCGAGCAACGCCTCCAGGGCCTGCTGACCGCCATGGTTTGGGACGAGGACGACCTGAACCGCCAACGGGTCGAACGCTTGCTCGCCCTGGCCACCGAGGGCGACGCCGTCCTGATCTTCGACGACACCGGCTTCGCCAAGCAGGGCCAGTGCTCCGTCGGCGTCGCCCGTCAGTACTCCGGCACGTTGGGCAAGGCCGCCAACTGCCAGGTCACCGTCAACTGCCACTACGCCGAACGGACCATCGCCTGGCCCGGCGCCACCCGGCTCTACCTGCACGAGAGTTGGGCTGATGACCGCGAACGCTGCCGGAAGGCCAAGGTCCCCGAGGCAGTCACCTCCCAGACCAAGCCGCAGATCGCCCTGGCGTTGCTGGACCGGGCCAACGCCTGGGGCGTGCCTCATGCTTGCGTCGTGGCCGATGCCGATTACGGGGATAACCCCAACTTCCTGGCCGGGTTGGAGCAACGGCACGAGCGTTACGTGGTCGCCGTCCGCCGCGACTTCGCGGTGGTCAGCCGCCGTCG
>JBLNEK010000039.1:0-3425 GCA_050262635.1 Candidatus Sericytochromatia bacterium | reverse complement strand
AGGCCGTTGTCCCGGCCGATGTCCATTCCGGAGTAGCTCGAGAAGCCAACCGGTACGGTGCGTGGCATCCGGCCGGCACCGATCGGCCGGTCGTTGGCGAACAGGGTGACCTCGCCGCCGGTGCCGGGCTTCGGCTCGTCGGCCTCGAAGAGCATCCGCACGGTCACGTCACCGGTGGGCAGCGCCTCGGTGGCGGTCTGCTTGTAGGTCTCCACGCCGAGGAACGAGTAGGTGTGGTTGAGCCGGCCCTGCGCGTCGACCCACAGGCCGAAGCCACCGATGAAGTCCGCGTTGGCAACGATCACGCCCTCGGCACCGGTGTCGGGCACGGAGAGTTCGGCCTCGATCGCATACGAGCGCCCGAAGACGCGCGGGACCATGCCGCGCTGGACGTTCTGTACGTCGCCGGCGAAGGCGAACCGGGTGTTGGTGGGCAGCGGCGGCAGAATCCCGTACATGACGGACAGGCCGCCGAGCAGCGGCAGCACCCGGTTGCGCTCGGCCTCCTGCCACCACAGGGCGGTCAGCTCCCGGACCTTGTCCGGGTGCTCGGCCGCGAGGTTGCGCGCCTGCGAGAAGTCGTCGGGCAGGTAGTACAGCTCCCAGGTCTCCTTGTCCGGGTCCCACCCGGAGCCCGGCCCGAACCGCTTGAGCGTCTGCGGTGAGAAGTCCCACGGGATCCGGTCCAGCTTCGTGCACGCCCACCAGCCGTCCTGGTACAGCGCGCGAGCGCCCATCGACTCGAAGTACTGCAGGCTGTGGCGCTCCGCCGCGCCAGCGTCGTCGAAGGTGTAGAGGAAGCTGGTCCCGTCCATCGGCTCCTGGCCGATGCCGTCGACGAGCGTGGGCTCGGGAATCCCGACCGCCTCGAGGATCGTCGGGCCGACGTCGATGCAGTGCGTGAACTGGGTGCGCAGCTCCCCGCTCGCCTGGATCCTTGCCGGCCACGCGACGACCAGCGGGTCGCGGGTGCCGCCGAGGTGGCTGCCCATCTGCTTGCCCCACTGGAACGGAGTGTTGCCGGCGTGCGCCCAGGCCGCCGCGTAGTGCGGCGCGGTGTGATCGCCGCCCAGCGCGTCGACGCCGCCGTAGTCCCCGATGAGCTGCAGCTGGTGCTCCGCGTCCAGCACAACGCCGTTGAGGAAGGTCATCTCGTTGAACGAGCCGGTGACCGTGCCCTCCATGCTGGCGCCGTTGTCGCCCCAGATGTAGAAGACGAGGGTGTTGTCGAGGTCACCCATCTCCTCGATCGCGTCGAGCAGCCGCCCGACGTTCCAGTCGGCGTTCTCCGAGTAGCCGGCGAAGACCTCCATCTGTCGGACATAAAGCTTCTTCTGCGCCTCGGTCAGCGAATCCCAGGCCGGGAACAGGTCCGGACGCGGCGTGAGCTCAGTGTTGTCGGGAACGATGCCGAGCGTCTTCTGCCGGGCCAGCGTCTCCTCGCGCAGCCGGTCCCAGCCCTGGTCGAACGCACCCCGGTACTTGTCGGCCCACGCCTTGGCGACGTGGTGCGGAGCGTGGGCGCAGCCGGTGGAGTAGTACATCATCCAGGGCCTGGTCGCGTCCTGGGCCCGGACCGCGTGCAGCCACTCCACGGCCTTGTCGGTGAGGTCGTCGGGGAAGTAGTACGGCTGGCCGCCGGTGCCCTCCGGCACGCCCAGAGTCGCGTTGTCCTGAGTGATGATCGGGTCGTACTGGCCGGCCGCGCCGCTCAGGAACCCCCAGTAATGGTCGAAGCCCCACGCCTGCGGCCAGTGGTCGAACGGCCCCGCCGCCCCCTGTACGTTGTCCGGGGTCAGATGCCACTTGCCGAACCCGCCGGTGACGTAGCCGTTGTCCCGCAGAATCCGCGGGACCGCGGCGCAGCTGCGCGGCTTGGCCGCCGAGTAGCCGGGAAACGGGCCCGGGTACTCGGCGATCGACCCGAAGCCCACCCGGTGCTGGTTGCGTCCGGTGAGCAACGCGGCGCGGGTCGGCGAGCATATCGCCGTGACGTGGAAGCGGTTGTACGCCAACCCCCTCTCCCGCACCCGGGTCAGCGTCGGGGTGCGGATCGAGCCGCCGAAGGTGTCCGGGTTGCCGAAGCCGGCGTCGTCGATGAGCACGACGAGCACGTTCGGGGCGCCCTCCGGCGCCTTCGGCCCGGCGACGATGCTCCAGTCGGGCACCGACTGATCGAGCGTGCGTCCCATCGTGCCGCCGAACGCGCGGTCCGGAATCGGCAACACCGTCCGGTCCGGGCTGAACTTGAGCATCGCCTCGGCGAGCGAGTCCATCAGCGACCGGAGCAGCCCCCGGTCCGGCGACGCGACGACTGAGGTGGCGAGGGACCCGGGAAGCGCCTGCTCGATCGCCAGCCGGTGCTCGGTCGGCGAGACCGCGATGACCCCGGCGGAGCCAGGCGGCAGCGCCTGGCCCACCCGGTCGCCGAGGCCGCTCGTCAGGCGATGCTCGACGAACCGGCCGACCAGCCCGCCGGCCGCGGCCCCGACCGCGACCGCGCCGAGCAGCTCCGGCTGGAACAGCCCCACCACCAGGCCGACACCGCCCCCCCAGCCCAGGCCCTTGCGCCCGAGGCGGTCGCCGGTGCTGACGACCCGGACCCGGCCGTCGGCGCCGTGCTCGACGAGAACGACGCCCTCGACCGTCACCCGCTTGGTGCGCACGAGCTCAGCGAGGGAGTCGAAGTCGCGCCGGGCGGTGTCGAGATCGCGATAGGCAGCGACCAGAACATCCATCGTGTCGTCGCTCACAAGCCCGTCCCCTCGTTCCGGATGCCACACGCCGATGTCTGAACCTCCTCCACAGCCCCCGCCGGGACATCACCCGAGTCGGGTGATGCGCCGCCGGCTCGGCCGAGGCGAAGCAGCCTGCAACGTAGTGACGTTTGAGCCGTGACGGCCAAGGTCGGGCGGCAGGCTGGGTGCTCGCGGCGACCTCGGCGGCGGCCGGGGGCAAACCGACCAGCGAGTTCACCTCGGCCGCGACCAGTCCGGCCGGATGGGCTGTCGAGCCTCGCTGCCGTTGAGCGCGTGGTCGGGTCACGGGGTCAGCCGCGACCCGGGCCGGCGCCGACCCTGGGTGCCCCGTGACAGCGCTTCCACTTCCTGCCGCTGCCGCACGTGCACGGTTCATTGCGTCCCCGGCGAGCGTCCTCAGCGGAGTAGGTCGCCATCAGCTCGGCCGGGGCTCGGCCCTCGCGCAACAGCTGTGCCATGACCTCCATCGGGCGCCGGACGTGGCGGAAGAACGCCTGGTAGCCGGCGCAGAGGTAGTGCAGGCCACGCTCGCCGTCCGGAGAGATCGCGAACCGGTCCTTCGGGCATCCGCCGTGGCAGGCAAACCGCACGTCACAGTCGCGGCAGTACCGCGGCAGCGTGTCCCGCTTGGCCTGGCCGAACGCCCGCTGCTGCGGCAGGTCGACC
>JBLNEK010000038.1:0-2918 GCA_050262635.1 Candidatus Sericytochromatia bacterium | reverse complement strand
CGACCTCATCGAAGCCACCATCCCCCTCACCATCGCCGCGTAGCCAGAACCGCCAACCCGCCAAACCAGCAAAACCCCAGTTCAGCAACGAATTCACTCACTCCGACCGCCGCAACTTCGGCCTAGTCGCCGCTCGGCGACGACGTCCAACCTCAGCGGTCGCGCGCGACGCGCTTCGGCCGACGCAGCGCCATCCACATCATCTGCTTGGACATCCGGGTGGCTGTCTTCGGTGACGACGAGTAGTAGTTTGCGCCGGCGCCGATTTTGATGCGCGGCTCCACGAGCGTCTCCATCCGGCAGTACTTGCGCATGCCTTCGGCGCCGCCGAACCGGGCGCCGATGCCGGACTCCTTCCAGCCGCCCATCGGCGCCGTGGTGCACATCAGGTTCGCAACCACGTCGTTGATGTTCACTGCGCCGCAATCAAGCTGCAGCGCAACCTCTTTCGCGCGGTCGATGTTCCTCGAGAACACCGATCCCGACAATCCGTACGGGCTGTCGTTGGCCAGCCTGACCGCCTCGGCGACGCTGGACACCTTCATGATCGGCAGCGTCGGCCCGAACGTCTCGTCGGTCATGCACTCCATCGCATGGTCGACGTCGACGAGAACGGTGGCCGGATAGAAGCTGCCCGGGCCGGCCACCCGCTCGCCGCCGGTGAGTACCCGCGCGCCCTTGGCCTTCGCGTCCGCGACATGCCGCTCGACGATTGCCAGCTGCTGATCGTCGATCATCGAGCCGAAATGCGGGCCGTCGCCGGCGCCGACCTGAAGGGCTTTCACGTCACGCACCACCGCGTCGACGAACTTGTCGTAGACCGAACCCAGCACGTAGACGCGTTCCACCGACACGCACATCTGCCCGGCGTTGAACAACCCGCCCCACACCGCGGCGTGCGCTGCCAGGTCGACGTCGGCGTCGTCGAGCACGATCATCGGGTCCTTGCCGCCGAGTTCCAGGCTCACCGGGGTGAGTCGGCGCGCGGCGCGCTCCATCACCTTGCGGCCCGTCGCCGACGATCCGGTGAAGTGCACGAAGTCGCTGACGTCGATGACGGTCTCGGCGGCTTCCCGCGCGCCCTGCGCCAACGCGAATACGTCAGGTGCGCCCGACTCCCGCCACCCCCGCACCAGGACCTCGGCGGTCAGCGGTGTCCGTTCCGACGGCTTGAGCAGCACCGCGCAGCCGGCGGCCAGCGCTCCGAGCGCGTCCATCATCGCGTTGGCCACCGGGAAGTTCCACGGCGCGATAATCCCGACGACTGGGCGCGGCCGGTAGTGCACGGTGATCTTCTTGACCGCCATCGCCGCCAGCGGGGCCGGCCGGGTCTCCGGTGCGAGCGCCTTCTCCATGGTCTTGATCAGGTACGACGTGATCATCACCAGCATCGGCACTTCCTGCACAGCATCGGTGCGCGACTTGCCGGTCTCCTTGATCAGCAGCTCTTCGATCTCGTCGCGGTGGTCGCCGAGCCATACCGCGAACCTGGCCAGCACCCTGGCCCGGCCCTTGGGTCCGCGCCGTTCCCAGTCGCGCTGGTTCTCGGCCAGCCGCGCGGCGATGTGGGGAATGTCGGCGGGATCCGTCCAGTGCACCTCACCGGCGACGTCGCCGGTGGCCGGGTTGAGGATCGTGCTAGTCGTGGATGGCTTGATGCCCGATGTGGCGGTCATCACTCGATGCTAGTTCCCGGGGGCTATGCCCGATACATACGCGGCCTGCCCCAGGTGTTGCGCGCAGTCGTCGATGATGCTGACCAGCCGAGCGCTCGCCGTCACCGGGGGATCCCAGTTGTGGTCGACGATCCTGGCCAGGTCGTCCGTACCGAGTGCTCGCACGAACTCGAGCGTCATCTCGTGCACGGCGTGGTAGTAGCCGGCGAGCAGCTCGGCCGGTGCACGCACCTTGGCGACGTCGTCGGGGCTGTGGCCGTAGCCGGTGTCGTCGCGAGGCAGGTCGAGGCCGAAGCGGTCCACCCAGGCGTCGCGGGTCCAGACGTCGCCCGGACTGGCAAGCGTTCCGGCGATGTCGCAGACCTGCAGGTCCTGGACTCGGGCGCTGTGCCAGATCAGCCAGGCGATGCTGTTGGCGTGCGGGGTCGGCCGGTAAGTGGCCAGGTCGTCGGTGAGTCCGTCGGTCAGCGCGTCGACGTGTTCGATCAGTCGGGTGAAGCAGTCGCGCAGCAGTTCCTGTGCGGCGGCGTCGGTTCCAGGCATGCAGCCGAAGCTAGTCCCGCCCCGTTTAATCCCGCAAAGTGCGGCCCTGGGCGTCGGGCACGTTGCCGGTGAAGATCAGGATCGTGTCGATCAGCGGCCACACCCAGCCCAGCATGCCGAGCGACAGCAGGGTGATGACGATCTGCAGCACACCGAAGGTGGTGCTCGGCGCCGAGCTCAATCGCGGCGTGGTAGAAAGCCCGCACCGCGTCCTCGTCGGCGGCCTGGAACGCGACGTGAATCTCGCGGTTGGGTCCCAGGTCCGCGTCGGCGATCCAGAACTCGGGCTTGCCGTCCCGGCCGTACCCGATGGCCACCCCGAAGTCCATCTGCCGCGTATAGCCGAGCACGCCGAGCACCCGGTCGTAGGACTGGGTGGCTTTGCCGAAATCGCTGCAGTTGATGCCGAAGTGGTCTATCACGGCGCCATCCTCACACTTACAGTCGATCCATGAGCTACGACCTTGCCATCCGCGGCGGCACGATCGTCGATGGGCTGGGCGGCGGACCTGTCACGGGCGACGTGGCGGTGCGCGACGGCGTCATCGTCGCCGTGGGACGTGTCGACGGTTCCGCGGCGCGCGAGATCGACGCCTCGGGGTTCCTGGTCACCCCCGGTTTCGTCGACCTGCACACCCACTACGACGGCCAGGCCATCTGGTCGGACCGCCTCACACCGTCGTCGCGTCACGGTGTCAC
>JBLNEK010000037.1:0-3683 GCA_050262635.1 Candidatus Sericytochromatia bacterium | reverse complement strand
CTCCTCCTAGACCGAGCCGGACTTCCAACCCAGTTTTCGACCTGGGCCGTCAACTCGACCGAAAGCGCGCGCACGTCGGCGTGTCGCTGCTCGGAGGGCCGGTTAACCGATCGCGGATTCCACAACCGGCACAATTCCGCCCGCCGGATACGATTCCACTGCACCCGCAAACAGCGGGCCGCAACCCAGACTTAGCCGACTGCCCGCTTAAAGTCGAAGAGCCGGTAATCCGGCTCTTCCGGTTTTGGAGTGCAACTGAGGCTGCGGTGATCTCGTGATGCGGTCGTGTCGGTGAGCTGAGACGGGCCCCGGTCGGCAGAGGATGCAGGTGTCTATGCCGCATTCCTGCCTACCGGGGAGCCCTGTGTCTGACCTTACGTCGTCGCCCGTTGCTGTTATTGCCGACACGATTATGCGCACCGTCGAGTTGGGTGTGACGATCACCGACGCCGCCGTCGACGGCGGTGCCACGGTGGTGTTCTGCGACCTGATCAGCGCCGGCCGCCAGCACTGTCCCGAATGCGGCAGCGACGGCGTCTACCGTGACACCGTCGTGCGGAAGGTGACCGACGTGCCGGTGGTCGGGCATCCGCTGCGGTTGCGGGTACGCGTTCTGCGCTACCGGTGCATGCGCGCCGACTGTGATCGAGAAGTGTTCTCCCACAACACGGATCGGCTGGCCCGGCGCGGATGGACCACGACTCGCCGCTGTGCTCGCTACGTCTTGCGCCGGCTGATGTGCGACCGCATGACGGTCTCGGCGGTGGCCCGCGAACTCGGACTGTCCTGGGACACCGTTAACACCATCGCCGTGGAGGCCACCCGGACGATCGTGGCCGCCGACACCACCCGGCTCGACGCGGTGCGGGTCATCGGGGTCGATAAACACCGCTGGTCACACACCCGCGGCTCGGGCGAGGGCTTCGTCACGGTGATCATCGACTTGACCCCCGTGCTGGACGGCACCGGCCGGGCCCGGCTGCTCGACATGGTTGCCGGACGCTCGGCGGCAGCCCTGAAGTCCTGGCTGGCCGCCCAAACGAGCGCGTTCCGTGACCAGGTCGAGGTGGTGGCCATGGATGGCTTCGGCGGCTACAAGACCGCCGCCACCGAGCAGCTGCCCGGGGCCACCACCGTGATGGACCCGTTTCACGTCGTGGCCCCAGCCGGCGCGAAGCTGGATCTGTGCCGCCAGCGCGCCCAGCACCAGACCCTGGGCCACCGGGGCCGCACGGGGGATCCGCTCTACGGGGTGCGCCGCACCCTGCGCACCCGCGTCCCGCTGCTGAGCAACCGTCAACACGCCCGGCTCACAGTAGTATTCGCCGATGACGCTCACATCTCGGTGATGGTGGCCTGGAGTGTCTACCAGCGCATCATCGCCGCCTACGCTCACCCGGATCGCCGTCGCGGCAAGGCCACGCTGCCCGCCATCATCGCGTCCCCTGCGCCGCGGCGTACCCACTGGGCTCGAGGAACTGGCACAGCTCGGCCGCACCCTGTGGCGCCGCCGCGCCGACGTGGTCGCCTACTTCGACCACCACGCCTCCAACGGCCCCACCGAAGCCATCAACGGCCGCCTCGAAGCCCTACGCCGCAACGCCCTCGGGTTCAGAAATCTGACCCACTACCGACTGCGCTCACTACTGCACTGCGGCAACCTCACCCAGCGGATCAATGCACTCTAAATCCGGAAGAGCCGGTAATCGGCGCCGGCCACATCTGGCCGATGCCTCGGCGTTACGCCGATCTCGCCGACCGCGAGCCCTTGTTCGCTGCAGCACTAATGAGCACCGAAAACTTCACCGCCCTTGAGAGACCCGTGCCTGCCAATTGCCAAACATATAAAGCGAAAACCCAAGCTGCAGGTGACGGCACAGGAAGTCGCGGAGACACACCAGAAACTTTGCCGAAAGCCCGGACAACCCCATCGGCCTCCAGTATGGTTCGGAACAGTTCCACCCAATGTCAACTAGACCGTCTGGAGCACTGTGAGCATCAATCCGTTCGACGACGACAATGGCAGCTTCTTCGTCTTGATTAACGACGAGGAGCAACACAGCCTGTGGCCGACTTTTGCCGACGTTCCAGCCGGCTGGCGGGTGGTTTACGGCGAAGCGGACCGCGCTGCGTGTCTGGACTACATCGAACAGAACTGGCCCGATATACGGCCGAAGAGCCTGCGCGAGCGGTTGGCGAAGGGCCGGGCTTCGGACAACTAAACCGTGGCGGTTTAGGCAGTCAGGTGGACCTCTGGGGAGTGGGATGGAACTTAACGATCGAGCACTTCCGCTAACGCGTGGACAGCTAGACATATGGCTTGCACAGGAAACCGGTCACTCCGGTCCGGAGTGGCAGCTTGGTCTATTCGTGAGGATCGAGGGCACGGTCAGCCCTGATTTGCTTGAGCAGGCGATCCGCCAAGCGCTGCAAGAGGCCGAAGCACCTAGGGCCACCTTTTTCGAGGTGAATGGCCAGGTCTTCCAAAGGGCGATCGATTACTCGGATGTCGAGCTGGTTTGCTATGATCTGAGCGGCTCGCGCGATCCCGTGCAGGAAGCCCATGAGATAGCATCATCGATCCAACGCACGCTGATGCCGCTGAGTGGCCCACTGTTGAAGTTCGCGTTATTCCGGACGCGGCCCGACGAGTACTACTGGTTCACATGCTGCCACCACATAATCATAGATGGATCCGGCATTGCGTTGCTTGGTCGTCGGATCGCGAGTATCTACTCTGCAATTGTTTCTGGCACCCCCATTTCTCCTGCCTTTTTTGGCTCGCTGCTGGACCTGGTTAACAGTGAGTTAGAGTACGAAGCGTCCACCGATTATCTGGAAGATCAGGCCTACTGGAGCGAGAACTTTACACAGGAAAACCAATCGGATTATCGGTTGCCCCAAGCCGCGATCGAGCGGGATCCGCATTGGCCGTCTGCGCCGGTTCATTTGGACCCGTTTGTGGTAAGCAGAATCAGAGGGTTATCGAAAGAGTTGGGCATCCGTCGATCATCAGTCATCACCGCGGCATGCGCTCTGTTGGTCCGTGGGTTCGGCGTCGACGGTTCAGAGGTGGTGCTCAACTTTCCGGTCAGCAGGCGAGTACATCCAGCGTCAAAGCTGCTTCCAGGGATGGTTGCCGGGGTTGTACCGCTCGTATTGAAGGCGTCGCCGGAATCTTTAGTTGCCGATTTCTGCAAACATGTTGACACACGAATACGAGAAGCGCTGAAACATCAGCGGTTTCCGGTGCACCTTCTTGAGAGCGAACGTGACTTTCGCGACCCAAGGCAGGCGGCAAAGCGGGTAGTCCTCAATTTCGTCCCGGCCAGACTCACCCTGGACCTCGCTGGTGTTCCGGCAACCGCGACCTACACCAGTTTTGGCCCGGTAGGTCACTTTGGGCTGTTCTTCCTTGGAGTCGGTGAGCAACAATCTTTTTGTACGGCGGGCGCCGGGCAGCCGTTTTCGAATTTTGACCCCTCGGATTTAGCAAGGCGGTTAGAGCGGGTGTTGGGGGCGATGGCCGCCGATTCCACACGGCCGTTATCTTCGGTGGGTTTGCTCGACGAGCTTGAGCATGCCCGCGTGGAGGAGTGGGGTAATCGGGCGGTGTTGACCGCGCCGGCAAGCACGCCGGAGTCGATTCCGGTGTTGTTTGACGCGCAGGCGGCCCGCACCGC
>JBLNEK010000036.1:0-70509 GCA_050262635.1 Candidatus Sericytochromatia bacterium | reverse complement strand
CCGGCGCCGACTTCCCGCTTTGCGTGTTCGGTGGCGAGGTAATACAACTCGTCGATCGTGGCCTCTCCGTACGCGACGAACGTGGTGTGCCGAACGATGTCTTCGGGGTCCGGCGCCATCTTCTCGGGAAGGATGCGCGACGCCAGCGCCGCGAGCCCCAACAGAGAATACGGAATCACCCAATAGCAGACGAACGATAGCGGGGTCTTGGTGTCCAGGATCGTCGCGTCCCCGTACACGATTGGCGGGATCGCCGACGACACCGTCATGCCGGCGAATGTCGCCACCCAGATCCACGTCAGCGTGTTCGTGATGCGACGGAAGACCTCGCTCTCGACGACCTCGGGCGGCTGGTCCACTTCGGCGAACTCGCGCACGAATGGTCTGCCGGTCAGCACGCCCGTCAGCGCGACGAGGAAGATGCCCGCATTGCTCAGCGGCTGTATCCAACGCTCCATGAACGCGTGGCTGAGCGTGAACGTAAGGACCGTCAGCACCAGAAATGTTGCCAGTGCGCCGATTTCGAGCGTCCGCCCCGGCACGCCTCTGACCCTGCCGATGACGAACGACAACACCGCGACGCCGAGCGCCACCAACACGGCTGTGGTGAATGGGACGTTGCCGACAAGCACCCAGTAGACGATCCACGGCGCGAAGCCCAACAGGATTCCCACGAGGGGTCAGTGTAGGGAGCCGACCTCACGCCACGACGGCGAACCCTCACGCGGAAACGCGCCAGCGCGGTGGGGGATGCGAGAGGATCGGCGGCATGCGCCGCAACATCTCCTCGGGCTCGCCTTACGAAGACGCAGTCGGCTACTCGCGAGCCGTGCGGCTCGGCCCGCACGTGGCGGTCGCCGGCACGACAGGTCGTGGCGAGGATGCGGCCACCCAGACGCGCGACGCTCTCGCGCGCATCGAGGCGGCGCTGCGCGAGGCGGGCGCGTCGTTGAACGACGTGGTTCGCACCCGCATCTACGTCACCGACATCAGCACCTGGCCCGAGGTCGGCGCCGCCCACGCCCGGGTCTTCGGCGATGTTCGGCCGGTCGCGACGATGGTGGAGGTCTCTGCCCTGATCGACCCTGGGCTGCTCGTCGAGATCGAGGCCGACGCCTACGTGACCGGAGGCTGAAACCGCCCGTCGGGTCCCGGCCGGTACGACGTGACGGCAGTCACCGCGTTTACGGGCAGAGGGCCGTACAGATGCGGGAACATCATCGAGGCTGGATCCGTTGAATCGCCGGGTTCCCAGCGCACCGGCGACTCCAGCAAAGCGGCGTCGATGTGCAGCAGCAGAAGGTCGGTCCGCCCGGCATACAGACGGTTGGCCGGAAGGTGCACTTGTTCGGCTGTGGACAGGTGCACGAACCCCGCATCGCGCAACGAGTCGGGACGGTGCTCACCGCGCGCCTGCGCGGCGGCCCAATCTGCTGGAAAACACAGATGTAACAGGACCGTCATGTGGGTAACCAACCACCACCACGGGCGATGCAAAACGTGAGACACGACACACCCGTAACGGGCTTTGGAACAAAGCCGAACGGGAAAGTGTCTGTCACAGTTGAGAGAGACGCGAGAGCGGCCCACCGCAAACGCAAGAACGGGAGGAGCCATGACCGCAACGCTGACCAGTCCGGAATTGACCAGGGCTGACCGCTGCGATCGCTGCGGGGCTGCCGCTCGCGTGCGGGCCAAGCTTCCTTCCGGCGGCGAGTTGCTGTTCTGCCAGCATCACGCGAACAAGCACGAGGCCAAGCTCATCGAGCTGTCCGCGGTGCTGGAGGCCGGCGCCCCCATCGAGTTTTGATCCTCACCGCGCCGCTTGGCGTGGTTCCTGGGCATGACGCCCCTCCGTCGGCAATGCTTGATGAGTCATGACCGACGAGGCCCCGCCCAGAGTTTCCAAGCACAAGATTCGTCACGTCATCGTGCGGACACTGTCGAAGGCCTGGGACGACTCGATCTTCTCGGAGTCGGCTCAGGCCGCCTTCTGGCAAGCGTTGTCCCTGCCGCCGCTGTTGCTCGGCCTGCTCGGCAGCCTGGCCTACATCGCGCCGCTGTTCGGCCCAGACACGTTACCCACGATCGAGCATCGAATCATCAGCGCCGCCAACAGCTTCTTCTCCCCCAGCATCGTCAACGAGATCATCACGCCGACCATCACCGACATCGTCCAGCACGCCCGCGGCGAGGTGGTGTCCGTCGGGTTCGTGATCTCGCTGTGGGCCGGCTCGTCGGCTGTCTCGGCGTTCGTCGACTCCGTCGTCGAGGCGCACAGCCAGACGCCGCTTCGCCATCCGGTCCGGCAGCGGTTCTTCGCCCTGGGCATCTACGTCGTGATGCTCGTCGCCGCGATCGCGCTGATGCCGCTCGTCGCGCTCGGCCCCGAGGAGATCGCCGAGCGGATCCCCGACAGCTGGTTCGGCGTCCTGCAGTACGGCTACTACCCCGTGCTGGGCCTGGCCTTGGTCTTGATCGTGACTGTGCTGTACCGGGTGTCGCTGCCCAAGCCGCTGCCCACCCACCGGCTGGTGCTGGGCGCTGTGCTGGCAACCGTGGTCTTCCTTCTCGCGAGCAACATGTTGCGCCGGTATCTGGTGTGGATCTCCAGCACGGGCTACACCTACGGCGCGCTGGCCACGCCGATCGCGTTTCTGCTGTTCGCCTTCTTCATGGGCTTTGCGGTCGTGATCGGGGCGGAGCTGAACAACGCGATCCAGGAACAGTGGCCGGCGCCTGCGCCGCACGCGCATCGGCTGCGATGGTGGCTGAAGGCGCGCGCCGAAGGAGTCGTCAGGGACGACGCCGGAGGGGACGATAAGCCGTCGGATGAGTCGACGGACGAGCCGGCCGCGCCCGCGGTCGCCGAGCGCGTCACGCCTTCTTGAATTGGTCGTAGATCCGTTTGCAGTCGGGGCACACCGGCGAGCCGGGCTTGGGCGAGCGCGTCACCGGAAACACCTCGCCGCACAACGCGACAACGTGGGTGCCCATCACGGCGCTCTCGGCGATCTTGTCCTTCTTGACGTAGTGGAAGAACTTCGGAGTGTCGCTGTCGCTCCCGTCGTCGACGCGTTCTTCCGGCTTCGTGCGCTCGATCGTCTGGGTCTGCATGTCCGCCATTGTGCCCGGTAAGGCGACCGTAATAAACCGAACCCGCAACAGGGGCGATGTTGTGAAACAGTGGAGGTATGAAACACGGCCCCGAGCTGAGTTTCGACGACGATGGTAGGCCGGTCCTGATCACCGCCGCCGCGATTCCTTACGAAGAAGAGCACCGCCGCCGAGTCCGCAAGTATCTGACGTTGATGACCTGGCGCATCCCGGCGCTCGTCCTCGCCGCGGTCGCATACGGCATCTGGCACAACGGACTGATCTCGTTGCTCATCGTGGCGGTCTCGGTACCGCTGCCGTGGATGGCCGTGCTGATCGCCAACGACCGCCCGCCACGGCGCGCCGAGGAGCCCCGCCGGTTCGACGACCAGGGTCGCCGCACGTCGCTGTTTCCGACTGCGAAACGGCCGGAACTGCAACCCGGCACCGCGAATCGGGCTGAGTCCGAGCCGGATTAGAACACTCTGGCGTTATTCTCAGCACATTCTCAGGTCGAGGCTGAATATCCGCAGCTCAGGGGGGCTACCCGGGTTTTCGTACGGGAACTTCGACCGTGCCTTGAGCGTTGCAACCCATGACAGTTCAAGGTGATCAGGAGGCCGCAATGGCAAATGCCACCGCCAGCCGGGTTGACAACGATCTGGACGCCCAGAGTCCAGCTGCCGATCTTGTTCGGGTGTACCTGAACGGAATCGGCAAGACTGCGTTGCTCAACGCGGCCGACGAGGTTGAGTTGGCCAAGCGGATCGAGGCGGGGCTCTACGCGCAGCACCTGCTCGACACCCGCAAGCGCCTCGGCGAGAACCGCAAGCGCGAGCTGGCCATGGTCGTCCGCGACGGCGACGCGGCACGTCGGCATCTCCTCGAAGCGAATCTCCGGCTCGTGGTGTCGCTGGCCAAGCGCTACACCGGCCGCGGAATGCCGCTGCTCGACTTGATCCAGGAGGGCAATCTGGGCCTCATTCGCGCGATGGAAAAGTTTGACTACACCAAGGGCTTCAAGTTCTCCACGTATGCCACCTGGTGGATCCGTCAGGCGATCACGCGCGGCATGGCCGACCAGAGCCGCACGATCCGGTTGCCGGTCCATCTCGTCGAGCAGGTGAACAAGCTGGCGCGGATCAAGCGCGAGATGCATCAGAACCTCGGCCGCGAAGCCACCGACGAGGAACTGGCCGCCGAATCCGGGATTCCGGTGGAGAAGATCAACGATCTGCTGGAGCACAGCCGTGACCCGGTGAGCCTGGACATGCCGGTCGGCAGCGACGAGGAGGCCCCGCTGGGCGACTTCATCGAGGACGCCGAGGCGATGTCCGCGGAAAACGCGGTGATCTCCGAGTTGCTGCACACCGACATTCGCAGCGTGCTCGCCACGCTCGACGAGCGTGAGCATCAGGTGATCCGGTTGCGGTTCGGTCTCGACGACGGGCAGCCCCGCACGCTCGACCAGATCGGCAAGCTTTTCGGTCTCTCCCGCGAACGCGTTCGCCAGATCGAGCGTGAGGTCATGGCAAAGCTGCGCCACGGCGAGCGTGCCGACCGGCTCCGGTCCTACGCCAGCTAGCACTTCCCTCATCCGTGTGCCCGCCGGAACTCCGGCGGGCACACGTGTTTGACGGGCGGTGGTTCAACGTCACCGTTATGCCAGCTACGACGGTAGACTCGGGCCGAACGAAGGGTGGCCTAATGAACGACCTGGTCGATACCACCGAGATGTACCTGCGGACCATCTACGACCTCGAAGAAGAAGGCGTGGTGCCGCTGCGCGCCCGTATCGCCGAACGGCTGGAGCAGAGCGGGCCGACCGTCAGCCAGACCGTGTCGAGGATGGAGCGCGACGGGCTGCTCCATGTGGCCGGCGACCGCCACCTCGAGTTGACCCCGAAAGGCCGTACCCTGGCCGTCGCCGTGATGCGCAAGCACCGGCTCGCTGAACGCTTGCTCGTCGACATCATCGGCTTGCCCTGGGAAGACGTGCACGCCGAGGCTTGCCGCTGGGAGCACGTGATGAGCGAGGACGTCGAACGTCGGCTGGTTCAGGTGCTCGACAACCCGACCACCTCACCGTTCGGCAACCCGATTCCCGGGCTGGCTGAGCTCGGAGTCGACCCGACCGCTGCACCGGAGCGTGGCAGCTGGGTGCGGCTCACGGAGCTCCCTTCCGGCGCGCCCGTCGCGGTGGTGGTGCGGCAACTCACCGAGCACGTGCAGGGCGACGTCGAACTCATCACGCGGCTCAAGGAAGCCGGCGTCGTGCCCAACGCCCGGGTCACGGTCCAGACCAGCCCGGTCGGCGGCGTCACGATCGTCATCCCGGGTCATGAAGACGTCGAGCTCCCCCACCACATGGCCCACGCCGTCAAGGTGGAGAAGGTTTAGCCGGCCCGGCGTCCGAACGCCCGCCGCGGCGGCAGGCTCACCCCGAGCCGCTCGGCCACCCGGTAGCTGCTGACCGCCAGCCCGCGAATCTTGTCCGGGGGAAGCCCGGATTGCAGCGCCGTGTCGAGCATGGACGCCATCCGGTGCTCGCCGCTGCACCGCAAGGCGGCGTCCAGCGCCACTCCCGCCAGCGGGCCGTCGCCGCGCGTATACGCCGAAAAGGCAAGCAGCACAAGCGCTTCCACACGCCACGGCTTTGGCAGTATCCGTGACAACATCGCCCAGAGCGACTCCGCGTATGCTGCTTTGTCGCCAACGGCCAACGCGAACAACGTGTCTCGCACGTCGACATCGGACAGCACGCAGGCCATCTCGGCCACCTGCGCATCGGACGGTTCGGTGCCGGCCGCCATCTTCTCGACGAGCGCCATCACGAAGTCGACGTCGCCGCGTGACGAATGGTCGTCGCTGGAGTCTCGCACCTTGAGCCTCCGGCGGATCCGGCGCAACAACCGCGCAACCCGTGCCGTGTCGGTGACTTCGATGACCTCCAGGAGATCCTCGCGCCGTGCGTAGAGGCGGCGCCCGTCGAGCACGGCGGCCATTGCCAACGGTGACGACGACGGGTCGTCGACAGTGCCGCGCGCGCCGCACAAATCCGCGCAGTGCCACCGGCCACCGGCCGCGATGCGGTCCACGACATGCACAGCGATCAACGTGATGCCCTGCAGCGCAAGCACATCCGTCAGCGCCGAGGCGAGCTCGCGGAAGTCGTCGGCGCACATCGGGCACAGTGCACCGTCGGCGTCGATGATCACCGCGATCGCGGCATCCGGTTTGGCCGCCGCGGCGACCTCGGCGATCTGATCCACGGTGTCGGCCGGGCGGTCCGTGAGGTCGACGCGCATCACCGCACCCAGTTCGCCGCGGGCGACGGTCACGAGCACGAGCGATTTCACCGGGACGAAGCCGAGCACGGCGGGCAGCGCGGCAATCAGAGCGCCGGGCCGGTTGAGGATGAAGTCGGGCTGCGAATTGGTCATGATCCGACCTTGACCGGGATCACCGTCACCGAGGACGCAGCGCGAGCCCCACCGCCACCATGCTGTGGATGAAAACGCGACTGGGGATGGATCGCTACGCGGCGTGCCTCAGCTTCTGAACCGCGGCGGTGAACACCTGGTCCAGCACGGCGGTATCCAGCTCGCGGGCGGGTGCCCCGGTCATCGCAGCGGTCACCCGGACGCCCGCAACTTCACCCACCAGCGACAGACCACCGGCCGTCTCGTTCGTTTGAGTCTGCTCGAGGGCGAACGCGTCATCGACGTCGAGGACTGGTGGCGGCAATAGCTCAGTCCTGACGTCCCATGAGCCCGTGTCCGTCGCCACCGAGAACCTCGCACACCCGGTCAACTGGTCGCGACGAGCGGCCAACGCCCCGCTTCCGCGCGACAGCATCACCCGCAGCGTGATGTCGTCGTGCACGCCTTCCAAGGCGGCGGCCTCCGCCGGTGCCGCCGGCTGACACTCGGGTGGCGTCACCCGCGCGCCCGGTGGAACCCCGTCGGCCAGAGCCAGTGCGCCCTGCGCTGCGGCCGCCCTCAGCGGTGCCGCCGCAAACTCGGGCGGGAACGCCGACGGCTCGAGCATCAGCTCCGAGAGCGGCGTCGTCGCCAAGACGGCGTCGAGCCTGTTGTCCGACGCCACGACCCCAGAACCGACGACCGTTCTGCTGCAACCGGCGACACATCCGAGCGCGATCACCGAAACGATGACCGCCACCATGGCTGCCGGCAGCCTCCTCATCGCGGCCATGGTCTCACCAGCCACGCCGCTGATGGGCGCGCGACACAGCAACTTCACGAGGGATTGGTGCAGTCGCCATGCGAGATGCGACGAAACGGCGTACATCTGAAACCCATGGGTATGGAGTACGACCTCGTCGTGATCGGTTCCGGCCCCGGCGGACAGAAGGCGGCTATCGCCGCGGCGAAGCTGGGCAAATCCGTCGCGGTGATCGAGCGGGGCCGGATGCTGGGCGGGGTGTGCGTCAACACCGGCACCATTCCGTCGAAGACGCTGCGCGAGGCCGTGCTCTACCTCACCGGCATGAGCCAGCGCGAACTGTACGGCGCCAGCTATCGCGTCAAGGAGAAAATCACGCCGGCCGACCTGCTGGCGCGCACGACGCACGTCATCAACAAGGAGCAGGACGTCGTGCGGTCGCAGCTCATGCGCAACAACGTCGAGCTCTACATCGGTCACGGCCGGTTCATCGACGAGCACACGGTTGCGGTCGAGGACGTGAACCGCGGTGACCGCATCACGGTCAGCGGGCGTTACATCGTGATCGCCACCGGAACCAAGCCCGCTCGTCCCGCCGGCGTCGAGTTCGACGAATGCCGGGTGCTGGACTCCGACGGCATCCTGGACTTGAAGAGCCTGCCGGCGTCGATGGTCGTGGTGGGCGCCGGCGTGATCGGCATCGAGTACGCGTCGATGTTCGCCGCGCTGGGGACCAAGGTCACGGTCGTGGAGAAGCGCGACTCGATGCTGGACTTCTGTGATCCCGAGATCGTCGAGGCGCTGCGGTTCCATCTGCGCGACCTCGCGGTCACGTTCCGGTTCGGCGAGGAGGTGACGGCCGTCGACGTCGGCTCGGCGGGCACCGTGACCACGCTGGCCAGCGGCAAGCAGATCCCCGCGGAAACGGTCATGTACTCCGCGGGTCGGCAGGGCTTCACTGATCACCTCGACCTCGCCAACGCCGGCCTGGAATCCGACAGCCGCGGACGGGTCTACGTGGACGACCGGTTCCAGACCAAGGTGGATCACATCTACGCGGTCGGCGACGTGATCGGCGTCCCGGCTCTGGCCGCCACGTCGATGGAGCAGGGCCGGCTTGCGGCGTACCACGCGTTCGGCGAGCCCACCGCGGGCATGACCGAACTGCAGCCGATCGGGATCTACTCGATTCCCGAGATCTCGTATGTCGGCGCCACCGAAGTGCAGCTGACCAAGGACGCGGTGCCATACGAGGTGGGCGTGTCGCGGTACCGGGAGCTCGCGCGCGGCCAGATCGCCGGCGACTCCTACGGCATGCTCAAGCTGCTGGTGTCGACCGACGACCTGAAGCTGCTCGGCGTGCATATCTTCGGCACCGCGGCCACCGAACTAGTGCACATCGGCCAAGCCGTGATGGGCTGCGGCGGCACGATCGAGTACCTCGTCGACGCGGTGTTCAACTACCCCACGTTCTCCGAGGCGTACAAAGTGGCGGCGCTCGACGTGATGAACAAGATGCGCGCGCTCAACCAGTTCCGCTCGTAGCCCAGGAACGCAGGTTCACCCGCATAGCGTTGAACAATCACGGGTATCTGCGTTCGGAAATCGCGGCGCCCGGTGGCGGAGATCACGCTGGCCAGCGACACTAGACGTCACCGGCTCTGCGGGAGGAGGCGAAGACCATGGCTGACGACGAATACCGGCCCGAGCAGAGCGGGATGTACGAGCTGGAGTTCCCCGCGCCCCAGCTGTCCTCTCCGGACGGCCGCGGGCCCGTGATGGTCCACGCGCTGGAAGGCTTCTCCGATGCTGGCCACGCGATTCGGCTGTCGTCGAAATACCTGCGCGACGCCCTGGACGCCGAGCTCGTCGCCTCCTTCGCGATCGACGAACTGCTCGACTACCGGTCCCGGCGGCCGTTGATGACGTTCAAGACCGACCACTTCACCGCCTACGACGACCCGGAGCTGAGCCTGTACGCGGTTCACGACAGCGTGGGCACGCCGTTTCTGCTGCTGGCCGGCATGGAGCCGGACCTGAAGTGGGAACGGTTCGTCACCGCGGTGCGGCTGTTGGCCGAGCGGCTGGGTGTGCGGCAGACGATCGGGCTGGGCACCATCCCGATGGCAGTGCCGCACACCCGGCCCGTCACGATGACCGCGCATGCCAACAACAAGGAGCTCATCACCCACCATCAGCCGTGGGTGGGCGAGGTGCAGGTGCCCGGCAGTGCGTCGAACCTGCTGGAGTACCGGATGGCGCAGCATGGCCACGAGGTCGTCGGCTTCACCGTGCACGTCCCGCACTATCTGGCGCAGACCGACTTCCCGCCTGCCGCCGAAGCGCTGCTGGCCGAAGTCGGCAAGGTCGGTTCGCTGCAGATACCCCTGGCGGCGCTGGCCGAGGCCGGAACCGAGATCCGCACCAAGATCGACGAGCAAGTCAACTCGAGCCCCGAGGTGGCGCAGGTCGTGGCGGCATTGGAGCGCCAATACGACGCTTTCGTCGCCGCCCAGGAGAACCGCTCTCTGCTGGCCCGCGGTGAAGACCTGCCCAGCGGCGAAGAACTCGCCGGGGAGTTCGAGCGCTTCTTGGCGCAACAGTCGGGGGGTTTCTCGGACGGGTTCCGAGACGGCGACGACAAGAAGTGAGTCGAGGCGGGCCGCCGGCCCGAGGCGGAGGTGGCCCACATGGGTGCGAGTAAAGCCAACCTGCGGCCCGTTCGCGACGTGCAGTCGACGCTGCACTTCCGCACCATCCACGGCTACCGGCGCGCGTTTCGGGTAGCCGGCGAGGGTCCTGCGATCCTGCTGATCCACGGCATCGGCGACAACTCGGCGACGTGGGAGCAAGTGCAGACAAAGCTCGCGCAGCGGTTCACCGTGATCGCGCCCGACCTGTTGGGCCACGGTAAGTCCGACAAGCCCCGCGCGGACTACTCCGTCGCCGCCTACGCCAACGGCATGCGCGACCTGCTGGCCGTGCTCGACGTCGACCGGGTGACCGTCGTCGGTCACTCGCTGGGCGGTGGCGTGACCATGCAATTCGCTTACCAGTACCCGCAATTGGTGGAGCGGGTCGTGCTCGTCGGCACTGGCGGGGTGACCAAAGACGTGCACTTCGCGCTGCGGTTCTTGTCCCTGCCGATGGGCAGCGAGGCGCTGGCGCTGCTGCGGTTACCAGGAGCGCTGCCCACGCTACAGGTGTTGGGCCGGACGCTCGGCGCCCTGCTCGATCTCGCCGGTCCCGCGGCTCCCGTGAGGTTCGCGCGAGACCTGCCCGACGTGTTGCGCGTGCTGGCCGAGTTGCCCGAGCCGACGGCATCCTCGGCGTTCTCGCGGACGCTGCGGGCCGTAGTGGACTGGCGGGGGCAAGTGGTGACGATGCTCGACCGATGTTATTTAACGCAATCCGTTCCAGTGCAATTGATTTGGGGACAGGACGACTCGGTGATCCCGGTGAGCCACGCGCGAATGGTGCACGCGGCAATGCCCGGTTCACGACTGGAGATTTTCGAGAACTCGGGCCACTTCCCGTTCCACGACGACCCGGAGCGCTTCGTCGAGGTCGTCGAGAAGTTCATCGACACCACGAAACCGGCCGATCACGATCCGGAGCTGCTGCGTGCGCTGTTGCGCGAGGGCATCCGCGACGAGACCATCTCCGGTTCTGTCGACACCCGGGTGGCCGTGCTGGACGCGATGAGTTCCGACGAGCGAAGCGCGACCTGACGACCTGACCGCCTCCGGGCATAAAGTCGGTCATATGGCTACTGACGTTTTCGTCGTCCGTGTGTTCACCGACGGTGAAGGGAACTTCGGGAATCCGCTCGGCGTGGTGGATGCCAGTGCTGTCGCTCCAGCTGATCGCCAGGCGCTCGCGACCCAAATGGGTTACAGCGAAACGGTTTTCGTCGACGTTCCGACCACGGGCGCGACGACGGCCCATGCGCGGATCTTCACGCCCGCCACGGAGCTGCCGTTCGCCGGCCACCCGACAGTCGGATTGTCGTGGTGGCTGAAGGAGCGCGGGATCCCGATCCACACGTTGCAGGTGCCGGCCGGCGTTGTCGCCGTCAGCTACGAAGGCGATGTGACGACGGTGCAGGCCCGCGCCGACTGGGCCCCGGAATTCGCGTTCCATCATCTCGACTCACCCGAGGAGGTCCTCGCCGCCGACCCCGACGACTTTTCCGACGACGTCGCGCATTACATCTGGGCGTGGATCGACGAGCCTGCGGGCCATCTGCGCTCGCGGATGTTCGCGACTGACCTGGGCGTGGTTGAGGACGAGGCCACTGGGGCGGCGGCGGTCCGTATCACCGACATCCTCAGTCGCGACCTGACGATCACGCAGGGCAAGGGCTCTGTCATCCAGACATGGTGGACTCCCGAAGGTTGGGTCAAGGTGGGGGGCCGCGTCGTCGACGACGCCACCCGGCACGTGGACTGAGCCTCTACTGCGACGCGCTGACGTTGCGGTGCGCGCGCAGCGCTTCGATCTCGCGCTCGAAGTCGTCGGCCGAGGTGAACGAGCGATACACCGAGGCGAACCGCAGATACGCGACCTCGTCGAGTTCACGCAGCGGCCCGAGGATCGCCAGGCCCACCTCTTGACTGGGCACCTCCGGCGACCCGGTGGCCCGGACCGTGTCCTCGACCTGCTGCGCGAGCAGGTTCAGCGCGTCGTCGTCCACCTCGCGCCCCTGGCATGCCCGTCGTACCCCGCGGATCACCTTCTCCCGGCTGAACGGTTCGGTCACGCCGCTGCGCTTGACCACAGCCAGCACCGCGGTTTCTACGGTAGTGAAGCGGCGACCGCACTCTGGACACGACCGACGACGCCGGATCGCCTGCCCCTCATCGGTTTCGCGGGAGTCGACCACCCGGGAGTCGGGATGGCGGCAGAACGGACAGTGCATGACTGCTCCTTCGCCGCGCAGACACTCGGTCGGACAGAACGCTTCCGAGACTACCGCTGCACGCAGCGGCGCGGCCATCGCGACCACGGCCGTCAACCCACCGGCGCAATGAGTGTCTGACCCGCGTCGAGCGCTGCAGAGTCGAGTTCGTTGAGTTCCCGGATCTTCTCTACGACGCTGGCCACCGGTGCGTCGGGCGAGACTCGGGCCGCCAGTCGCTGCAGGTTCTCCCCGGGCTGCACCCGCACCACCGCCAGTTGCTCGGGCACCGCCGTGGCGGCGGTGTCTGCACCGCGCGCCTGCGCCAGCGCGATGAGCCACACCGTGACCAGCGCGGCGAGGCCGGCCAGGACGACCGTCATCGTGACGCTGACCGGCCGCGGGCGATGCGCGGCGCGGGACATCCTGACGCCGGTGCCGCGGTAGGCGACCGTCCCGGCATGGGGACGCACCACGGCGGCTCGTCGGGGCCGAGCGCGTTCCACGCGGGTATCCGGCTGCTCCCAGGTGTCGATGATCGTCATGTTCGGCCCCTTCCGTTTTCGCTCCTGTGTTCGAAATATAGTCGATCATGCGTTCGAAATACGAACATTTGATCGATGTCTATCAGAGGGGTGTGACAGACGCTCCGGTCGTGGGCCGCAAAAGTCACGAAAGCGACACGCCTCGAACACATGTTTGAACTCGTCGGCGCGCGGAGTTACATTTGCTCGCATGAGCGACAGCAGCGGTACCACGCAATCCGTCCCTGGATCCGGCCTTACGCAGCGTCAACGCAAGATCCTCGAGGTGATCCGGGCGTCGGTCACCACCCGGGGGTATCCACCGAGCATCCGTGAGATCGGCGACGCGGTCGGGCTCACATCGACCTCGTCGGTGGCGCACCAACTGCGCACACTCGAGCGCAAGGGTTACCTGCGCCGTGACCCGAACAGGCCCCGTGCGGTCGACGTCCGCGGAGCCGACGAGGCCGCTGCGGCGACAGTCACCACGGACGTGGCCGGTTCGGACGCGCTGCCGGAGCCGACGTTCGTGCCGGTGCTCGGACGCATCGCCGCCGGTGGACCGATCCTCGCCGAGGAGGCGGTCGAAGACGTGTTCCCGCTCCCCCGCGAGCTGGTTGGTGAGGGATCGTTATTCCTGCTCAAAGTGGTGGGCGAGTCGATGGTGGATGCGGCGATCTGCGACGGCGACTGGGTGGTGGTCCGTCAGCAGAACACCGCCGACAACGGCGACATCGTCGCCGCGATGATCGACGGAGAAGCCACGGTCAAGACGTTCAAGCGCACCGGCAATCAAGTCTGGCTGATGCCACACAACCCGGCATTCGACCCGATTCCGGGCAACGAGGCCGCAATCCTCGGCCGGGTCGTGACAGTGATCCGCAAAATCTGAGCCACGGGCGTCCCGTCGGGCATGCTGGAAGCATGAACCTGAAAGCGGTTCGGCTGATCTCGGCGGCAGCCATCGGCGGATTGTGTCTCGTCGCACCGGTGATCGCCACGTCCGGCGACGAGATGGCCGTCGCGATCTGCCCGCGAGGCATGGTCGACAATCCGGCCGGATACGGGTGCGTGCCGTACATGCCGGGCATCGGCGCACCGACCCAGGAGGTCCTCACCCGCTGCAACGGCAACTACTACATCTGCGTCTGGCCGTACCCCGTCCCGTAGCCGCGCCGTCGTTCGCCGCAGCTGGTCCGCGGCAAGCCCGGTATTGGTCCCTCGACTCGGCGAAGAATCAGACCCCCAGCGAACGCCCGATGATCTCCTTCATGATCTCTGTCGTGCCGCCGTAGATCGTCTGCACGCGCGAGTCGAGATACGCCCGCGCGATCGGGTACTCGCGCATGTAGCCGTAGCCGCCGTGTAGCTGCAGGCACCGGTCGATCACATGCACCTGCTTTTCGGTCGAGTACCACTTGGCCATCGCGGCCTGCTCGGCGGTCAGTTTCTCGTCGAGGTGCAGCCGGATGAACTCGTCGACCATCATCCGCACGACCGTCGCCTCTGTCGCCAGCTCGGCCAGCAGGAAGCGGCTGTTCTGGAAGCTCCCGATCGGCTTGCCGAAGGCCTTGCGCTCCTTGACATATCGAAGAGTCTCCTCGAGCGCCCCCTCGATCGCCGCGGCCGCCATGATCGCGATCGAAATGCGCTCCTGCGGTAGGTTCTGCATCAGATAGACGAAACCCTGGCCCTCCTCGCCGAGCAGGTTCGCGGCCGGCACCTTTACGTCGGTGAACGAGAGCTCAGCGGTGTCCTGGGCGTCCAGACCGATCTTGTCGAGATGGCGTCCGCGCTCGAACCCTTCCATCCCGCGCTCGACCACCAAGAGCGAGAATCCCCACGCGCCCTTCTCAGGGTCCGTCTGCGCGACGACGATCACCAGGTCGGAGTTGATGCCGTTGGTGATGAACGTCTTCGAGCCGTTCAGCACGTAGTGATCGCCCTCTTTGACCGCACGGGTCTTGATGCCCTGAAGGTCGCTGCCCGTGCCAGGTTCGGTCATCGCGATCGCGGTGATCAGCTCGCCGGTGCAGAACTTCGGCAGCCACCGCTGCTTCTGTTCCTCGTCGGTCAGCCGCAGCAAATACGGCGCCACTACGTCGTTGTGCAGGCCGAACCCGATACCGCTGTAGCGGCCCACCGTGGTCTCCTCGGTGATGATCGTGTTGTACCGAAAGTCGGGGTTGCCGCCGCCGCCATACTCTTCGGGTACCGCCATCCCGAGGAAGCCCTGCTTGCCGGCCTCGAGCCAGACGCCGCGGTCGACGATCTTGTCCTTCTCCCATTGCTCGTGATACGGCGCGACGTGGCGCTCCAAGAACGCCCGGTATGACTCCCGGAACAGCTCGTGATCCGGCTCGAACAGCGTGCGCTCGTATTTCACGGCTTCACCCACTTGTGTGCTCCTCGCGTGCGCCGACATCGAGAACTTCTCGTATCAGGAAACTTGCGCCCAAGATATACCAACCGGATGGTTGGTTTGTCGGCGGGCGATTACCGCCGAAGCGGGCGGCTTAGAGTCTGCTGCGTGGCGGAAACAATCCGGGTCCAGGAACGCAGCCGGGTCCTCGAGTTCAGTTTCGAGGACCTCATGCGCTACCACGGACCCGGCTCACCCGGCGGCGTCGCCAACGCGTTCAAGGTGCTGCAGCGCGCGTTCGCGGAGCTCTTTCCCGACGAGCCTCCGCCGCGGCGGTCCGTCGTCGTGCGCACTTCGTTCCGCGGACCGGGTGCCCGCGACGGGGTCGAGGCGGTCACACGCGCGGTGTCCGACGGCCGCTACATCGTGGATCCGGCTTTGGCCCGGCCGGACCTAGGGCGGCTGCGTGAAAGCTTCGTCTTCGAGGTCAGCATCGGCGGAGAATCAGTAACCCTCGTGCTGCGCGACGGCTTCGTCACCGAGGAGTTCATCGACCTCGCGCAGAAGGACGACCGCACCGACGCCGAGGAATCCCGCCTCGACGAATTGAAAGCCCAACTCGCGCAACGAATAATGGCTGCAGATGCGGCCGGGGTGTACGACGTGGTCAGCTAACCCAGCTCGGCGTCGAATCGAGCGTCAGTCGTGCAGTGGGGCTATCCCAACGACTTCTCTCAGCCTCGCCTCCACGGAATCGGCCGCCACGAACAACATCTCGTCACCGGCCCTGAGCTCTGTGTCGTCGTGCGCTACGACTGGGCCATCCGCCCGAAGCACCACGAGTAACGCGCTGTCGTCGGGCAGCGCGAGGTCGCGAACTCGCCGCCCCGCAAGCGGGCTGTCGGGTGGCAGCACCAGTTTCTCCAGGTTCGCTCCGGCGCTTTGCCGCAGGCTCAGCAACTTCACCAGATGGCCCACGTCGATAGCGCCCTCGACGCTTGCGAGGATCGCATGCGGGGTGGACACCGCGAAGTCCACACCCCACTGGTCGGTGAACAACCACTCGTTGCGAGAGTCGTTCACCCTTGCCGCCACGCGCGGTACGGCGAACTAGGTCTTGGCCAACAAAGAGGTCGTGAGATTGGCCTTGTCGTCGCCGGTCGCGGCAATGACGACATCGCAGGTCTGGAGGCCGGCCTCCTCGAGGGACGCCAGTTCACACGCGTCGGCAAGTAACCAGTCGGCATCCGGGACGGTGCGCGGCTCGTAATGGGCTGGGTTACGTTCGATCAGCAAGACCTTGTGCCCGTTGTTCAGCAACTCTCGAGCCACCGACCGACCGACTGCCCCCGCTCCGGCGATTGCTATCCGCATCTGAGCGTCCTACCCCCAATCCGCAAGTACCGGCAACGCGACCGAACCATAAGGCAGGGCTGATGACCCTTGACGAACTGTACGTCGCGCTTCTCGTCGGTGGACTTGTGCTTCTCGCCAGCATCATCGGCACCCGACTGGCCACCAAGGCGGGCTTACCCAGCCTGCTGTTGTTCCTGGCAGTCGGAGTCGTGCTGGGCGAGGACGCACTGGGGCTGCGGTTCGACGACGTGGTGCTGGCGCGCGACCTTGGCACGGCCGCGCTGGCCGTCATCCTGGTCGAAGGCGGTTTGACCACGAGGTTCTCTGACATCCGCCACGTCCTCGCGCCCGCTGGCGTGCTGGCGACGGTAGGCGTAGGCATCACCACCCTGGTCACCGCCGCGATCGCTCACCTGCTGCTCGACATGAACTGGCAACTGGCACTACTCGTTGGCGCCATCGTGTCCTCGACGGACGCGGCGGCGGTTTTCTCCGTGCTGCGAGTGCTGCCGCTGCCGCGACGGGTAGCCGGGCTGCTCGAAGCCGAATCCGGTTTCAACGACGCACCCGCCGTGATCCTCGTCCTGATGTTCTCCGTTACGCCGCTGGCACTCTCGCCCGGACACGCCCTGGCGGAAGTCGCATACGAGCTTGTGGTCGGGGCCGTGACCGGTCTTGGATGCGGACTGCTCGGCGCCTTCGCGCTGCGCCGCATCGCCTTGCCCGCCGCCGGACTGTATCCGCTCGCCACGTTCGGCCTGGGGATGGTCGCCTTCGCTGCCGCAGGAACCGAAAACGCGAGCGGGTTCCTTGCGGCGTATCTGGCCGCGGTCACCCTCGCCAACTCGGGGCTGCCCCACCGGTCGGCCACCAAGTCGTTCGCCGAGGGACTCGGCTGGCTGGCGCAGATCGGGTTGTTCGTCCTGCTGGGACTCCTGGTTGATCCGAGCGACCTGCTGGCCGACCTGCTGCCGGCAGTCTGCATCGGGTTGGCGTTGTTGCTGTTGGCCAGACCGCTCGCGGTGGTGGTCTCGCTCACCGGATTCGGTGTGCCGTGGCGCGAGCAGGCGTTCCTCTCCTGGGCGGGACTGCGCGGCGCGGTGCCGATCGTGCTGGCGACCTTCCCGATCGTCGAGGGGGTCGCAGACAGCGGACGGTTACTCAACATCGTGTTCGTTTTGGTCGTGGTCTTCACGCTCGTGCAGGGACCGAGTCTGCGACCGATCGCTCACCGGCTGGGGCTGATCTCACGCGACGCCACCCGGGAGATCCAGGTGGACGCCGCTCCGCTGGACGTGTTGGAGGCAGAACTCCTGACCATGACGGTCGGACCGCAGTCCCGGCTGCACAACGTCATGATCATGGAACTCCGGCTACCCGAGCCCAGTGTCATCACACTGGTCATCCGTGACGGCAACGCGTCTGTCCCGCAACTTGATTCGCGTATCCGGGCTGGAGACGAACTGCTGATCGTCACCACACCCAAATCCCGCGACGCCACCGAGCGCCGACTGCGCGCCGTCAGCCGTCGCGGCAAACTTGCCCACTGGTTCGATGAATACGGCGAGCCCGAATAGGCCGCTAGGTCGATGCGAAGTCGCGCAGGCTCGCGGCAAGCGCGAGCGGCACGCGAGCCCTGATCCGCGTCCCGTGGGCGTTGTGCTCGGACTCCTGCACCTGCCCGTCGGCGTGCACCCGGGCCACGAGATCACCTCGTTCGTAAGGGATTACGACGTCGATCGCTTCGTCAGCCGGGGCAGCCAACTCGCCTATCCGACGGCGCAACTCATCGAGCCCCTCGCCGGTGCGCGCCGAGACGAACACCGCACCCGGCAGAGCGCGGCGCAGCTTGGCCATCGTCAAGTCGCTCGTCGCGTCAACCTTGTTGACTACCAACAGTTCCGGCGCCGCCTGCCCGTCGTGCTCTGCCACGACCTCACGCAGAACGCTTCGCACGGCGTCGATCTGCGCCAGCGGATTGGCATCGGAGCCGTCGACGACGTGCACCAGCAGATCCGCGTCGACGACCTCCTCTAGCGTCGAGCGGAACGCCTCGACCAGCTGCGTCGGCAGATGCCGCACGAACCCCACGGTGTCGGTGAGGACGAAGGGGCGCCCGTCGTCGAAATGCCCACGGCGCGTGGTGGGTTCGAGGGTCGCGAACAGCGCATCCTGCACCAGCACGCCGGCGCCGGTCAACGCGTTGAGCAGACTCGACTTGCCTGCGTTGGTGTAGCCGACGATCGCGATCGACGGCACGTCGCTGCGCAGCCTGCGGCCGCGGCGGGTGTCGCGGGCCTGCTTCATGTTCTTGATCTCGCGGCGCAGCTTGGCCATTCGCTCGCGGATGCGCCGCCGGTCGGTTTCGATCTTCGTCTCACCGGGGCCGCGCAGGCCCACGCCACCGGTGCTGCCACCGGCACGGCCGCCGGCCTGCCGCGACATCGACTCACCCCAGCCGCGCAGCCGCGGCAGCATGTATTCCATCTGCGCCAGCGACACCTGGGCCTTGCCTTCCCGGCTGGTGGCGTGCTGGGCGAAGATGTCGAGAATCAGCGCGGTCCGGTCGATCACTTTGACCTTCACCGCCTTTTCCAGGGCGGTCAGCTGCGCCGGGCTGAGCTCGCCGTCGCAGATGACGGTGTCGGCGCCGGTGGCGACGACAATCTCGCGCAGCTCTTTGGCCTTACCGGAGCCGATGTAGGTCGACGGGTCCGGTTTGTCGCGCCGCTGCACGATGCCCTCGAGTACCTGCGACCCGGCGGTTTCGGCCAGGGCCGCCAACTCGGCGAGGCTGGCCTCGGCGTCGGCGGCGCTGCCGTCAGTCCACACGCCGACCAGCACGACGCGCTCAAGCCGCAGCTGCCGGTACTCGACCTCGGAGATGTCGGCAAGCTCGGTCGACAGACCGGACACGCGGCGCAGGGCGGACCGGTCGTCGAGCGCGAGCTCACCGGTGCTGGGGATTCCTGGATACGTCATAAGCAATGAGTGATGGTGCACGCCGAACGTCGGGCGCGCACCTTAATTAACGCCGTTGGGCTCGCCACCATTCCTCCGAGATTTCCCCGTGCGCGACGAGCACCGACGGGCCGCGCAGGTAGCTGGTGGCCGAGGTGACGGTGACGTCGACCTCGCCTCCCGGGATGCGGACTGTCAGCGAGCCCGTCGACGCGCCCTTGTGAGCCAGGGCTGCGACGGCCGCTGCGATCGTTCCCGTTCCGCACGAACGGGTTTCGCCGACGCCTCGTTCGTGCACGCGCATCGACACCGCACCCCGCTTGGGCGCCGTCAGGACTTCGACATTGACGCCGTCGGGGAACTGCGCGCGGTCGAATGACACCGGTGCCGCAACGTCGAGCGCCGCCAGCGCATCCGGTGTGAGCGAGGCGTCGACGCACGCCAGGTGCGGGTTGCCGACGTCGACGGCCAACCCGCTGAACACTCGGCCGCCGACCACCGCCTCGCCCCTGCCGAGCTGGTTGGTCTTGCCCATCTCGACGGTGACGTCGGCGAACGCGTTGTCGACGCTATGTACCTGAACCGGGCGGGGTCCCGCCAGTGATGCGACGACGAACTCGTCGCGTCGCTCGAGTTCGCTGGCCCGCAGGAAGTGGGCGAACACCCGCACGCCGTTACCGCACATTTCGGCGATCGACCCGTCGGCGTTGCGGTAGTCCATGAACCAGTCGCCGCCGTCGACACCGTCGGGCAGCCGCTCGAGCACGCCCGCCTCGACTGCCAGTTCGGCGAGAGTCACCCGCAGCACCCCGTCGGCGCCGAGCCCGCGGCGGCGGTCGCACAGCGCGGCCACCACCTGCGGCGTCAGGGCCAGTTTCGCCTCGATGTCGGGCAGCAGCACGAAGTCGTTCTGGGTACCGTGGCCCTTGGCGAAGATCACCAGCTCAGGATACGTGCCGCCAGGTCCTCATCTGCCCCGTCCAGCCAGCGGATGCGGTGGTCGCGCCGGAACCAGGACCGCTGCCGTCGCACATAGCGACGCGTGGCGACGAACGTCGGCTCGCGGGCGGCGCTGCCGTCGCCGCCGCTGTCCAGGTCGGCGATCACCTGCGCGTAGCCGAGCGCACGACACGCGGTGACGCCGTCGCGCAGTCCCTTTCCGAGCAGCCCCACGACCTCGTCGACAAGTCCCTCGTCGAACATCTTGTCCGTTCGCTTTGCCAGCCGCGCGTCGAGTTGCGCTGTCTCCCAATCCAATCCGATTATCAGCGTGTCCCACCGTGGGCGGCCGATGGTCGGCGCAGACGCCGAGAACGGGCGGCCGGTCAGTTCGACGACCTCAAGCGCCCGCACGATGCGCCGGCCGTCGGTGGGCAGGATCGACGTCGCGGCCTGCGGATCGACGGCAGCCAGTTCGCGGTGCAGCTGTTCGACGCCCACCTCGGCGAGCCGCTGTTCCCAGCGCGCGCGCACCGCCGGGTCGGTTGCCGGAAAGGCCCAGTCGTCGAGCAGGGACTGTACGTAGAGCATCGAGCCGCCGACGATGACCGGCACCGCTTGACGGGCCATGATCGCCTCGACGTCGGCGGCCGCGCCGCGCTGGTAGTTCGCGACGGTCGCGGTCTCGGTGACGTCCAGCACGTCAAGCTGGTGATGCGGGATCCCCCAGCGCTCGCCGACAGGCAGCTTCGCGGTGCCGATGTCCATTCCGCGGTAGAGCTGCATCGCGTCGGCGTTCACGATTTCGCCGTGCACCGCCTCGGCGACGGCCAGCGCGAGATGCGATTTGCCGGTGCCCGTCGGCCCGACGATCGCGATCGGCCTCATGGAATCCAGAGGCCCGCGAAGTAGCCCACGCCGAACGGCGCGCCGCGATAGTGCTCCCGGGCCTCGCGTGGACCCTTGCCCGCCAGTCCCGCGAGGACCTGCCAGGCGGCCCGGCCGGTGATCGACGGCGGCGCCTCGGCCAGCGCGGCGACGTCACCGGTGGCGAGCGCGTCGTCAAGGGCGGCCTGCATCGAGATCGACGCGGGGTCGTAGCCGCCGGGGGCGCGCTCGGTCAACGTGTTAGCGCCGTCGGCCACGACGAGCACGCCGACCGGTTCGTCGGTCTGGTCGAGCTCTGTTCGAAGCTCACGGCCGTTCGCATCGCTGCCGTGCGCGAATACCCGCACCTCGACGCGCGCATGAGGACGCACCTCACCACGCACCCAGCCGGCGATCAGCGCGCACAACGGCATTTCGGGCATTTCGCCGACGTCGTCGGCATCGGGTGACAAGACAACCGGGACGTCGACGCCATAACCGGCGAACGTGCCCGCGGCCGCTGGACCGAGCACCTCGTCCGTCGTTCCGCCGCCGACGGCCACCCACCGGTCGGGCAGTGCACTGGCAACGGTGAACACGGCCTGCCGAAGGTCGGCGATCTCGTCGGCTGCCGCGCCGCCGAGCTGCGGCACGAGCACCGGCGCCGAGGGGATGATTGCGATCGCGCTCAGCGTCACGGTAAAGAGCGGTTCTCTTGGGAATTGCCTTCAGCGAGTTCTGCATCAGGGCTGCCATCCGGCTGCACCGACGACCGTGGCGCAGAACTCGGCGACCCCGAGGGCAGCGCCTCGCTGCGGGCCAGCGCGACCGTCGCCACCACAATCGCCACGATGGCCAGCCCGAGCGCGACCCAGCCGATGTCGTCGGTGTTCAGCGTCTCGCCGAGCACCACGATGCCGAGCACCGAACCCACCACCGGCTCGGCCACCGTCATCGCCGGCAGCGACGCAGTCATCGAGCCCGCCCGGAAAGACGACTGCTGCCAGGCCGTCCCGGCGATCGCCACCAGCGCCCACGCGTAGAGCTCGGGGGTGCGAAGCACCGCCAAGACCCCGTCGTCGAGCTGGTCGACGACACCCTTGGTCAGCACCGCGAACACCCCCCACAGCGAGCCCGATACCAGCGCCAGCAATACCGCGCTGACCGACCCGGACCAGATCCGCGCGCCGATCACGCACAGCACCAGCGCCGGGCCCAGCACCGCGACCACGGCCGCCCAGGTCTCCAGCGACGCCCGGGACTGGCCGGCCTGAGGGTTGCCGACGGTGACGATCACCGCGACGCTGCCGGCGAGGACCACGGCCCATACCCACTCCCAGCGGGTGACACGGCGGTTGGCGGCCCGCGCGCTCATCGGGAGCGCGAACAGCAGCGACGTCACGAGCAATGCCTGCACCAGCAGCACCGAGCCGAAGCCCAGCGCCGCGGCCTGCAGACCGAAGCCGACGGCGGCCACCAGGCTTCCCAGCCACCACTGGCGGTCGCGCAGCAGCCGCATGAACAACTCGACGTGGCCGACGGGCTCGTCGGTGACCTCGTGCGCGGAGCGCTGATGGATGACATCGCCGATCGCGATGAACAGGGCGGCGCCGAGGGCAAGCAGGGCGGCGATGTCCGCCTTGGCCATCAACGTCTCCTCACATATGACGACCTGCTTCAATAGCGGAGGTCGAGTCGATTCGCTTCGACGATAGCTATCAGGCGCCGCGCTGCGCGGCAGGTGGGTGGGCCACGGCCCGCGGAGGTGTACGGGATGACGGAAAGCGAAGCAACGCCGGAGGCGCAGGGCCGCCGACCTTCAATGCCGGAGGCGCAGGGCCGCCGACCTTCAATCCCGCCGAGGCCGAGGCCGATGCCGCGGCCCGGGCCGGTACACCCGGCAGCCCGCCCCAGCCATGCTTCGGGTCATCCGCCGAGCAGCGACCCCCATCGGTTCGGGCGCGTGGACCCCGATGGCACCGTCTGGCTGATCACCTCCGCGGGCGAACGGGTCATCGGCTCGTGGCAGGCCGGCGACACCGAGGCTGCGTATGCGCATTTCGGCCGTCGGTACGACGATCTCAGCACCGAAGTCGACCTCTTGGAGAGGCGCTTGGCGTCCGGCACGGGCGACGCCCGCAAGATCCGGTCCTCCGCGGCCACCCTCGAAGAAGGACTGCCTACCGCCGCCGTACTGGGTGACGTCGGCGCGCTGGCCGCCCGGCTCGGCGCAATCCGCGAGCGTGCCGACGAGACCGCGCAGGCCGAGAAGGCGCGCCGTGAGGAGCACCGCGTGCAGCAGGTGGCCCGCAAGGAGGCGCTGGCCGCGGAAGCCGAAGAACTGGCGGCGAATTCAACGCATTGGAAGTCGGCCGGCGATCGGCTGCGGGCGATCCTCGACGAGTGGCGCACGATCACCGGGGTCGACCGCAAGACCGACGACGCCCTCTGGAAGCGGTATTCCGCGGCGCGGGAGACGTTCAATCGCCGGCGTGGTTCGCATTTCGCCGAGCTGGACCGCGAGCGGGCCAGTGCGCGACAGGTCAAGGAGGAGTTATGCGAGCGCGCCGAGGAGCTCGCCGGCTCGACGGACTGGAGTGCGACGGCGGCGGCGTTTCGTCAGCTCCTGGCCGAATGGAAGGCGGCTGGCCGCGCGGCCAAAGAGGTTGACGACGCGCTGTGGCGGCGGTTCAAGGAGGCGCAGGACCGGTTCTTCGCGGCGCGCAACGCGGTGACGGCGGAGCGGGACGCGGAGCTGCGCGCCAACGCATCTGCCAAAGAGGAGCTGCTGGCGAAGGCGGAGAAGCTCGACGTCGGCGACCTGGACGCGGCGCGCTCCGAGTTGCGGGCGATCGCGGCGAGATGGGAGGCGATCGGCAAGGTGCCGCGCGAGCGGGCCGCAGACCTGGAGCGGCGGCTGCGGGCCGTCGAGAAGCGTGTGCGCGACGCGGGCAGCTCAGACTGGAGTGACCCGCAGGCGCAGGCTCGTGCTGAGCAATTCCGTTCGCGCGCTGAGCAATTCGAGCAGCAGGCGGAGAAGGCCGCAGCGGCGGGCCGGGACGCCGAGGCCGAGGAGGCGCGGGCCAACGCGGCGCAGTGGCGGGAGTGGGCGGAGACCGCCGCCGGAGCGCTCGGCCGGAAGGGAGGCTAGCCGCTACGCCACCGCCGAGACTACGGTAGTTGACGGAAATCGGGAAAAATCCGTCATAAGGCGTAGTTTCGGCGTGGCATCGCCGCGGACCTACTTGTCCGAGTCGTCCTCGTCGTCGAGGGTCTCCAGAAGGTTCTTGGACTGCCGTTCGGCGGCCGCGCGCCGGCGCTCTTCTTCGGCGGCTATGTGCACCGCCGTGCGGGTCCACACCACCCTGGCCCAGTGGAAGGTCAGCAGGATCACTGCGATCCACGCGATGATCAGGCCGACACCCGGCCCGGGATGACCCGCTCCGGCCGTCTGCCGCGACCACACCGCCAACATCCCGACTGCGCTGGCAATCGCGGAACCAGCCAACGCGATCCACGCCAGCACCCAGCGCCGCGTCAGCAACGCGAGTATCGAGAACCCGACCGAGAACACCAGCGCCAGCCAGCTGAACAGCTTCTGCGGCAACGCAATCGCGGCCTCGGCGGCTCGAGGTCCGCCGACGAGCGCGTCGAACCCGCGCGCGCCGCCGGCGTGCGGCAACAGAAATGACACGAGGACGACGAACACCAGCACGGCAACGACCAAAGCCCTTGCCCCTGGCTCGATTTCACCTGCGACCTTGCGCTCGGCCGCTTCAATCTCCCTGCGGTACGCTTCGAAGTCGCCGTTGGCGTTCATCGCGTTGCCCCGACGCGCGGCAGGCCGAGTCCGACCGTCCGCGGCCGCTGGCCGGCCTCGTGTGCGTCGCCCGCCCTGGTGCGCCGGTGAGTGATCACCGGTCCGTCGGCAATCAGGTGGTGCGGCGCCGCGCCGGTGATGACGGTGGTGACGACGTCGCCGGGGCGAATCTGTCCGTCACCGGGACTGAAGTGCACCAGCCGGTTGTCGCGCGCGCGCCCGGTCATCCGCGACGTGCGGGCGTCCTTACGGCCCTCGCCCGCGGCCACCAGCACCTCGACTGTCGTACCGACCTGGGCGTGGTTCTCCTCGAGCGAGATTCTCTCCTGCACGCCCAGCAGGCGCAGATAGCGTTCCTGCACAACGTCTTTCGGGAGTTGGCCGGGCATGTCTGCAGCGGGCGTCCCTGGCCGCTTAGAGTACTGGAATGTGAACGCACCGGCGAACCGGGCGCGTTCGACCACCTCGAGCGTCGCAGCGAAGTCGTCCTCGGTCTCACCCGGGAAGCCGACGATCAGATCGGTGGTGATCGCCGCGTGCGGCATCGCCGCGCGCACCCGGTCAATGATCCCCAGATACCGCTCGGCGCGGTAGGACCGTCGCATCGCTTTCAACACCCGGTCCGAGCCTGACTGCAACGGCATGTGCAGCGCGGGACAGACGTTCGACGTCTCGGCCATCGCCTCGATGACGTCGTCGGTGAACTCGGCGGGATGCGGCGACGTGAACCGGACGCGCTCGAGCCCGTCGATGTCTCCGCATGCGCGCAGCAGCGATGCGAACGCCCCCCGGTCGCGGGGCAGCCGCGGATCGGCGAACGAGACGCCATACGCGTTGACGTTTTGCCCGAGGAGCGTGACTTCGAGCACGCCCTGGGCCACCAGCGAGCGGACCTCGGCGAGGATGTCGTCGGGGCTGCGGTCGACCTCCTTGCCCCGCAACGAGGGCACGATGCAGAACGTGCAGGTGTTGTTGCAGCCCACGGAGATGGAAACCCAAGCGGCGTAGGCTGATTCGCGCGCCGCAGGCAGCGTGGACGGGAATTCGACCAGCGCCTCGGCGATCTCGATCTGAGCGGACCTGTTGTGTCGGGCCCGTTCCAGCAGCACCGGCAGCGAACCGATGTTGTGCGTCCCGAATACGACGTCGACCCACGGCGCCTTCCGCAGCACAGCCTCGCGGTCCTTCTGCGCCAGGCAACCGCCGACCGCGATCTGCATGCCGGGGTCGCTCTGCTTGCGCGGCACCAGGTGGCTCAAGTTGCCGTAGAGCTTGTTGTCGGCGTTCTCCCGCACCGCGCACGTGTTGAAGACCACCACGTCGGCGTCGGCGTCGGCGTCGGCCTTGACATATCCAGCGGCTTCGAGCAGGCCGGCGAGGCGCTCGGAATCGTGGACGTTCATCTGGCAGCCGTACGTGCGGACCTGGTAGGTCCGGGCAGCCAGAGTCGTCAGAGTCACGTGCCCATGGTACGGAGCCCGGAAAATCGATCATCCGGCCACACTGGGCGTTGCCTGGGTAGGGTCACCCCATGGCCGATGCCACTGCTGCGCCGCAAGTTGACTCTTCGCGCGAGCGCTCATCGCCGATGGTGTCGCTCCGTGGCGTGAACAAGCACTTTGGACCGCTGCATGTGCTCAAAGACATCGACCTGGACGTGCAACGCGGTGAGGTGGTAGTGATCCTGGGTCCGTCGGGTTCGGGGAAGTCGACCCTGTGCCGCGCCATCAACCGGCTGGAACCGATCGATTCCGGCACGATCACAGTCGACGGAGTGCCGGTACCTGCCGAGGGCCGCGCGCTCGCGCGACTGAGGTCCGACGTCGGGATGGTGTTTCAGTCCTTCAACTTGTTCGCCCACAAGACGATCATCGACAACGTCATGCTTGCGCCGATCAAGGTACGCAAGCTGAAGCGCGACCGCGCCCGCCAGGAGGCACTGGAGCTGTTGGACCGCGTGGGAATCGCCAACCAGGCGGACAAATATCCCGCGCAGTTGTCGGGGGGCCAACAGCAGCGGGCGGCAATCGCCCGGTCGCTGGCCATGCACCCGAAGGTGATGCTGTTCGACGAACCGACGAGCGCGTTGGACCCCGAAATGATCGCCGAAGTGCTGGGCGTGATGACCGATCTGGCGTCGGACGGCATGACCATGGTGGTGGTCACACACGAGATGGGATTCGCCAGGCGTGCTGCGAATCGGGTCGTGTTCATGGCTGACGGGGCCATCGTCGAGTCGGCTGAACCCGCCCAGTTCTTCGGATCCCCGAAGAGCGACCGCGCCAAGGATTTCCTCGGCAAGATCCTCGAGCACTGACACCGGACACGCAGATGCGTCTACGACCGCTTCAGCTGGCCGCACTCGTCGCGGTCTTGATGTCGACGCTCGTGCTGCCGGGATGTGGAGGTGGCGGCCACAAGGTCACTATCGGTGTGAAGTTCGACCAGCCCGGTCTGAGTCTGCGAAAACCCGATGGTTCATTGAGCGGGTTCGACGTGGACGTCGCAAGGTACGTCGCCCAGCAGCTGGGCTACAAGCCGAACGAGATCGAATGGAAAGAAGCGCCGTCGGGGCAACGGGAGACCTTGATCCAGAACGGCCAAGTCGACTACATCGTCGGCACCTACTCGATCACCGACGCGCGCAAGAAGAAAGTCGCGTTCGCAGGGCCGTACTTCCAGACCGGCCAGAGCCTGCTCGTGCGGTCGGACGAGACGGACATCGTCGGCCCGCAGTCGCTGGAGAACAACAAAAAGCTGTGTTCGGTCGCCGGTTCGACACCTGCGCAACGGATCAAAGATCAGTATCCGAAGGTGCAGCTGCAGCGCTACGACACCTACTCGCTGTGCGTGGAGGCGCTCAAGAACGGAGCGGTCGACGCCGTCACAACCGATGCCGTCATCCTTGCCGGATATGTGCAGCAGAATCCCGGCATCCTCAAGTTGGCCGGAAAGCCGTTCTCCACAGAGCTATACGGCATCGGGGTCGCCAAGGACAACGACGAACTCCGTACCCAGATCAACGATTCGCTGCAGAAGATGATCGACACGGGCCAGTGGCAGAAGTTCTTCGACGAGAATCTCGGCGCGTCGGGCTACACGCCCCCGCCGCCTCCGAAGATCGATCGTTACGTGGCGCGGCCCGCGGCCGAGGGCGGCTCGCAAGTCCTCTCGCAGTATCGCAGCCAGATCATCGACGCGTTCTGGACCACGATCAAGCTTGCCGTGTACTCGGCGATCGGTGCATTGATGCTCGGCACTCTGCTTGCCGGGATGCGGCTTTCGCCGGTGCCGATGCTGCGGTGGTTGGGGGCGGGGTACGTCACTATCCTGCGCAACACTCCGCTGACCTTGATTCTGCTGTTCTGCTCGTTCGGCTTGGCACAGACGCTGGGGATCGCACTGGCCAGAGGCAATTCGCCAACCTTCATCGACGACAGCAACTTTCGGCTCGCGGTGCTGGGGCTGACGATCTACACCGCCGCCTTTGTGTGCGAGTCGGTGCGAGCCGGGGTGAACACTGTGCCGATCGGACAGGCCGAGGCCGCACGCTCGCTGGGTCTGACGTTCAATCAGAACCTGCGAATCGTGTTTCTGCCGCAAGCGTTTCGCGCGATTGTCGCGCCGTTGGGTTCGGTTCTGATTGCGCTCACGAAGAACACCACGATCGCCTCGGCGATCGGCGTGGCCGAGGCCGCGCTGCTGATGAAAGACATGATCGAGGACACCGCGGCACTGATTGCGGTCGGCGCGATCTTCGCGGCCGGCTTCGTCGTGCTGACGTTGCCCCTGGGCATTTTCTTCACCTATCTCGGACGACGGTTGGCGGTGAAGAGATGAGCGAATCGACCGTGCTCTACGACGCTCCGGGTCCTCGTGCGGTGGCACGCAACTGGATCATCTCCGCGGTCACGGTGGTGGCGCTGGCGGCGATGTTGTGGCTCGTGGTGGCGCGGCTCAACGCGAAAGACCAACTGAGCGCTGAGAAGTGGCAGCCGTTCACGACGGCAGATCTATGGGAGACGTACATCCTGCCCGGCGCCCAAGGCACGTTGACCGCGGCGGCGATATCCATCGTGCTGGCGTTCGGATTAGGGGTGATTCTGGGCGTCGGCCGGTTGTCGCCATCGCGCGCGATCCGCTGGGCGTCCGGCACGGTCGTCGAGTTCTTCCGCGCGGTGCCGGTACTGATCATGATGATCTTCGCCTATTTCCTGTACGCGTTGTATGACGTGTTCCCGTCAAAGCAGCTAGCGCTGGCCGGTGTGGTGACAGGGCTGACTCTGTACAACGGCGCGGTGATCGCCGAGATCGTGCGCGCAGGTGTCAACGCGCTGCCGCGCGGGCAGTCCGAGGCCGCATCCGCGCTCGGTCTACGGCCTGGCCAGACGATGCGGTTGATCTTGCTGCCGCAAGCGATCACAGCGATGCTGCCCGCGCTGATCTCCCAGTTGGTGGTTGTGCTCAAGGACACGGCCATCGGCTACCAGATCACGTTTCTCGAGATGGTTCGCCAGGGCACCTTGATTGGTGCGCAGTACAGCAACTACGTGCCGGCTCTGGCGGTGATCGCCGTACTGATGATCGCGGTGAACGTGATGTTGTCGTGGGTCGCCGGGCGATTGGAAGCTAGGCTGCGTCGTCGTAGCCGAACCGCTGCGGCGACGGCGCCGGTCAAACGAACGGCCGAAATGGACACGGCCGGAGCGTAATAGCTGCTCGGGGGGAAGGCTTGATAGACAGGCTGTTCGGGCGCCACCGCCTGCTGATATCGCTCGTGGCCGCCGTCGCGCTCACAGTCGCGCTCGTCGCCGCAGTAATGATCATCGTGACGAGGCCGCCGAGCGGAGCCAAGGTCACGATCGGCGTGAAATACGACCAGCCGGGCTTGTCGATGAGAAATCCGGACGGCTCGATGAGCGGTTTCGACGTGGACGTGGCGACGTATGTGGCCGAGCGGCTGGGATACCAGCGCGAGGAGATCGAGTGGAAAGATGCGCCGCCGGCAGATCGGGAACAGTTGATCCAGCAGGGCGACGTCGACTACGTCGTCGGCACCTATTCGATAACGCCCGAACGCAAGCAGAAGATCGGTTTCGCCGGGCCCTATTTCCAGTCCGGGCAGAGCCTGCTGGTGCGTGCGGACAATACCGACATCGTCGGCCCGGAGTCGTTGACCGGCAACAGAATAGTGTGCTCGGTGCCGGAGTCGACGTCGGCGCAGCGGATCAGACAAAAGTATCCGGATGTGCAGTTGCGGTTGTACGACACGTATTCAGAGTGTGTACAGGCGTTGAAGGACGGCATGGTCGAGGCAGTGACCACGGACGCGGTGATCCTGGCCGGCTACGCCGCGCAGGATCCCGGCACGACGAAGATCGTGGGGCAGCCGTTTTCGATGGCGTTGTACGGGATCGGGCTGTCGAAGGACGACAAAGACCTTCGGCAGAAGATCAACGACGCACTGCAGAAGATGATCGACAGCGGCGCATGGCAGGCGGCGTTCGACAAGAACCTCGGGTCATCGGGTTATAAGGCGCCGCCGCCGCGGATCGACCGCTACTGACCGGCACAGCAGGGACTCGGATACCGCCGAGTGTGGACTTGTTGCACGTTTTTCGCCGCGAGTTCTGGGGATGGGTGCAACAAGTCCACTTTCGACGACGTCACGGTTTCGTTGTCGCCTGGCTTGGCCGCGTGAAAATGGTGCCCCCAGGTGTCACGTTCGGAGGCAGTGTCGGGGTGGGGTCGGTCTGCGCGGCGGCGGGTGCCGTGCAATCCTGCGTCTGACTCCACTCCCCGCCGGAGCGATCGCAGCAGAACCGCAGGTCGTCGCGTAACTGCTGGTTGGTGCGGTTCTCGCGAATCCACCGGTCATGGGCCGCTTTCTCGCACGAGTCGTACGCGCCAATGTCCCACACGGCTTGCGAGACAGCGGGTTCGGCGAGGCCACCGACGGCCATCGCAATCGTGGCCGCGCCGAAAATGCTCACCGTTACGAGCCTGCGCCACTTGGGTATTGGGCTTCTCTCACTGCGGTGTTGCATGGTCTTTCTTTGAATGTACTGAACGAGCAGTGCAGTACACTTGCTCGTTTATTGTCATTTGTCAGAATACGGCGGCGATGGCATTGTCAACACTTGATCATTTTTTGTCAGTTGTGGATGATCGAGCCATGCTCGAACTTTCGACGCCCGAACCTGCCCGTGACCGTCGGGTGCGCCGTTCGCGGTCGGCCCTGATGGGCGCCGCCATCGACCTCGTCGAAGAGAAGGGAACCGCCGCAATTTCCATCACCGACATCGCCGAGGCCGCCGACGTCAGCCGCCAGGTGCTCTATCAGCAGTTCGGTGACCGCGACACGTTGTTGCTGGAGGCGGCATTCGACCTTGTCCGCGATGATCTGCTGACGGCGTGGGAAGACGCTCCGGGCGAACCTCGCCTGGACCGCGCAACGGTGCTCATCGCGGCTCGGCACTTCGCCGAGCATCGTGTCGTCTACCGCGCGTTGATCACCAGCGCATCGTCGTATGCGCTGACCAACGGTCTGTTGAATCTATTCCTGCCGCTTTACCGTCAGGCGTTGCAGGAGCTGCACGGCGCACTGCTCGATGCGGACGGTCTTGAACACCTAGCGGTCTTTACTGGCGGCGGCATTTCCACGTTGTTCAACAACTGGCTAGTGGGTGCCGACGACCCCCTCGATCCAGAGCAGTTCACCGACCAGTTGATGCAGGTTCTCTCACGCATCACGGGCGACCCAGCGCAGCCCTAGCGCAGCATCACCGCCATGCCGTCGCCCATGCGCGAGAACACGAAGCCCTGGTGGGCGCTAATTGTGTTCTCGAGCAACTCGTCGTGGCGGACCATGGCGGCCTTCATCGCCTCGGGGTCTTGCTCCCACAGCCTCGTCGACCCTTCGAGGTCGGTGAGCAGGAACGTCACCGTGCCGGACGGTGGCTGTGCGACCATGTCAAAACCCTGCGCCGAGAGCCGACTTATCGCAGCGTTTTCCCCGAAAGCGCGTACTGAAATCGGCGTCCGGTCTAGGTGCGGCGGCGCTCCAACTCCAGCGCCAGCTCGGTCTTCACGACGTCGAAGCACAGCGACTCGCTGTAGCCTCGTCGCGCGAGCATGCCCACCAGCCGGCGCACGACCTTGGGTTGGTCACCGTCGAGGTTCTCCCGCCGCAGCCGCTTGCGCACCAGCATCACCGCGCGGTCCTGCTCGCCGGTGTCACCCCCGCCCAGCGCGGCAGCGATCACGTCGTCGTCAAGACCCTTCGTGCGCAACTCAGCGGCCAACGCGCGGTTGCCTTTCGATGCGTTCGCCCGCCGCGAGTGCACCCACTGCTGTGCGAAGTTGGCGTCGTCAATGAGCCCCACTTCAGCGAGGCGATCCAGCACCTTGGTGCTGACGTCGTGAGGGTAGCCCCGCTTGGTCAGCTGGCCGGCGAGCTCGGCTCTGGTACGGGCCCGCGCGGTGAGCAAGCGCAGACAGAGCGCCCGCGCCTGCTCCTCACGTTTCTCAGAAGTCGACTGGGGCGGGCAGGACGTCATCGTTCAAGTCGTCGGTCATCACGGCGCCAATGCCGAGCTTCTCCTTGATCTTCTTCTCGATCTCATTGGCCACGTCGACGTTCTCCAGCAGGAAGTTGCGAGCATTCTCCTTGCCTTGCCCCAACTGCTCGCCCTCGTAGGTGAACCACGAGCCGGACTTGCGGATGAAGCCCTGCTCGACACCCATGTCGATCAGCGATCCCTCGCGGCTGATGCCCTTGCCGTACAGGATGTCAAACTCGGCCTGTTTGAAGGGGCTAGCCGTCTTGTTTTTGACGACCTTGACGCGGGTGCGGTTACCGACCGCATCGGTGCCGTCCTTCAGGGTTTCAATTCGTCTGACGTCCAAGCGAACTGAAGCGTAGAACTTCAATGCCTTTCCACCCGTTGTCGTTTCAGGCGAGTTGTGCACCATCACGCCGTCGGCGAAGTAGTTGTGCGAGCCTTCGACCTCGATGTCGAAGCGGTTCATCGATCGAGTGCGCGGTTTGACATGCACATCGAGGACCCGTGCAGGCACCAGCCGCTGAGTGGGCTCGACGAACTCCTGCGTCACCGTGCCCTGGCCGCGGAATCGCGGCAGCAACTTGTACTCCATCGACGGTGCCATGTACGGCGCCACTAGCTCCTGGAATTTCGCCGTGGCATCGGTCGAGAACACCAGCACCGCCTTGCCCGCAGAACCTAACTGGCGCAAGCGGACATTCAGGCCGTGGGTATCACGGAGGTAATCGCACAGACGCTCTCGCGAGCCCTCAGTCATCGCCTCCACGCAGATCTCGATGCGGCCGCTGCCGCCGGCAGTGCGCTGCTGCGCCCCTTTGGAGCGAATCGTGAACGAGCCGTCGTCCATGTACCAGATCGCCAACGCCAGCGGGGTGAGCGTCTTGAGGTATTCCTCTGACAAGAACTTCTTGCCGTCACCGAGGTAGACCGCTCGCTGCAATTCGGCCAACTCCGGCAAGGGAATGAAGTCCACGAACTGGGCACCCTTGTCTTTCATTCGAATTGAGTGCTTGATGTTGCCCAGCAGTGCGGTCTTCCACTGCAGATAGTCAACCTGCTCGACACCATGGCCCAGCCGGAACCGAACACCGTTGCGATCCTTGCGATTAGGCGACAGATTGCCATCTCCCATCAGCGAACCGAGCACCACCTGGAACTGCTGCTCGCTGAGCAGGTGCGGCTCGCTCGCCATCACACGGTCCCCCGCAATAATGTCACCAGCCTCCGTCCAGCCAGCCGGCGTGCGGATGAGATGGTTAGGCGTCATTGCGAACTGTGATTTACCGTTTCCTCCGGACTTCTCGACGGTGAACTGCAGGAACCGTTCGGCAGGACCGTTGTTGAACCAGTTCACAATTTTCCGCGGCACAATCCGGTCAGTGTCTGGGTCATAGGACAACACCTCGACGTTCAGCTTCTGGTTGACGATCTTGCCGATCTTCTCGGTGGTGCCGTCTGCCAGTCGGACACGGGTGTCATAGGATCCACACCCGAACATGACCCCGATCTTTTCCCGTAGCTGGTTGATGAAGATCGCCGTGGTGCCCGAATTGCTCAGCGCGCCAGTGATTTTCCGCAGCGCCTGGCTCATCAGCCGGGCCTGCAGACCCACGTGGCTGTCCCCCATCTCGCCTTCGATCTCTGCGCGCGGCACCAGCGCCGCCACCGAGTCGATCACGATGATGTCCAGCGCGCCGGAGCGGATCAGCATGTCAGCGATCTCCAGCGCCTGCTCGCCGGTGTCGGGCTGCGACACCAGCAGCGAGTCGGTGTCCACCCCGAGCTTCTTGGCGTACTCCGGGTCGAGAGCGTGCTCGGCGTCGATGAACGCCGCGATGCCACCCTCGGCCTGAGCGTTGGCCACCGCGTGCAGCGCGACGGTGGTCTTGCCCGAGGACTCCGGGCCGTAGATCTCGATGATCCGGCCTTTGGGCAGCCCACCGATACCCAGCGCGACATCCAAAGCGATCGAGCCCGTCGGAATCACGGAGATCGGTTGACGAACCTCGTCACCGAGGCGCATCACCGAGCCTTTGCCATGCGCCTTTTCGATCTGGGCCAACGCCAGTTCGAGGGCCTTTTCGCGGTCAGGGGCCTGCGTCATGAGTGGTGCCTCTCTCATGTAGTCGTGTTGCTTGATCGAGGTCTCGATCAGTTGGCCGTGACGCTAGAGCAGGCCACCGACAAGTCCCGCGCAACGACTACATTAGACGAACACGTGTTCGACTCAAGCTGACACGCCGGGGCGAATCACCGGATGACGCGGTGCACGTCGTGCGTCGTGTCGCCGCCCTCCTGAGCGATCCACGGCCCCTCGATCGACGGGTCGATGATCCCGTCCTCCAACCACCGGTACCGTCCCTCGAGCACCCGACGTGCCAACACCTGGTCGGAGTCGTCGCTGTTACGCCAAAGCTGATCAAACAGCTGGTCGGCGCGCACCCGCGCCTGACGGCAGAACGCATCGGCCAGCTCGACCGCGCTGTCGTCCGCCTGGTCGCGGTGGGCCCGCACGCACGCAGCGGTTATCGCGAACAACTCCGTGCCGATGTCGACGATCCGCCCGAGGAATCGCTGCTTGTGCTCCAGCTTTCCCTGCCAGCGTGACATCCCGTAGAAGATGCTGCGCGCCAGCTTCCGGCTGGCCCGTTCGACGTAGCGCAGATGCCCGGCCAACGGCCCGAACTCCGTGAACGACGTGGGCAGCTGGCCCTTGCCGGTCACCAACGTCGGTAGCCACCGGGCATAGAACTTCCCCGCCTCGGCCGCCGCCTTCGCCTTGCGCCGCGTGTCCGCGTGCGGGTCGATGATGTCGCCGGCCACCGACAGATGGGCGTCGACCGCCTCGCGGGCAATCATCAAATGCATGATCTCGGTGGAACCTTCGAAAATCCGGTTGATCCGCAGGTCGCGCAGCACCTGTTCGGCAGGCACACCCCTCTCACCACGGGCCGCCAGTGACTCGGCCTTCTCAAAGCCGCGACCGCCACGAATCTGCACCAGCTCGTCGGCAACCAGCCACGCCATCTCCGAGCCGTAGAGCTTCGCCAGCGCGGCCTCGATCCGGATGTCGGTGTGGCCCGCATCGGCCAGCTCACTGGCCAGTTCGAGCATCGCTTCCAAGCCGTAGGTAGTGGCGGCGATAAACGCGATTTTGCCGGCAACCGCCTCGTGCTCGCCGACCGGCCGGCCCCACTGCACCCGCTCCCGCGACCACTCGCGCGCGATCTTCAGGCACCATTTCATCGACCCGGTGCACACCGCGGGCAGTGACAGCCGCCCCACGTTGAGCGTCGACAGAGCGATCTTCAGCCCTTCCCCTTCTCGACCAATACGGTTCGCGCCCGGCACCCGCACGTCGGTCAGCCGGGTGAGTCCGTTCTCGATCCCGCGGATCCCCATGAACTCATTGCGGTTGGTCACCACGATTCCCGGCGAGTCAGCCTCGACCACGAACGCGGTGATGCCGCCCCGGTGTCCGTCGCTCTTGGGCACCTGGGCCATCACCACCAGCAGGTCGGCGATAACGCCATTGGTGGTCCAGAGCTTGACCCCGTTCAGCACGTAATCGTCGCCATCCGGCGTAGCCGTTGCATGCAGCCGGGCCGGGTCGCTGCCCACGTCCGGTTCGGTGAGCAGGAAGGCACTGATCTCGCGGGTGCACCGCGGCAACCACGTCCGCTTCTGCTCCTCGGTGCCGAACATCGAAATCGGCTGTGGCACACCGATCGACTGGTGCGCCGACAGCAACGCACCCAGCGACGGATGCACCGAGCCGACGAGCGCCAGCGCCTTGTTGTAATAGACCTGCGAGAGCCCGAGACCGCCGTACTCGGTCTTGATCTTCATGCCGAACGCGCCGATGTCCTTCAATCCCCGGATCACCGCGTCAGAGATCTGCGCATCGCGCTCGATCACCGCAGCGTCGATCTCGTTCTCGCAGAATTCCCGGAGTTCGGCCACAAACGCCTCACCGCGCTCGACGGCCTCCGGCGAGCCGCTGGGATGCGGATGGACCAAGTCCAGGCGCAGCCTCCCGAGAAAAAGCTCCTTACCGAAACTCGGCCGGTGCCACTGCGCCTCCCGGGCCTCCTCGGCGACCTGCCTGGCCTGCTGCTGGCTGACTTGTTCGGTAACGGTCATCGCCGGACCTCCACGAGAGACGGTTTGTTACCCGACAGTAACTCCGCAGGCGCCGACGTGGGACCGTATTCGGATCACCACTTCTCGCGCGGCACATCGAAGTCTGCACACAGCGCCCGCCACACGTCACGCGGATCGACGCCATCCTCGATCGCCTGCTCGGCCGTGCGCCCGCCGAGCGCGCTCAGCACATGGTCGACGAGCACCGACGCGCCGTACACCTCACCGAACTGACCGGCCACCAGTTCGTGGAATTCCGTCAGCCGCATCAGCGCCCAAGCTACGCCAGCGCGTCGTGGCACACCCGTACCGGATCCGCGACGCCGGCCGCACTCGCCGCCGCGCGCGACGCCGCCTCCCGGTACCGCGGAGAGCCCAACACCTCGCCCACCGCAGCCGCCAGAGCCTCAGCGCTCAGCGGCCGCACGAGCTGTCCACTCCCCTGGCGCACAACGCGATTCGCGATCTCCCACTGATCGCCGCCACCCGGCACCAGCACCATCGGCACCGCGGCCATCAGGGTCTTGCTGACCATGCCGTGCCCGCCTCCGCACACCACGACGGAAGCATGCGACAGCAGCCGGTCCTGCCGCCCGAGCCCTACCGTCGCCCACGGCGGAACCCGCACGTCGGCCCCGGCCAGCCACGACACCACCACCCTGGAGCCGGCTGGCAACGTCTCACCTGGGACCAGAGAATCGAGCGCCAGCTCGGTCAGCCCCGCCGTGCCGGTCAGAGCTGTCGACGGCGCCACGACGACGACGGGCCCGTCCCCCGGCGGCACCGACAGCTCGGCGTTCGTCGGCTCGAAATGCAACGGGCTGACGACGACGGCCTCGCCCGGCCAGTCCGGCCTCGGCACCTCGAGCGCCGGCAGCGTCGCAATCAATCGGCGCCGCGGCCCGATGCCCTGCGCCGGCAAGCCGACCTCGACCCGCGCGGCGGCCCGCTGCCTCAGGCCCTCTTTCAGCGACCGCGCCGTCAGCCGCCGCATCACCGCGTCACGTAGCCGGCCCCGCACGCCGACTCCCGGTGCGAGTCCACTCCCTATGGGCGGCAACGCTTTTGACGGCAGATACAGAGGATGCGGCGACAACTCCACCCACGGCACGCCGATCATCTCTGCGGCCAGCGCCCCACATGCGGTGATCACATCGGAGACGATCAGATCCGGCGCCAAAGCGCGAAGCCCCGGCGCGTTGAGCACCGCCATCCGTGCCGCGCGCTGATGAATCTTCGCGCCGGCGTCGCGGTCGTCGTCGAGCGGCGTCGGATCCAGGCCGAGCAGTTCGGTCGCCTCGACGCCCGCCGCACGCGCGGTGTCCAGCCACTCCACCCCAGTGAGCAGCACGGGCTCGTCGCCGGCAGCCAGGAACCTCAGGCACAGCGCGATCGCCGGGAACGAGTGTCCCGGATCCGGCCCGGCGACCACGGCCACGCGCACCGGCTCACCCTGCCATACGCTGGCCACCATGACCGATCAGCTGCCTGAGCCCACCGTAACCACCGACCCGGCGCGCGTCGTCGAGGGTTTTCTCTACGCGCTGCGTGACAAGGACTTCGACGCCGCGGACGCGGCGCTCGACGACGACGTGGTGTACGAGAACGTCGGTTACTCGAGGATCCGCGGCCGCCACCGCACGATGAAGATCATGCGGGGCCTGAGCCGACCCAGCTTCGGCTTCGACGTGAAGTTCCACCGGGTCGCCGTCGATGGGTCTTCTGTGCTGACCGAACGCACCGACGCGCTGTCGTTCGGGCCGCTCGCGGCGTCCTTCTGGGTGTGCGGAGTCTTCGAGGTCCGCGACGGGCGAATCACCTTGTGGCGCGACTACATCGACGGCATCGACTTCATCAAGGGCATCGTTCGGGGAATCCTCGCGATCGCGATCCCGTCGCTGCGGCCCTCGCTTTAGCCGATCAGCCGCCGGGGCCCGTTCAGCTCGTCGAACGCCTGCGCCCAGCCGAGCAGACGGTCGGTGGCATGTGTCAACTCATTGCGGTACTGCTCACGTGCCATCGGCGAACTCGACGTCGACACGAGCTGCGCGGCGGCGTTCACCATCTCCTGATACTGCCGCACCCCGTGGTCGAGCTGCGCGGAGAACGCGTTGATCGTCGGCATCAGCGAATCACGTGCCGACGGGGTTGCGCTCATCGCCTTCTCCATCGAGACGATGTCTCTGGCCGTCGCCGCCATCGTCGCCGCCACCTCGTTAGCGGCACCGGCGACTTCGCGAATCTCGCCGCGCGGCAACAACTCTGCCCGTTCCATCACGCCGAGCAACGAGAACATGCTGCGCTCCGCGGCGGCCAACGAAGTCATCGGGCCGCGTGCGGCCGACCCGAACGACGGCAGCCTCCGCACCATGCCCGGCCGAGGTGCGGGCAGCGGCTCCTTACGCAGCCATCGCCACCGCAGCCCTAGCAGGGTGGCCAGCCATGCCGACCCCACCGCCAGCGCACCCGGGATCGGCAGCGCCCACCACGGCGTCGTCCACGCCGCCAGCAGCGCAGTCACCATCCCCCAAAACACGAATGTGCCCGTGAAGAACAGCGCCAACCGGGCGGCCCAACGGCGCTTGCGCATCAGCCGCGCCCTCGGGTCGGCTGTCTGCCGGATCTTGTGAGCCGCCAGGTCCGCGTACTCGCTGGCGGTATCGACGCCGCGCTGCCACAGCGAGCGAAACGCGCTGCCCGATTTCACCGCCATCTACGACCTACCGCTGACCGCTCGGATTCTGCTGCGCCGGTTCGGTGGCGGGCGTCGCGGGAGTTGGCGCGGACGCCGGGGTCGCAGTGCCGCCGGCCGGCAAAGCCTCCCCTCGCATCGACGCCCGGATCTGCTCGAGCCGCGAATGGCCGGCCATCTGCACGCTGGCCTGCTGCACCTCGAGCATGCGACCCTGCACGGAATTCTGCGCTAACTCGGCGGAACCCAGCGCGTTCGCGTAGCGCCGCTCGATCTTCTCGCGCACCTCGTCGAGGCTGGGCGTGTTGCCCGGCGCGGCCAGCTCGCTCATCGACCGCAGCGACGCGCTGACCTGCTCCTGCATCTTGGCCTGCTCTAGTTGGCTGAGCAGCTTCGTGCGCTCGGCGATCTTCTGCTGCAGCACCATCGCGTTCTGCTCGACGGCTTTCTTCGCCTGCACGGCAGCCTGTAGGGCCTGGTCGTGCAGGCCTTTGAGGTCCTCGACGCTCTGCTCGGCCGTCACCAGCTGCGCTGCGAACGCCTCGGCGGCGTTGTTGTACTCGGTGGCCTTGGCCGCGTCGCCGGCCGCGGTGGCCTGGTCGGCAAGTGTCAACGCCTGGCGCACATTGACCTGCAGCTTCTCGATGTCCGCGAGCTGCCGGTTGAGCCGCATCTCAAGCTGACGCTGGTTGCCGATGACCTGAGCGGCCTGCTGGGTCAACGCCTGGTGCTGACGCTGCGCGTCCTCGATGGCCTGCTGTATCTGCACCTTCGGGTCGGCGTACTCGTCGACCTTCGAAGAGAACAGCGCCATCAGGTACTTCCACGCCTTGACGAACGGGTTGGCCATGAGTGCTTCCGCCTTCGGTTGTGTGTTCCTGCAGGATTACGTGCGCGTTGCTGCCCAATTTATCCGTTGGTGCCGCTGCCGTGTAGGCGGTCAGGCGACGGCTATCTGCTCTTCGCGCAGGCGCTCATCACCCGCCATCGATACGACGGGCGGGATCACGACCTTGGTGGCCGCGTCGATGTTGGCGGCGCTGACGGCCACGTCGGCACGCTCTTGGCGCCGCATGTCCTGACCGGCATCCGTTAGCACCTCCGACAGGGGAATCTCCAGGGCGCCGCAGATCGCGGTGAGCAGTTCGCTGGACGCCTCCTTGCGCCCGCGTTCGACCTCGGACAGATAGCCCAAGCTCACTCTGGCCGAATCGGAAACCTCACGCAGGGTCCGGCCCTGCGACGTGCGGGCGCGGCGAAGCACGTCGCCGATCACCTCGCGCAGCAATGCTGCCATCGTGCACTCCTTCGGCCTGGGCGGATACGTATGTAAGTGGCAACGCGGGCAGCAGCCCGGATGGTTCCCGTCATTGATCCGCGCTACGGCGGCGGCTGTCCTTGACGGCCTGGGCGACGTAGTCGACCCCGGTGACGACCGTGAGTAGCACCGCCACCCCCATCGTCACCACCGCGACGAGGTGCCACACGCCCGAGAGCGACAGAATGAACAGCCCGATCGCCACGGCCTGGACCAGGGTCTTGAGCTTCCCGCCCCGGCTCGCCGGGATCACGCCGTGGTGCAGCACCACGAACCGCAACACCGTCACCCCGATCTCCCGGACGAGGATCACCACCGTCACCCACCATGGCAGCTCGTGCAGCAGCGAGAGCCCGATCAGCGCCGCCCCGAGCAGCGCCTTGTCGGCGATGGGGTCGGCCAGCTTGCCGAACTCGGTGATCAACCCGTAGCTACGAGCCAGCGCACCGTCGAACCGGTCGGTCACCATCGCGACCGCAAACACTACGAAAGCCGCTATGCGCCAACGAAGTTCGTAGCCACCGTCGGCGAACAGCGCGAGCAGGAACACAGGAACCAGTGCCAGCCGGATCGTCGTCAGCACGTTGGCGACGTTGACCAGCCGCGCCGTCGGGGACGTGGTCGCCGCCGCCGGATCACGTGAGGTGGGCGCTGGCACGGCATCAGAATATCCGTTGCACCCAGCAGATATGTTCACTGTGTGACCGCGACACCGTTCGACGGCCTCGTGATCCGGCGGGCCCGAACGTCAGACGTGCCGACGATGAAGAGTCTCGTCGACTACTACGCCGGCAAGATCCTGCTCGAGAAGAACCTGGTGACGCTCTACGAAGCGGTCCAGGAGTTCTGGGTCGCCGAACTCGACGGCGAGGTGATCGGCTGCGGCGCATTGCATGTGATGTGGTCCGACCTCGGCGAAGTGCGCACCGTCGCAGTCCACCCCAAGGTGAAGGGCCAAGGCATCGGGCACGTGATCGTCGACCGGCTTCTGGAGGTGGCGCGCGAACTCGAGCTCCAGCGAGTGTTCGTGCTCACATTCGAGACCGAGTTCTTCAGCAGGCACGGCTTCGTCGAAATCGAGGGCACCCCAGTGACCGCGGAGGTTTACGAGGAGATGTGCCGCTCATACGACACCGGCGTGGCCGAGTTCCTGGACCTGTCCTACGTGAAGCCGAACATCCTCGGCAACTCGCGAATGTTGTTGATGCTCTAGGCGATCTACTCGCCCGCGTCGAGATCCAACCCGCGGATCGACGCGAGCGTCGCCGCCAGTTCGTCGGGTTTGACCAGCACCTCGCGCGCCTTGGAGCCCTCACTCGGCCCCACGATCCCGCGGGTCTCCATAAGGTCCATCAACCGGCCCGCCTTCGCGAACCCGACCCGCAGTTTGCGCTGCAGCATCGACGTCGACCCGAACTGGGATGACACCACGAGTTCGACAGCCTGCAGGAAGACGTCCATGTCGTCGCCGATGTCCGGATCGACGTCGGTGCGCTCAGACGTCGTCTTGGCCGTGGTAACGCCCTCGGTGTACTGCGGCTCGGCCTGGTCCTTGCAGGCGGCGACGACGGCGTGGATCTCCTCGTCGGTGATGTAGGCGCCCTGCAGCCGGATCGGCTTGTTGGCGCCCATCGGCAGGAACAGCCCGTCACCCATGCCGATCAGCTTCTCGGCGCCCTGCTGGTCGAGGATGACGCGGCTGTCGGTCAGCGACGACGTGGCGAACGCCAACCGGGACGGCACGTTGGTCTTGATCAGGCCGGTCACCACGTCCACCGACGGCCGCTGCGTCGCGAGCACCAGGTGGATGCCCGCGGCTCGCGCCTTCTGCGTTATCCGCACCACCGCGTCCTCGACGTCACGCGGGGCCGTCATCATCAGGTCGGCGAGCTCGTCGACAATCGCCACAACGTACGGATACGGCTGGTACTCACGCTGGCTGCCCAGCGGTGTGGTGATCTGGCCGGCCTTCAGCTTCGCGTTGAAGTCGTCGATGTGGCGCACCCGCGAGGCCTGCATGTCCTGGTAGCGCTGTTCCATCTCCTCGACCAGCCAGGCCAGCGCCGCCGCGGCCTTCTTGGGCTGCGTCACGATCGGCGTGATCAGATGCGGAATGCCTTCGTAGGGCGTGAGTTCCACCATCTTCGGGTCGATCAGGATCATCCTGACCTCCTCCGGTGTGGCACGTGCCAGCAGCGACACCAGCATCGAGTTGATGAAACTCGACTTGCCCGAACCAGTGGAGCCCGCGACCAGAAGGTGCGGCATCTTGGCCAGGTTCCACGAGATGTACTCGCCCTCGATGTCCTTGCCTAGCCCGATCACTAGCGGGTGATGGTCGCGCCGGGTCGACGGGTCGGTCAGCACGTCGGCCAGCCGCACCATCTCACGGTCGACGTTGGGCACCTCGATGCCCACGGCCGACTTGCCGGGGATCGGCGCCAGCATCCGCACGCTCTCCGTGGCCACCGCGTAGGCAATGTTCTTCTGCAGCTGGGTGATCTTCTCGACCTTCACCCCGGGTCCCAGCTCCACCTCGTAGCGCGTGACGGTCGGGCCGCGGGTGCATCCGGTCACCGCTGCGTCGACCTTGAATTGCTGCAGCACTGAGGAGATCGCGTCGACCATGTGGTCGTTGGCCGAGCTGCGCCGCTTCGGCGGGTCGCCTGCGATCAGCAGGTCAAGCGACGGCAACACGTACGGTCCCTCGACGACCCGGTCCTGGACGGGCTCGCGGCTCTTTCGCGGTCGCCGTCGGACCGGTGTCTCCTCTTCGACGACGGGCGGCTCGGGCGTCGTCGGCGTGTCGTCGGCCAGCGGATAACTCTCGTAGGCGGGCGGCTCCCAGGCCTGCGCCGCGTCGTCGGCCCAGTAATCGTCGGCCTCATCCCGTGCGGGCAGACGGTGGACCGCGAACATCGCGCGCAGCGTCGCCGGCAACTCGCGGACCGTGGTGCCCGACAGCAGCAGCACCCCGAACAGCACGCCGATCGCCAACAAAGGCGCGGCGATCCACGGCGTCACGCCATCAGACAGTGGGCCGCCGATCGCAAACCCGATGAAGCCGGCCGCGTGCTGCCGGGGGGCCGGCGTCGACGGGGAGCCGGCCCACAGATGCCACAGCCCCAGTGCCGGCAGCGTGATCATCGCCGACCCCAGCACTAGCCGCGGCCGCGCCTCCGGGTTCGGCTCCGTGCGCGTCAGCGTCACCGCGACGATTACCGCGACGATCGGCAGAAGCACGACCGCCGAGCCGACCAGCGTCCGCAGCGCCGAGTCGACCCACTGGCCCACCGGCCGGGCTGCGTCGAACCAGCTGCTGGCCGCAATCAGCACCGCCACGGCCAACAGCGCCAGCGCGATCCCGTCGCGGCGGTGGCCCGGATCGATGTCGCGGGCCCGCCCGACCGAGCGCGCGGCCCCACCCGTGGCCCGGGCCACCATCAGCCACGTCGCCCGGGCGCCGCGGCCGACGGCGAGGGCGCCGGCCGTGACCGGACTGTGATCTGTGGACCGCCGCCGTTTGGCGGGCTTTTTTCGTGGCGCTGGGCGTGAGCCGCCTCGCGAACTGGCCTTTGACCTGGTCGTTCGGCTCCCGGAACGGGTAGCGGTCTTGCTAGCCATGCCCGCAAGCCTAGTCGCATAGGCCTCATTGGCACCATTCGCCACACTGGTCACGTGGCCGTCGCCAGCGCCTGCGCCGAGATCCAACGTTATGCGCGCCGCTACTCGCACTTGTTCTGCGTGCCGTGAATGTCGCTGGAGGGCCGAGCTATGCGGATTTGGCTGTGACGATGTCGTCGGCAACCGGGGCGACGAGGTGATCACTCCGCCCGGATCGCGCCGGTGAGGAGCGGCTACGGTAAAGCGGATTTCCGCAACTGCCGCGAGAGAGGATCCGCATGCCCGTCGTCGTCGTCGCCTCGTTCACCGCCAAACCCGAATCCGTCGACAGCGTGCGGGAAGCGTGCAAGAAGGCCGTCGAAGCCGTCCATCAGGAGCCGGGCTGCGAGCTCTACGCGTTACACGAGACCGACCGGACTTTCGTGTTCGTCGAACAGTGGGCCGACGAGGACGCACTGAAGACGCACAGCACCGCCCCGGCGATCGGTGCGCTGTTCGGTCAGGTCGGCGAGCACCTCGACGGCGCGCCGGACATCAAGATGCTCAAGCCCGTGCCGGCCGGGGATGCCGACAAAGGCCGCCTGCGCGGCTGATGGGGTCGCTAAGCGGCAAGACAGCGTTCATCACCGGAGCCGCCCGCGGCCAGGGCCGTGCCCATGCCGTGAAGCTGGCGTCGGAAGGTGCCGCCGTCATCGCAATCGACCTGTGCGAGCAGATCGCGTCCGTTCCCTACCCGATGGCCAGCGCCGACGACCTCGCGGCGACGGTCAAGCTCGTGGAGGACACCGGTGCGCACATCGTGGCGCGCGAGGCCGACGTGCGTGACAGCGGATCGCTGAAGACGGCGCTGCAGGCCGGGATCGACGAGTTCGGCGGGCTGGACATCGTCGTGGCCAACGCCGGCATCGCTCCGATGCAGGCCGGCGACGACGGCTGGCGCGACGTGATCGACGTCAACCTCACCGGCGTCTTCCACACGATTGAGGCCGCGCGGACGCCGATGGCCGAGCAGGGGCGCGGCGGGGCGATAGCGCTGATCAGTTCGGTGATGGGGCTGGTAGGCGGCGGCAGCGACGACGCCGGCTCGATCGGGTACGCCGCGGCCAAGCACGGGATTGTCGGGCTGATGCGGGTATACGCCAATCTGCTTGCGCCACACAGCATTCGGGTTAATTCGATTCACCCGGCCGGCGTCGACACCCCGATGATCAACAACGAGTTCATCCGCGGCTGGCTGGAGGAAGTCGTCGGCACGGGCGACGTCGACATGGGCAACGCGCTGCCGGTGGAGATCCTGCAGCCCGACGACATCGCGAACGCGGTGGCTTTCTTGGTTTCCGATGCCGCCCGCTACATCACCGGCGTGGCGCTGCCGGTGGATGCCGGCTACGTCAACAAGCGGTAGTTTGCGCTCGGCTTTTCCGCTTGTGCGGAAGTCGATTCCCCGCTACATGTCTTTGCGATCACCCGGCGCCCGTCGGTTGGCGCGTCTTCGAGACTGCGGTTCGGGCAATGGCATCGCGAGCGCGCCGACGTGCAATCTCGGGATGGCCGACACGAAAGCGTCACCATAGGCGGGGTCGGTTGCTCCTTCTCAGTGAAGCCCAAACGGGCCGGCACAATCGATTAGGAGAATCACATGACTATGAGCGTGGGCCGTCACCTCGCTTCCGCGGCCGTTATCACGGCGGCAGTCGCCCTGGCCTACCCGGCCGAGGCGCCCGCGGAACCGCAAGAGTGGGACGTCATAGCGACCGCGGATTGCGAGGACTTAATGGGCCGTGAATTTGTAAAGGGCACGATCAGCGCGGAAACCTACGAAAATGCCAAGATGCACTGCTGCATAGACCATGGCGGAGTGTGGAACGCCGCTGCGCGCAAGTGCCAGGCTCCGCCCGCCAACCCCGTGCAAGTGCAGCCACGCAATATCCCCACCCAGACGTTGACGCGCGAACCTCCACCTGCCATGAGCCCTGGATCGACCGTGCCCACGGTGACATTCGCGCCGGCCGGATGACACATTTCCCGACGGGTGGCAGAACCGAAACCTAGGCTCTGCCATGTGAACCGGCTCTCCAGCGTCGACGCGGCGTTCTGGTTCGCCGAGACTCCCAGTTGGCACATGCACGGCGGCGGGCTGGCCATCTGCGACCCGTCGGAGGCACCCGATTTCTCCATCGACGCCGTGCGCGAGCTGATCGCCGAGCGCCTTCCGGAGATCCCCCAGTTGCGGTACCGGGTGGCCGGCGCGCCGCTCGGGCTGGATCGGCCCTGGTTCGTCGAAGACCCCGAGCTCGACCTCGAGTACCACATTCGCCGCATCCGCGTGCCGCGCCCCGGCAGGCGGGCCCAGCTCGACGAGCTCGTCGGGCGCCTGCTTTCGCACAAGCTCGATCGCAGCAAGCCGCTGTGGCAGCTGTGGTTCATCGAGCGGGTCGAGGGCGGGCGCGTCGCGATTCTGACCAAGATGCACCACGCCGTGGTCGACGGGATGTCGGGCGCGGGCCTGAGCGAGATCCTGTTCGACGTCACGCCGAAGCCGCGGCCACCCTCGGCCGAGGTGCGCCAGTCGTTGGTCGGCGTCCGCGTCCCCCGATTCGAACGCCGAGCGATTGGCGGGCTCTTCAACCTCACCGTGATGACGCCGTACCGCCTGCTCCGGATCGCCCAGCAGACTCTCGCCCAGCAGTTGGCGGTGCGACGGCTGCCCAACAAGCCGCCGCGCTACTTCGAAGCCCCGACCACCCGCTTCAATGCCGCACTCACCCCGCACCGGAGGGTAGCCGGTACTCAGGTGGAGCTTGACAGGGTCAAGGCGGTCAAGAACGCGTTCGGTGTCAAGGTGAACGACGTTGTGCTGGAGCTGGTTTCGGGCGCCCTGCGCCATTATCTGCTGGTGCGCGGCGAGCTTCCGCACCGGCCCCTCATCGCCCAGGTGCCGGTGTCCACCAGGGGCGACAGCAAGGAGGTGGGCAACTTCATCACGTCGATGACGGTGGGGCTGGCCACCGACGTAATCGACCCGGGCAAGCGCATGCGGGCCATCTACGCCAACGCGCAGGGCGCCAAGGAGATGGCCAAGGCCCTGACCGCACACCAGATCATGGGGCTCACGGAGACCACACCGCCCGGCCTGCTCGGGCTGGCCGCTCGCGCCTACACCGCAAGCCACATCGGCGGGGGCGTCGCCCCGATCAACCTGGTCGTCTCCAACGTGCCGGGTGTCGACTTCCCGCTGTACCTTGCCGGAGCACTCGTCGAGAGCGTCGTTCCGCTGGGGCCGTTGGTGATGGATGTCGGGCTCAACGTTACGTGCTTCAGCTACCGCGGCTGGCTGCAGTTCGGCTTCGTGACGACGCCCGAAATCGCCGACGACATCGACGAATTGGCCGCTGAGATCGAACCCGCGCTGCAGAAGTTGGAGGAGGCCGCGGCGAGAATCTAGGTCGCGACATCAACGCTCGTGAGCAAGGGGCTGCGAATGCGGTTTCGACGCAAGGTCAATCGCGCCTCCAAAATGGGTTCTCGACGCGTATCCCGGCGTAGTCTTCGCCGTCGCTTAGATCCTCCGACAGGACGACGTCGCACCCGAACGACCGACCAGCTTCGAGAATCAGCGCGTCCCAATACGACAGCCCGAATCGCTGACGTGTCGCGAAAGCCGCCCGCATCAGTTCAGCGGTAATGGCGACGACCGGAAACCGCATGAACGTCTCCACCAGTCCGACGGCCTGTTCATGGGTGAGCGGATCCGGCCGACTGGCGCGAGTCGCCTGGACGTAGAACTCCTGAAGCACCTGCACGGAAAGCGTCAGGTCTCGTGCCGCAAGAATCGAGTTTGCGCGCTCCGCCTTGTCCTGCTCTCCGGGGTCGCGCGAGACTGCATAGAGCAGGACGTTGGTGTCAACGAACCGCACGCTCGTGAACCTCATCACGGCTGAGGCGATCCCCCGCTCGGAAGGTCCGGATTCCATCCTGGAGTCGCCGCTGTTCTGCCTCGAGCCGGGAGAATTCGGCCTCGCGTTCGGACAGCGAGGTCAGATACTCGGCGACGAGCGCGCTCACGGACTTGCCCAGCTCTGCAGCGCGGATCCTCGCCCGACGGTAGACATCGTCGGACACTGAGACCGTGATGTTCTTCACAGACTCACAGTATCACTGTTTCTGTGCCCCATCTGGGCCGAGGTCATCCGTGCTACACTTATCCCGTGTTACACGGAGGGCCAGTTCTGTGGCCAACCTGACGCTCAGCATTGACGACGAGATACTTCGACGGGCACGCATGCGCGCACTCGAACTACACACGAGTGTCAACGCCCTTGTTCGCGATTACCTCGAGAGCTTTGCGGGGGACGATCCCGCCAGGCAGGCAGTCACCGAGTTCCTGGCTATCGCCGACACCGTCCGCGCGTCGAGTGGCCCCCTTGGCCACACCTGGAAGCGCGAAGACCTCTATGACAGGTAGAACATTCCTCGACACGAACGTGCTTGTCTATGCGGTCGATGACGCAGACCCCGGCAAGAAGAGCACGGCCCGCTCGCTACTGACAGGACCGGCCGACGCCGTCCTATCCGCGCAGGTGCTTAACGAGTTCTACGTGACTATCACCCGCAAACTCAGGCCAGCCGTTGCGCCGGAAATCGCTACCGAACTCGTGCGCAGACTCGCGCGTCTTCCGTGCGTGGCCGTCGATGCGCACCTCGTTCAACTCGCGATGCACGCCGGCCGACGCTGGCAACTCTCTCACTGGGACGCGCTGGTGATTGAAGCGGCGCGCCAAGCCGGATGCACGCGTGTGCTCTCCGAAGACCTCGCCGCTGGTGCCCATTACAACGGGCTGACCGTCGAAAATCCGTTCTGATGTAGGGACGAAGAGCCGACGTCAAGGCGGAAAAGGGCCAGCACCGTTGCGGGACAACTTATGTCGGTCGATGTACCGCGCCAGTCCGACCCGCGAGCGGACGCCGAGTTTGCGATATGCGCGGGTCAGGTTGGTCTCAACCGTTTTCACGCTGATAAACAACGCGGCCGCGATGTCGCGGTTCGACAGCCCCGATGCCACCAGTTCGGCTACGCGTTGTTCGGCCGGGGTGAGCAGGCCTCCGCGGGCTGCGCTGCGGTCGGCACGGGCGAGCGCGGCTCGCGCGCGCTCGGCCCACAGCGGGGTATCCAACTCCTCGAACGTGCGCAACGCCCCGCTCAGGGTTGTCGAGGCTGCGTCCCTGTTGCCCTGTCGATGCTGTAGTTGGCCAAGCAGCACCTCGGTGCGCGCCCGTTCGAAAGGCATTGGCAGCCGGCGGTGTTCAATCAGTGCCCGCTGCACGGCGAGACTGGCCGCATCGAGGTCGCCGTGGGCGGCCAGCACCATGGCGCGGCAGCGGGCGCCGACGGCCAGCATCCAGGGGCGGTCGAGTCGACGTCCGTTGCGTTCGAGCCGGTCGACGAGTGGCTCGGCCTGCCCAGGGCGATCCAGGTTGACCATGGCCTCGACGGCATCCGGCAGAAACCCAGCAGGGATGATCTCGGTCCCATTCGGCTGGGTCTCAAGCGTGGCGAGCAAGGGCTCCAGCGTCTTGAGCGCCGCGTCGTAATTCCCCAGCGACACGTCGAGAAACCCCAGGACGCTGATCGAGTGACCCGCCAGCCATAGCCAGCCAACCCGCTGGCAGGCTGCGATCGAATCGGCGGCGTCGCGCCGCGCCTCGTCTTCGCGTCCGGAGTAGGCGCCAACCGCGGCACGGAACATCAGCGCCACTGCGAGTGATAGCTCTCCGCCCATTTGCACAGCCCGTTGGATGGCGTCCTCGGCCACCCCGGTGGCTTCGGCGAAGTCTCCCCGCCAGATTCCGATCAAGACTTGTTGGAAAGCAACGGGTAGCAGCTCGCTTTCTTCGCCGTGCTCGATGCAGTCCCGCCGGATGGCCAGTATTTCGTCGCGGGCCTGCTCGAGCTGCCCGCTCCAGCCCAGCAGCATGACGCGTTCTGCGCTGGCGCGAAACGGAAATGGAACAGGTGCCCGACGGTCCTCTAAGTCGAGTGCGCACCGCAGGCTGGGCTCGTCGATGCCGTCTCCGGCGAGGAATCGGAACATTGTCCGCATGCCGAGCGCTTGGCTCAGCAACCATGGCTCACCCAATCGCTCGGCTGTCGTCAGCGCTTCCTCGACAGTCCGCATGGCGGCTGCCGGTTGTCCGGTGTGGAACTGCGCGTACGACAATGTCACCGAAATCTGTGTCCGCAGAGCCGGATCGTCGATCCCCTCATCCAGCGCGCGCTGCAGCACGCCGGCGGCCGCGGCCATACTTCCGGAGATCAGCTCCATGTGGGCGAGCATGTTGAAGGCCTCGGCTCGCAGCGTCCCAGGCTCCAGCCATTGGAGGGTGTCGGCCAGCAGGGCCCTCGCCGGTCCGAAGTCGGCGGCGTTGAAGCGGTGGCGTGCCGAGCGGACCCGCCCTCTCGGCGGTGTCACCGCCCAGCCCGATCGCGAGGTCGAGGAGTTCTGCCGCGGCAGCGGGCGCCCCGCGGCCGTGCGCTGTCTCGGCGGCTTCGTCGAGCGCGTGCAGGGTCTGCGGGTCAGCGCCGGTGGCGGCCAACGCCAGATGCCGCGCGCGCAACTCGGGCTCCTCGACGACGGCGGACAGGCGCCGATGCATCATTCGGCGCCGCGACGAGGTGGTGTCGGTGTAGACGCCGTGCGCCAGCAGTGGATGGGTGAACCGCAGCCGACGGCCCTCGATCGCTACGACGCCCTTGCTCTCGGCATCCGCCAGCAATGCCAAGACGCGCTCAGGCTCGGTGTCCGTCGCGCGCGCCACCACCTCCACCGTCGGGTCGGCGGTGGATGCTGCGGCCAACAACAAGTCCTGAACATCGCTGCCCAGATCAGCGATGCGGGCTTGCACCAACTCGGCCAGCGAGGCCGGTAACGGTGCCTCGGCACCCAGCGAGCGATCATCCATCGCACGCGCCAACTCCAGGGCATAGAACGGGTTTCCGCCCGAAACTTCCGCGATGCGCATCATCGTCGATTTCGAGAACGACCGGGCCAGACGCTCGGATACCACCGCGTGCAGGTCTTCCGGGCTCAGGGGACTCACCTGGATCCTGTCCAACGCATCGGGCCGGCGCAGCTGCAGCCACGACGCTGCCGTCTGACCGCCGGGCTCGGTGCGAACCGTGCACAGCACGCCGACGCACGCCGAGAGCCGCCGCGCAGCGAACTCGACAACACGCACGCTCGAGGAATCGAGCCACTGCAGATCGTCAACGGCCAACAACACCGGCGACGCATCGGCTAGGCCCTCGACAACCGACAAGAACCCGGCTGCCACCGCGCGATGATCAGTCGCAGTGTCGTCACCGCCGGATCGCAGCACGACCCGATCCATCGCAAGCCACTGCGGGCGCGGCAGGCCGGCCCAGGCGCTCGGGTCTACGTCGCCCAGCAGGTCGGCGACCCCGGCGTAGGCCAACACCGACTCCGCGAGAGCGCCACGCGCCGACAACACCCGAAACCCACAGTCGCGCGCCCGCTGCAGCGCGCCCAACCACAACGTGGTCTTGCCGATACCCGGTTCGCCCTCCACCACCAGCGCCGTCGGCTCACGCTGGGCCACCGCCAGGAAATCCGACACTGCGCGGGACTCCTCCGGGCGACTGACCCCGCGTGCGGACACCGTCGACCCCCTCTCAGACCCCGGCCGACCTCGGATTGAGCCTATCCACCCCACCCATGAGCCGCATCAGTTCTGGCGAGCCGCCGTGGGGTGGTCACGCGCGGCGCGAACAGTCAGACCTCGATCACCCACGCCGAATCAGTTAGGCGGGCGACGCGCACAATTCAGCCGCCCGCCGTGATCGGGTCCCACACCCGCGAGAAACCAAAATCCTGAAAGTCGTTGACATTTCGAGTCGCGAACTCGTCGACGCCATGGTGGCGCAATGTCAATGCCAGACGCGCATCGAACAAGCGTCGGCGAGCGATTCCAGGCGGGGCCGCCAGCACCCACACATCGTTCATTACTGGGGCGTTCTCGATGAGCGCCCATCGGCGGTTACGACGAAACGTCTGACAGACCTCCGCTGCCTCTGGGGCGTCGAGCGGCCGCGTCACAACCGCGGGATTCCGGAGTAATTGATACAACTCCACTAGCACGAGCTCACAGATTGCGACGTCGTCGCGGTCGGCGCAGGACACGAGAAAGACGACGGCAGCATCGTGTTCAGGGCAATCCTGATTCTGGGCGTACAGCAGCACATCCGTATCGATCGACAGCATCGCGCGACTCACGCCTCGTTGGCGCGCTCGCGCCACGCGTCTTCGGATATGCGAAACGGACCGAGCCGACGCGGCGTCGGCGGCTGCCAGATGTCGGCCGCCGCGTCCCGCCTCGGGTAGACGCGCACCATGTGCTCCAGCCCGCGACGAACGACCTCCGCAAGTGTCATCTCGTGCTCCTCCGCGACGCGCTTCGCATCCCGGTAAAGCTCATCCGGCAACTGAACCTGCGTCCGAATCATACATCAAATATACATCTACATCTGACAGACATCGTGGGGCCGCGGGGCGACTGGCCGAACACGCGGCGACAGGAAACCCGGCTACACCACTTCCGCCGATCCTTGAATCGCCTGGGGCGGTCACGCCGATCCCCGCTCCGCCGGCCGTAGCCGGGAACCCGGGGAGTGGTCACACGTCATCACGCTGGCCCCGATCGGGTAGCGCCCTTTCGCCGAGACTGCAACCAACGCGAAGCACTGCGAGTAGACGCCACAGTGGCTGCAGTTTCGGCGCGAAGGTCGGACCTTCGATGACCGCGGGCACGATCATCGGCCGGCGGAAGTGTAGGGGAAACCCTGATGCGGCAGACGGACCTGCGCCGATAGCGTCATCTAAGAAGTCGTGGCTTCCACCCGACGGGGGTTCGGCGCTTAAGGCCATCTCAGTCGACACCACGAGGAGTTCACATGGCGACCCTGCTACATACGCGTCGCATAGTGCCCGCCGCTCTGCTTGCCGCGACTGCAACCCTCGGCGGCAGCGCAATCGGAGATCCAGCCGTTGCTCGCGCCGAACCGCGAGAATGGGATATCGGGGCATATGGAGCAGTGCGTAGGCTCCTTTGACGGCAAACCCTCGACATCTGAAGCCGACTACAAGCGTTGGGTCGATCACATGAAGAATGTGCTGCGAGAAGACCGGCGGTGTATACAGCTACTCCGGAACGGGTGGTTGTACGGCTCCACCTGCGGAACAGGAGGCCGCAAGACCAGGGGCGGTCGCACCGGGGCAAATCGCCACTCAGACGTTGGAGCCGGCTGCGCCCGCGCCGCAGAGGACGCGGAACCCAGAGGTGACCGCGACTTTCCAGCCGGCACCTGTCGGCTAACGCATCGCAGAGGCGTCAATTACCGCGGAGAAGTTCGAGCAGTGACCACGTGCGACACCGCTTCGGCGCAAATTCCCGGGCGATTCCCGGATTTAACTCAGTGGTAGTGACCTTCGACCAGGACGCGGATCGCCGTCGAGCCACCTCACAGAAAGGTCCCTCAAATGGCACGTCTACTCCCGAAGACCCTTCCCGAATACTTGCGTCGCCTGGTACCCGCTGCCCTGCTCGCGGCGACGGCCATGCTAGGCGGAAGCGCAATGGGACATCCGGCGACTGCGTGCGCCAAACCCAAGAAGCCGTTCAACCAAGAGGGCTACAGCGCGTGTGTGGATCAGGTCATCACAGACTGGAAGGCGGGCCAATACACCGATGCACAGAAGAACGAACTCGTCCGCGGGTGCTGCAACCTTGCCGGCGGCAAAATCGACGACAATTCCGGAGCCTGCGTGGCCGCGGAATCGCCGCGCACCGATCTCCCCTCTGTAACTCTGACGCCACAGCCGGTTATCACGCAGCCAGGGGTAGCCACGCAGACTCTCGAGCCGGCACAGCCGCCTATCGTCCGGAATCCCGGCGCGGCGACGGAGACTATTACGCCCGCTCCGGCAGGCTAACTCCCGAGATAGCATTCAGCGCTGTTGATCGCGCGAAACAGCGACATGGAATGCTATTTCGGCGCCGGTGCCTAGACCTCGATGACCGTCGGCACGATCATCGGCTGACGGCGGTACGTCTCCCCCACCCACTTGCCGACGGCGCGACGGACACCCTGAGCGATACGGGTGGGCTCCGTGACCCGTTCCGCGGCAAGGAGTTCCAACTCCGCCTCCACCTTGCGCACCGCCGGCTCCAACGCCTTGGGATCCTCTGAGAAGCCCCGCGAATAAAGATGTGGAGGCACGGCGAGCCGCCCCGTGCCGCGACGCACCACCACCGTCACCGCGACGAACCCGGACGACAGGATCAGCCGCTCCCCCAGCGTCGCATCCCCCACGTCTCCGAGCACCGGTCCGTCGACGAACATCTTGCCGACCGGGACCGCCCCGGCGATCTGCGCACGCCCGCCGGCCAGGTCGACGCTGACGCCGTTCTCGGCCAACATGATCGACTCCTCCGGCACGCCGGTCTTCGCCGCCAGCGCGGCGTTGGCGCGCAGGTGCCGCCACGTGCCGTGCACCGGCATCACGTTGCGCGGCCGGACTCCGTTGTAGAGGAACAGCAGCTCCCCTGCCTGGGCATGTCCCGAAACATGCACGCGGACTTGCTGATTTGTGACTACCCGGGCACCGATTTTCGACAGTGCGTCGACGACCCCATAGATCGCTTCCTCGTTTCCGGGGATCAATGAAGATGACAACACGACCAGGTCGCCGGACGTCAGCGTGATGCTTCGGTGCTCGCCGCGGCTCATTCTCGACAGCGCCGACATCGGCTCGCCCTGCGTGCCGGTGGTGATCAGAACCACCTGCTCGGGCGGCATCAACTCCGCGGCGCCGATGTCCACCACGTCGTCGGGCGCGACCTTCAGGAACCCGAGTTCGCGGGCGATGCCCATGTTGCGCACCATCGATCGGCCGACGAACGAGACCCTGCGGCCCAGTGACACCGCGGCGTCGATGATTTGTTGTACCCGAGCGACATTCGACGCGAAGCAGGCGACGATCACGCGCCCGTCAGCCGAGCGGATGAGCCGGTGCAGCGCCGGGCCGATCTCGCTTTCCGACGGTCCCACGCCCGGCAACTCGGCGTTGGTGGAATCCACGAGGAGCAGGTCGACACCGTTGTCGCCGAGGCGTGACATACCAGGCAGGTCGGTCGGGCGGCCGTCCAGCGGCAGCTGGTCGAATTTGATATCGCCCGTGTGCAACACAGTTCCCGCGCCGGTGTCGATCGCGATCGCCAGCGCGTCGGGGATCGAGTGGTTCACCGCGAAGTAGCGGCACTCGAACGCACCGTGCCGGTGCTTCTGGCCTTCGCCCACCTCGATCAGTATCGGCTTGATGCGGTGCTCGCGGCACTTCTCCGCCACCAGGGCCAGCGTGAACTTCGAGCCGACGACGGGGATATCGCCGCGCAGCTTGAGCAGGAACGGCACGGCACCGATGTGGTCTTCGTGCGCGTGGGTAAGCAGCAGCGCCTCGATGTCATCGAGTCGTTCCTCGACGTGGCGCAGATCGGGCAGGATCAGGTCGACGGCAGGCTCGTCGTGGCCGGGGAACAGCACGCCACAGTCGACGACCAGCAGGCGGCCAAGATGCTCGAAAACCGTCATGTTGCGGCCGATTTCGCCGATACCACCCAGAGCGGTCACCCGCAACGCACCGGGCACCAACGGCCCCGGCGGCGTGCGTTCGGTCATCAAACCAGCACCGCGGCGGCGCGCATGTCGGCGGCCAGCGCCTCGATCTGCTCCGCAGTGGCGGGCACCTGCGGCAACCGCGGATCACCGACTTCGATGCCTTGCAGGCGCAGGCCGGCCTTCGACATCGTCACGCCCCCAAGCCGTTTCATCGCGTCGCACAGCGGGCTCAACGACACGCTGATCTTGCGCGCGGTGGCGATGTCCCCGGATTCGAAGGCGGACAACATGTCTCGCAGCTGGCCGGCGGCCAGGTGCGAGATCACGCTGATGAAACCTGTCGCACCCACCGCGAGCCACGGCAAGTTCAGGGGGTCGTCGCCGGAGTAGTACGCCAGTCCCGTTGACGCGATGATCTCCGCGCCGCCGTGCAGGTCACCCTTGGCGTCTTTCACGCCGACGATGTTGGGGTGGTACGACAGCCGGCGGATCGTGTCGAACTCGATGGGCACCACCGACCGCGGCGGAATGTCGTAGAGCACAACCGGAACCGCAACCGCGTCGGCGACCGCGCTGAAGTGTGCGAGCAGGCCTGCCTGTGGGGGCCGCGAGTAGTACGGCGTAACCACCAGAAGCCCGTGCGCGCCTTCGGCTTCGCACGTTCTCGCGAGCTTGACGCTGTGCGCGGTGTCGTAGGTGCCGGCGCCCGCGATCACCCGCGCCCGATCGCCGGCCGCATCTAGCACGGTCCGCAGCAGCGCGATCTTCTCGTCGTCGGTCGTCGTTGGGGACTCGCCGGTGGTGCCTGACACCACGAGCCCGTCGCAGCCCGAGTCGATCAGATGCGTGGCCAGGCGGGCCGCTGCAGGCAGGTCCAGCGCGCCGTCGGCGTCGAAGGGCGTCACCATCGCGGTCAGCACGGTGCCGAGTTGCGCGCCGACATCCATTCCGCTGGTGCTCACGGGCACCTAGGTTACCCTCAAGCCTCCGTGGCCAGCGGCGACGTGGCGACCTCGCTGCCGTCGGCAAGGGTGCTGATGTCGAAGTCCGCGAAAGCCGCGGGCGCCACATCGGCCAGCTGGCGCAGGCACGCGATGGCCAGACGACGGATCTCCACGTCGGCGTGCTCGCTGGCTCTCGTCGCGATGAAATGCCGCCACGCGCGGTAATTACCGGTGACGACGATTCGCGTCTCGGTGGCGTTCGGCAGCACCGCCCGGGCGGCTTGCCGGGCCTGCTTGCGCCGCAGCACGGCGTTCGGCTCGCCGGCGAACTTCGCCTCGAGCCTGTCCAGCAGCGTGACGTACGCCTGGCGGCTGGCGTCGGCGGCGGCGAGGAACAGCTGTTGGAGTTCTGGGTCGTCTTCGATCCCGGGCGGCAGCACCACCTGCGAGTCGCGCTCCGGCACGAAACGCTGTGACAGCTGCGAGTAGGAGAAATGCCGGTGCCGGATCAGCTCGTGGGTGCAGGAGCGAGAGAGGCCGGTGATGTAGAACGACACCGACGCGTGCTCGAGCACGGAGAAGTGCCCGACGTCGATGATGTGTCTCAGGTAGGAGGCGTTCGTCGCAGTGCGCGGGTTCGGCTTCGACCAGCTCTGGTAGCAGGCGCGGCCCGCGAACTCCACGAGCGCCTGGCCGCCGTCGGCGTCGGTGTTCCAGGGCACATCCGGTGGGGCGCTGAACTCGGTTTTCGCGATGAGCTGCACGCGCAACGGATCGACCTCGGCCACGGCTAAGCACCCTATAACGGCTTGTATGCCGGCTCGCGGCCCCGCGAGGCTGGCTTTTCGTACGCTCCCGCGGCATGTCGCGTATGAATCCGCAGATTCGCGGCGGGCCCGGGGGCGGTTACCGGCCAGATGGCAGCCCCAATCAACATAGTGCTCGCCCGAGCTCCCCCACCAGGTCGCCGCGCTCACCGACCGTCACATCGAGCGCGCCGAGCCAGGACGCCATCGACTCCAGTTCCGCGGCCAGCTCCGTGGCCAGCTCCGCCGACGACTCTCCCGGCTCCACGAACGCGCCGACGACGTGCAGGGCGTTGCTGTTGCGTTTGAGGTCGACGCGTCCGACCAGTCTGCCGTCGAGGAGGAAGGGCCACACGTAGTAGCCGTACTGGCGTTTCGCCGCCGGAACGTAGATCTCGATGCGGTAGTGGAAGCCGAACAGCCGCTGCACCCGCGGGCGGAAGAAGATCAGCGGGTCGAACGGGCACAGCAGCGCCGTGCCGCGGTCGGTGCGCGGCAGGATCTGCCCGGCGCGGAGGTAGGCCGGTGCCGTCCACCCTTCGACCTCTACGCGCTCCAACTCACCCGCGGCTACTAGAGCGGCTATCGCGGGCTTGACCTGCTGGGCCGTGAGCCGTATGTAGTCGCGGATGTCGGCCTCGGTGCCGACCCCCAACGCGGTCGCCGCGCGCCGCGTCAACTCCCGCAGGACTACGCGGACCGGCGCCCGCCTGGAACTGTCACCACTGCCACAAACGCATCGGCAAGCAAGAACAGCCACCACGTCGTCATGGGTGTGTTCATCCTGTGCCCGCGCTGCTTCCACAACCCCGACCTACACGCCGTCTACTTCCCGCGCTGCGACGTCTGGTACCACCGCAGGCTCGAAGAGCACGGCGTCGTCTTCGGCACCCGTTCCGGAGTGTGGCTGCGACTGCTCAACGAATACAAACGCGTATGGGCCACATGAGCAGCAAGCCACGACACCGCCCGGAGCCGTGGTGATGCTGCTCGCGGCGGTAGCTCTCAAAGGAAGAGGGAGAGGGAGTGCGTGGTTTCAACACCACTCCCTTACCAAACCACGCACTCCCCGCAATCAGAGTAACCCGTTCCGACGTGGGAAAATATCTGTCCAGCAACATTAATAACCGCCACCAGCCCTGGTGATGAAGTGAAACGTCGCAGACAGCCCCAGCACCCGGCAGCCGCGCGCGGCTACGGCCGCAAACGCTTACGACCACCTGACGGGGGGTCCAGAACCCATCCATCTCGTCATCAGCGACGAACTAACAAAGGAAAGCATCTGAGCCGAGGTTGTGCAGGAGAGCGAAGAAAGGAACACCGAAATGACCCGCCAACGCATTCCCACCCACAACCCCGGCTGGATGCAGCTCCTCGGCGCGATCGTGCACCGCGTCCCTCTCCTGCCCGGCGCCCTGTGCGCTGGCCGAGGACACCTGTTCGATGCCGACGACGGACCCAGCGGTAAGCGCACGGCCGAGGCGATAAGCCTGTGCCGCCGATGCCCTGCATTGCCGTCGTGCCAAACCTGGGTCGAGTCGCTGCCCCGCCACCGTGTGCCCCGCGGTGTTCTCGCCGGGCGATACCGACGACCCACCTCACAATTCGCCTGGAAGGCGTGAGCGAGGGCCGCTCGCGGTGTTCACTAAGCGGAGTGCGTTACCCCCAAGGGCGTAGCCGCGACGGGGTTTTTCTAGGGGTGGTTAGCGCGGCAACTACCTCTGGCCGACAGCTCCATTTACCGCGCGATCAGCTTTAACGGGTGGTGGTCTTGCGCTTCCGGTAGGCGCGCTGTCGGCAGGCCGGTGAGCAGTAGTGGGCGTCGGCGCGGCCCCAGCGGATCACGTCGTCGCCGCACACAGAACATCTCGGCACGCCCCATCCGCGCTGTCGACAGGCCGTCGAGCAGTAGAGGGCGCCGGTGCGGTCACCGAGGATCGGGCCGCCGCACTCGTGGCATTTGGTCATGGCGCTAAGCGTATTCGCTCCGATTCCGACCGATTCCGCCCGAATCCGCCGGAAATGGCCGCCTTCGATGACTTCCCCGAAATTCGGCGTTAGGATCGAATTGCCCCGGCCGTTGTCGGGGTTTATGTCGGCGCCACCGTTGTGACGCCGTTTCTCCGGGGATGTTTTGTGGATTAGCGTCCCTGTGGGGCCGACGCCGGTGCGCGCGCCCCGTGCCGTAAAGGCGTCTTTCCGCTTCCGCCTGCGCTGGTGCGTGAGCTGCGCGGCTGGCGTCAGGCCGACCAGATTCTATTAACGACGAATTTCCGACGAAAGGCATTACGAAATGTCGAAGGCAACAAGTCTCGAATATCTCCGCGAATTGTCCGACTCCGAGCTCGAGCACCGCAAAAGCGCCGCCGCCGAGCGTGTCGAGACGCGCATCAAGCGATGCACGCTCGAGAACCGCGATATGACCGAGCGCGAGTATCAGCTCTCCGAGGACGACCGCGACGAATTGCGGGCGCTGCGAGAGGTCGTCGAGGAACGCGAGCGCGCCGCCAGCCGCCGGGAGTGGCTAGGGCAGGCCCTCGATGAGGCCCGCGCGGCCGGTATCGAGACCCGTCAGGCGTTCGCCGCGTTCACCGAACTGCTCAAGAATCGGGCGCCCGGCCGGGTCCAGGTGGAGACCCGCGCGGCGACCACGACGAACGCCGGGGTGCGCACCGCCGTGGACTCGGGCACCGGACGGCCGCTGTACGTGCACCAGCTAGCCGGTATCCCGCTGCAGGCCGCCGACGCGCTGAACATCGAAGTGCCCTATTTTGGCGATTTTGTGGCGCGCGCCGCGACCGCTGAGGGCGGAACAAAACCGGCGATGGCCGACCCGACGTTGGTCAAGGTGACGTTGGGCGCGTTCGCCTCCACGATCGCGGTCACCGATCAGGTTGTCCGCTACGGCGCCGGGCTCAACGTGATCGGCGCCCGCCTGCAGTCCGAGGTTGTCTATTCGGTGAACGCGCAGACGGTGAACGATTTTGAGACCGAGGCGGGCACAGCGGAGGCGTTCGCCACGAGCGCGGCGAACATGCTCGACACCGGGATTGCCTTGGTGCAGGAGCGCACCGGCAACTATCCGAGCCTGATCGTGGTCAACCCCGAGGATTGGCCATTGTTGAGCGAGAAGGTCGGCCGCGATTCCGCCGAGGACATCGCCAGTCGGGTCATTTCGTGGATTGGTGTCGACGTCGTAGCGAACGCCGCGCAGACCGCGGGTGTCGCGACGGTGGTCGACGGCAAGGGCTGGTCGGCGTTCGGGTCGCCGCTGCTGCTCGACAGCATGCCGAATCTGGCGACCAACACTGTGTTAGCGCGGGCGGAGCAGTATGTCGCGGTGGCGCCGCATTACTCCGGTTGCGCGGTGGCCGTCGACATCATCACGCCGTGAGAGGCTCCCGGGGCCGGGGGTTGTCCGAGAGCGCCCCCGGCGCCGTGTAAGGCAATCCCCGATCCTCTGACGTCCTACCGTCTACGGATACCGGAAGACGTTGCGCCACAGTGGACTTCTGACCAATCTCTGCGCTGGCTGCGTGTGTTCGCCGATGACAGCGTGCAGCCGGTGGTCGACTGACTGACTTATCCGTTCCCAACACGCAGGGGCGGGACAGTAGTGCGCGTGGTCACGGTGTGCGCGCCCCACCGTCGATCAGCTAGCCAGGCAGCAGACCCCAGTCGATGTCCTGACTGGCGAAGGTTTGCCAGGTGGCGACCTTCCCTGCTTCGATCAGCGCAGCGGCCCACTCAGGGTCGGTGTAGACCGCTGCCTGAGCCTTGCCGAAAGCCTCCCAGTCCGCACTGGTGATCGCGACGAGGAAGGAATTCGTCGACGGACCACCAATGGTGATGACTCCGACCTGAACGCTATCCACCGCCTCCAGTGCCGACAGCCGCTCCTGCATGCCCTTCAGCACCGCAAAGAAGTCGCCAATCTCCACACCCGGCAGCGGCTGGACGACCACCGAACTCATAATAGACATGGCATTTCCCATCTCTTCCCTGGCGCTCTGCCAGGTGAAGTCTGCGGCACTCGGGTGCCTGCTTTAATGAACCTGCGACTGTTGGCGATGGTCATCTCGATACCCCCCTAATGTGGGGTGGTCGTCTTATGACACGAAGTGTGCGCCGATTACTGCGCTTCGTACGCGAGTATTCGACTACTTGACTTTTGACCCTGCTGGGACCGGCCCCCCGGCGCTGGGGTGAACGCAATCCCCGGTCCCCATGAACCCACCGTCTCGCAGCGTGGGGGTCGGGGATTGTCGCTAATCGTCGTCGTTGCTCCAGTAGTCGCGCGTCAGCAGCGCGTCGCGGTCGTCGATCGCCCGCTGTAGCTGCGACGGCAGCGTGTGCGCGCTGTCGACGGGGAGGTCGATCTGGGTGACGCCGGTCTCGGCCCGCGCCCACAGGGTGATGCCGCGCTCGCAGTAGGTGACGGTGATCGGCGTCGTGAGGTCTGGAAGCTCCGTCATGTGAAACCCTCCTATGTGGGTGTTTAGATATAGTGCCGGTGCCGGTACTGACGCATCCGCCAGCGCATCAGCGGCCAGTCGTCGACCGACATCAGCGCGGCCTCGTGCGCCCAGTACTCGACCAGCAGCCGCGGTGACCGCGCGCTGTGGCTCCAGGCGGCGCGGTCCAGCATGTCGCGGTCATAGGGGCCCAGTCGGCTGAATACCGGAGCGTAGTGCGCCCGAACCGCCACCGATACCGAATCCAGTTGCAGGACTTGAATTCTCGAGATCAGCTTGCGCAGATGCGCTCTTGTGGCTCGTGTCGGCTTGGGTTCGGCGAATCCCTGCGCCGCGACGGCGGCCCGTCGGGCCTGGTCCGGGGTGAGGACGGTCACCGCCGGCGATACGTGCTGAACCGGTATCGAAGACCCGTCCGGCTTGACTGCCAGTCGCCGTCTTGGACCGCCCAGTTCTCGTCGAGCATCGGGGCGAGGGCGTCGTCGTCCTCGGGGCGGATGTCGAGATCGATCTGGGTGACCTCGCACACCGAGGCGTGCGGAAGTGCCAAAGGGTAGATCTCTCCGCCGCCGATCACCCACACCGTGTCGTCGGTGAGCGCATCCTGCAGCGACGTCACCACGTCGGCTCCGTCGGCGACGTAGTCGGGTTGCCGGGTGACGACGACGTTCCGACGACCCGGCAGCGGACGGACCTTGCGCGGCAACGACTCCCACGTCCGACGACCCATCACGACGGTGTGGCCCATCGTGAGCTCCTTGAAGCGGGCCATGTCCTCGGGCAGGCGCCAGGGGATGCCGCCGGCGCGGCCGATGACACCCGAATTGGTCTGAGCCCAGATCAGGCCGACGCTCTTCATCGACATTCGGCCCTGCGCGCAGGCCTCATACGGCCACAGGAGCTTTTATCGCCGGGTGCGGGTTGTAGTTGACGATCGCGATGTCGTCGTAGGTGTACTCGAACAGCGAATCCCGCGGCGCCAGAACAAGTTCCGGATAGGGTCGCGCTTCGCGGCTGAGCTGCTCGGTGACCTGCTCGACGTGGTTGTCGTAGATGTGGCAGTCGCCGCCCGTCCACACGAACTCACCGACTCCCAGGTTTGCCTGGGCGGCCATCATGTGGGTGAGAAGGGCATAGCTGGCGATGTTGAACGGCACGCCGAGGAACAGGTCGGCGCTGCGCTGGTAGAGCTGACAGCTGAGCCTGCCACCGGCCACGTAGAACTGGAACAGCGCGTGGCACGGGGCCAGCGCCATCTTCGGAATGTCCGCGACGTTCCATGCCGAGACGATGATCCGTCGCGAATCGGGGTCGGTGCGCAGCAGTTCCAACGCCGCGCTGATCTGGTCGACGTGCTCGCCGCTCGGTGTCGGCCACGACCGCCACTGCACACCGTAGACCGGCCCGAGATCGCCGGTGTTCGAAGCCCATTCGTCCCAGATGGTGACGCCGTGCTCATGCAGCCAGCCGACGTTGGAGTCGCCCCGCAAGAACCACAGCAGCTCGTAGATCACCGACTTGAGGTGCACCTTCTTGGTGGTGATCAGCGGGAACCCGGCGGACAGGTCGTAGCGGATCTGCCGGCCGAACAGGCTGCGCGTCCCGGTGCCGGTGCGGTCGGATTTCGCGGTGCCGTTCTCCATCACCTGGTGCAGCAGATCCTCGTACGGGGTGGCGATCGGCACGCCGGTCAGCTTACTGTCCGCACCGACGAGTAGAACGGAACCATGCCGAGCATCTCCGCGACCGTCACCACTCCCGACGGCACTTGTCCCGTCACCCTGCACACACCGAACGGCAGCGGGCCGTGGCCGGGCGTGGTCATGTTCCCCGACGCCGGCGGTGTGCGGCCCACCTTCCACGACATGGCCGGCACTCTGGCGGGCTTCGGGTTCGCGGTGTTGCTGCCTGACGTGTACTACCGCCACGGTGACTGGAAACCGTTTTCCATGCAGACCGTGTTCGACGATCCGGCCGAGCGCAAGCGGCTCTTCGCGATGATCGGCAGCTGGACCCAGGACATGATCGCCGCCGACGCGGGGGCATTCTTCGACTTCCTCGCGGACCGGCCCGAGGTGAGCGGCGAGCGGTTCGGCGTCTGCGGCTACTGCATGGGTGGGCGCGCGTCGGTGATCGTCGCCGGCCGGCTGCCAGAACGCGTCGCTGCCGCCGGTTCGATCCACGGCGGCGGGCTGGTCACCGACGGGCCGGACAGCCCGCATCTGCTCGCCGACCGCATGACGGCCGCTGTGTACGTGGGTGCCGCAGAGAACGACGCATCGTTCACGGTGGATCACGCCGATACTCTCGGTAAGGCGCTGGAGGCCGCGGGCGTCGCGCACACGATCGAGACGTACCACGCTGCGCATGGGTTCGCGGTGCCCGACAATGCCCCGTACGACCCCGACGCCGCCGAGAAGCACTGGTTGGCGTTACGGCGACTGTTCTCGTCCGCGCTGCCCGGCTAGCTCTTGTCGCGGCTTCGCAGCAGGGCTGCCAATGCGCGGCGCGTACCTCGGAACGCGAAGTACGCGGTCGCAACGCAGATGAGCAGCAGCGCGATGAGCATCGGCAACCAGTTGCTGCCGTGCTTTTCCTTCGTCCACCAGATGATCGTGAACAGCACCGCGGCGACGAACAACACGATGTCTCGCCAGTTGCCCTCGTAGCTGGCCGCAGCAGCCCGCAGTTGACGGCTGCGGTCGTTGGCCGCGACGAGGTCGTCGATGCGCTGATCGATGGTGCGCTGCAGCGCGGCCTTGCGTACTGCCTGCTCGGGTGGCAGCGCCTCGAGCAACTCGAGATCCTGCTTGATCGTGCCCCGAAAATCGGGGCCCTTGATCTGGCCCGCCGCCAACCCCAGGAGCGCCCCTCCGGCGAGCGGCGCGGCACCAATCGCGAGTTCGGCAAGACCGGGCATGTCGGTTTCCCTTCGTTACTCCTAGACGGCCAGCGTGCCATCGAGATCGTATGGCGGTCGCACATTGTGCGGATCGGTACGTCGCACCTGTGGGTCTCGATACGCTTCGCCGTTGAATTCCGCCTCAGTCGCTGGCGGGGCGACCGGGATCGGCGAAACGCTCTCGTGCGGCTGCAGCGGAGGCTGGCACGTGTTCGCGGGGTACCGGATCGTCAACACCACGTCGTCGTCGGTGTATCCGACTCGAAGGCGGCGCTGGGGACGCTCACCGCGCACCTGCGAATGGAGTTGGCGCCGTTCGGTATTGAAGTCACCGAACTTGTGCCGGGCGGCGTCGACACCGGGATGACGTCGGTCGGTGCCGATGCGGAAGGTCACGGATGTGCGGCTAGGAACGTCTGGTTCGACAAGCCGGTGGTGAAGTCCTCGACATTGAACGGCCGGTCGAGGCGGGCCCGAAGTTGCTCGCGATCGGTTAGAAGGCTGATCTCGTAAGTCTGTCGCGCGAACAGCCGCCCGATACGCGGGTAGAGCCAACGCATCAGCACCCGCTCCCCAGCGGTGCAGCGCGCGGCGCAGTAACCAACGTGGCCTATCTCGTCGGTCAGGATCTCGCTGTAAAGCCTTTCGATACGTGCGGCGACTTCTGGCTCGTCGGCGAATAACTCAGCGCCGACGCGACGAAGCTCATCGAACATCACGCAGCCCGCCATCTCCGATGCTCCCACGAACGCAAATCCGAGTCGCTCAGGCAGAAACACCGCAATCTTGACGAACTGACGCATCACCAGGGGTGGCGCAATCACCTGGAATGGCAGACCGAAGATGTCCAAAACGTAAGCCAGCAGGCGAGTGTGGTAGTGCTCTTCGAGTTCCATGTACACCCGCTCAGGGGGAACGTCGTCACCGCTGTTGTTTCCGTAAGTCTCGCCGAGGCCCACGCCGAACCGCTCTGCCTGGTTCAGCTTCGCGGTGGCCAACAAGAAAAGCATCTCGGGGCCGGCACCTGGCTCTGGTCGGCGCCGGCGCAGGTTCCGCAGGAACGCATTTCGGTCGATGTTGTGGTTCGAACGAACAGGATTCGCTTCGAGACCTTGAAAGAAGTCCTCTCGGCTGGCAAGGCGTCGATTGAGAAGGTCGGCCTCGCCATCGCGTTCTGCCAGGTAGGTCCGATAGCCGTCGATACCTGAACTGTTCATTGTCTCTCCATCCCGTGAACAATCGTCTTCACATAGCGGTCCAGCAGCGCGGTCCGCGCCCGCGACGCAGGCCCGGCAGTGGCGAGTAACGCGAACAGACCGGTCATGAAAATCACCCCGAGGTCCCCTGGATCCCCATCGCGGGCCACTCGTCCGGCGGACTGTGCTCGGGCGATTGCTGCGATGACGAATTCGGCCAGCGGATGCTTACCCAGCTCGTCTTCGACGGGCCGCGTCGCGGTGAAGTGAAGGCCTAACATGTCGCGGAAAACCACCGGGCTTAACCTCCGCTCGGCGGCGAGCACCTGGCGGACCAGCTCGGACAAGATCGAGCCCAAGTCGTTAGGCGAACTGGCGATGGTCGCGAGCTTCGCCACGATCTTGGCCTCTTCGGCTCGCTCCAACTCCACCAGCACGTGCTCTTTGGTCGGGAAGTGAAAGTAGAACGTCCCCCGCGCCACCCCGGCCGCTCGGACGATTGCGCTGACGTCAGCACCAGCCAGCCCGGATTTGCCGAATTCCGCCACTGCAGCGTCAAACAAGCGCGCCCGCGTCTCAAGCCGCTGAGCCTCACGCACCGATGTACCACTTCCCGCGAGGGATGTCTGTGATGGCATGCGATGACCCTACGGTGCTGACTGACGACTGTCAATGACAATCGTCAACGGGCTGGTAAGTGGTCAGCGGTCGCGCCTCGTATTGCTGTCTGCGGACTGGCGGTGTGGACCGGTGGACCCGTCACACACGCAACTGAAGTTCATTGCCCTACAACCGATGCCGATATTCAGCCCGAGGCGCGAATCAATCCATGAGCGCAGCGGCGACGGTCGCACCCAGGTTCCAGCACGCCTCCACGTCGGGCTTGCCCGGCTTGCCCATCACCAATACCGTCTCCGCTACCTTCACCCAGCCCAGCCCGGCGGCGATGCCGTCCACCGCTCGCTCCGCTCCTTCGGTGCCCTCGTTGCCGTGGATGTACACGCCGAAGGGTCGGCCACGGGTGGTGTCGAGGCATGGGTAGTAGCAGACATCGAACGCGTGCTTCAGCGCACCGCTCATGTAACCCAAGTTGGCCGGCGTTCCGAGGACGTATCCGTCGGCCTCAAGCATGTCACTCGGCGAAACGGTAAGGGCCGGCCTGCGTAGAATCTCGACGCCCTCGATCTCCGGGTCGGTAGCACCCTTCACCACCGCCTCGAACATCTCCTGCATGTGCGGAGACGGAGTGTGGTGGACGATCAGCAATGTCTTGGTCATCCGGTTTTCGCCTGCATCTCGACCGCCCTGTTCATCGCCTCGCGCGCTCTGGCCCTATCGCCGGCGTAGTCGTAAGCGCGGGCCAGGCGGTACCAGCGTCGCCAGTCGCCCGGCTCACGATCGACCTCTTCGCGCACCGTCTTGAACAGTTCGTCGGCGGCGTCGTGCCGGATCCGGCCGGACGGCATGCGCGGCAGGCCGGCGACGTCCAGGTCCATGCCTTGCTCGTGGATGATGCGGGCCAGCCGCTGGTGGAGGAGGCCCGCGCGCAGCGTGCTGAGCATGACCCAGATACCGATTATCGGAAGGACCATCAACGCGAGACCCAAGCCGACGGCGGCCGCTCGCCCGGAGACCACGAGTTCCACCGCGATACGGCCGAGCATGACGAGGTAGACGACCAGCGCGACGCAGACGAGCGCGATCAGCACCTGTATCCGTCTGACCTCGTTCACCAGCATCGGTTCTTCGCGCTAGCGCTCATAACAGCTCGAGCAGCGGTTCAATTCCGACGGTCAACCCCGGCCGTTCGCGGATGCGGCGCACCGCAAGAAGCACACCCGGCACGAACGAGGTGCGGTCGATGCTGTCGTGGCGGATCGTCAGCGTCTCGCCCTGAGTGCCAAACAGCACCTCCTGATGTGCGACGAGGCCGGCCAGCCGCACCGAGTGCACCGGAATACCGTCGACGTCGGCGCCGCGCGCACCGGGCAGCGCGCTCGACGTGGCATCGGGGTTGGGCGGCAGGTCTTTTCGCGCCTCCGCGATGAGTTTGGCTGTACGGGCGGCGGTCCCCGACGGCGCGTCGGCCTTGTTCGGATGATGTAGCTCGACGACTTCGACGGACTCGAAGAAGCGCGCGGCCTCCTGGGCGAAGCGCATCGAAAGCACCGCGCCGATAGCAAAATTCGGCGCGATCAGCACAGCGACGTCCGGCTTGTCGGCAAGCCAATTCCGGACCTGCTGGAGGCGTTCGTCGGTGAAGCCGGTGGTGCCGACCACCGCATGAATCCCGTTGTCGATCAAGAATTTCAGGTTGTTCATGACGACGTCGGGATGGGTGAAATCGATTACGACCTCGGTGCCGCTGTCGACGAGTTGCGACAGCGGATCGTCTGCGTCGACCTCGGCGGACAGGGTCAGATCATCGGCCTTCTCGACGGCGGCGACCATCGTCGCGCCGACCTTTCCCTTGGCGCCCAGCACTCCAACTCGCACAGCTGAAGCCTACTAGCCGACGCGCGAACTAACTCACGTGGCGGCGGTTGGAAAGGGCGGTTCGGCGATTGGCTGGAATCGGTGGATGGAATCGGTGTTGTGGATGGCTGGGCCCGGATTGCGTTGCGACGCATGGGTTGTCGGCCGCGTTTTCGATGTCCGTCGATAGATTGCGGGTATGCGTTGCGCGGCGTTCGCCCAGGCGCTTGCCGCCGGTGACGCGGTCGATGCCGCGCTGGATGTCGCCGACGCGGCGACACCGATGCTGGCGGTGCCGGCTGGCCGCGGGTGATCATACGCTGGCCGAGTTGGTCTGTGCGCCGGCCGAGGAGATCGACGGGCGGGCCCGCGCACGTGCTGGCCTACCGGCGGCGGATCAACCGCTGCGAGGCCCGCCGCCTGGAGGAAGCACGCGATCTGGGGCCGCGCCACGCGCCGGCCTGCCAGCCGCTGCCCCGAAGCCAGAGCGGCCACCGCGGCCGGGCAGCGCGCCTGGCTGGACGCGGTGCCGGCCAAACTGGCCGGCCCCGGCAGATGCAACCCAGCCGACGAACAGCCCACCATCGACGGCAAGAAAGTCGGGCTCTAATGCGGCGAACCCCAGCGTGTGCGTGGAGCACCGCGCTCGCGGGTAAACCCTCGCTTATCAGTCCTCCCAAAGAAGGGTGGCTCTAATGGTCGAGCCAATGGTCCGACGGCGTGTCGCCGCCGCAACGCTATTCATCGTCATGATGGTGGCCGCGAGCTCGGGTTGCGCGATCGTGGGCCGCGACGTCTTGGAGCCGTCCGTCGGCGCAATGGATCCAGTGCTTGCCGACAGTTCCGTGGTGGCCGCGACGAAGCCGAGCGTGGTCAAGATCAGCGGGCTGGCCGATGGCTGTCAACAAGTGCTTGAAGGCACCGGTTTCGTGGTCTCACCGAATCGGGTGATGTCGAACGCTCACACCGTCGCGGGGACGGACAGTGTCACGGTGGAATCCAACGGCGACACCTATGACGCTCAGGTGATTTCCTACGATCCCAACGCCGACATCTCGATCCTCGACGTGCCAGACCTGCTAGCTCAACCGCTGTCATTCGCCGACGGCGTGGCGAAGAGCGGCGCTGACGCGGTGATCCTGGGCTATCCCGACGGTGGCGAGTTTGTGGCCACACCGGCGCGCATCCGCGAGGTCATCGAACTGCACGGACCCGACCTCTATCGCACCACAGCGGTGACCCGTGAGACGTACACCGTCAGTGGCGAGGTGAAAACCGGTGATTCGGGAGGCCCGCTTATCGATCTGCAGGGTCGCGTGCTAGGCGTGATCTTCGGCACATTGGACACCGATGGCGGAGTGGGTGTCGCGTTGACCGCCGGGGAAGTCGCCCCGCAGTTGGCGAAGGTCGCCAACACGGAGGCGGTGCCGACCGGTGCCTGCGTGAGTTGATAGCCACGACCGTGGTTGCAGGGAGAACCGCGCCGACCCGGATAAACGTACGGCGCAAATGTTCTGCCACCGACCACACCTCGGCGGTATGGGCCTGGCGACAGCGATTTGGCGGCGGCGAGGTTCCTGCGGCGTTCCTGCCCGACGGTGGCGACCGCATCCGATACTGCCGCCGCGCGCGGACACCATCCGGCGTCCGGCGATCCACTACCTATC
>JBLNEK010000035.1:0-2762 GCA_050262635.1 Candidatus Sericytochromatia bacterium | reverse complement strand
CGCCCCCGGCAGATGCAACCCGGCCGACGAACAGCCCACCGTCGACGGGGAGCCCTCAGCAGAGGCGGTGGCCGCCGATGAGCGCGGCGCGGCCCAGCGCAACCACGACGCGCTGAACGCGATGGTGCGCTCGATGCTGATGTCCGGGCAGCTCGGCAGCCATCAGGGCCTGCCGGTGAGCATCGTGGCCACCGTGGAGCTGGCAGATCTGCAGGCCAAAGCGGGTAAGGCGCGCACCGCCGCAGGCACGTGGCTGCCCACCACCGATCTGATCCGCATGGCCGCCCACGCCCACAACTTCCCGATGATCTTCGACAACGCCAAACCCAGGGAGCTGTACAAGGCCGCACCACAAGACTGGCCACCCCCGCGCAGCCGCTAGTGCTGTATGCCCGCGATGGCAGAGCCACGGCTGATACGTTTTTGCGACACCTGGCGTGGTCAGCGACACCATCGGCTAACGCGTGCAGATTGCGAACTTCATCGAGCGTTTAGGCCTACCGGGGCGGCCAACGTGGTCTCATGTGGTCATGATCATCGCCGGCGTCATCCTGCTTCTTCTCGGCTACCTCGTCCCGTGGCCCGCCTCGGTGGCATTCCTCGCCACGATTTGCATCGTCCTCGGCTGGATATTGCTAGTCGTGGGCATCATTTTCCTGATACTCGGCCTTGTCGGGCGGCCGGTCGCCAGGCGAAGGTACTGGTACTAGTACGCACCCGTCACGATCCGACTCATCGCTTACCTGTCCTTCTGGCCGCTGGACTCCATGTGGAGCCGCTTCCCGCGTGTGCCATTCCTCGATGCCGGACCACGCTGCGGCGTTCTTGTCGGAGGGAGGAGCCCCGAGCCGGGCCGGCCCGGCCCGGGGAAGCAGTGGTCATGCGTGGCGCGCCGCCGCACACTATGGGTGCATCACCTAAACGTTGATTCCACCGAACGCGGCTGGCCGTGGTCTTGGCCGGGTGGTGGGATCCATTCGCTGGTGCCTTCGTCGCGCTTTCGGGTGCTCCAGCCGTCGTCTGTGTTGAGGCGGTTGTCGGGTCCGCAGTCCAGGGTGAGTTCGTCGATGTGGTTTGTCCGCCTTGCCCCAGTCCTTGATGGCGTGATGGACCTGACACCACGTCGGTGAAGAGGAATGTCACGACGCCCGAAGGCGGCGACAGCACCCGCACAGAACGTCACAACTGAATTGGTTCCGTCCGACCCTTTCGACCATCAGCCAGCACCGATGAGGCAGGATGAAAGTGCCATCGGGAGGAGCCAGTGGGGTGATCGCCTCCGATGGCGCTCTCATGCCGGGCGTTGAAGGAGGCTGATGACGGAGTTCAACGGGGCTTCCCGGCGAGCGCCGGAGCGGCCGCCGTACACCCGCGTGCTGCTCAAGCTTGGCGGTGAGATGTTCGGCGGCGGGCAGGTCGGACTCGACCCGGACGTCGTGCACCAGGTCGCCCGCCAGATAGCCGAAGTGGTTCGCAGCGGCGTGCAGGTGGCCGTGGTGATCGGCGGCGGCAACTTCTTCCGCGGCGCCCAGCTTCAGCAGCGCGGCATGGAACGCACCCGCAGCGACTACATGGGCATGCTGGGCACCGTCATGAACAGCCTTGCGCTGCAAGACTTTCTAGAGAAAGAGGGCATCGCCACCCGCGTGCAGACGGCGATCGCGATGGGTCAGGTGGCCGAGCCGTACATCCCGCTGAGGGCGCGCCGGCACCTGGAGAAGGGCCGGGTTGTGATCTTCGGCGCCGGTATGGGCCTGCCGTATTTCTCCACCGACACCACCGCGGCGCAGCGGGCGCTGGAGATCGGCGCCGACGTCGTCCTGATGGCCAAGGCCGTCGACGGCGTCTTCACCGACGACCCGCGCCACAACCCGGACGCGGTCCTGCTCACCGAGATCACTCACCGCGAGGTGATCGACCGCGGGCTGCGTGTCGCCGACGCCACCGCGTTCAGCCTGTGCATGGACAACGGCATGCCCATCCTGGTCTTCAACCTGCTCATCGACGGAAATATCGCCCGGGCCGTCGCAGGTGAGAAGATCGGAACACTGGTCACCACCTGAGGAGAAGAGCCGTGATCGACGAGACCCTCTTCGAGGCCGAAGAGAAGATGGAAAAGGCCGTCGCCGTGGCCCGCGACGACCTGGCATCGATTCGCACCGGTCGCGCCAACCCCGGCATGTTCGCCCGCATCTCGATCGACTACTACGGCGCGATGACCCCGATCACGCAGCTGTCGAGCATCAACGTGCCGGAGGCCCGCCTCGTCGTCATCAAGCCCTACGAGCAGTCCCAACTCGGCGCGATCGAGAAGGCGATCCGAGACTCCGACCTCGGTGTGAACCCGACCAACGACGGCAACGTCATCCGGGTGGCGATCCCGCAACTCACCGAGGAGCGTCGCCGCGATCTGGTCAAGCAGGCCAAGTCCAAGGGGGAGGACGCCCGAGTGTCGGTGCGCAACATCCGCCGCAAGGCGATGGAGGAGCTGCACCGCATCCGCAAAGACGGCGAGGCGGGAGAAGACGAGGTCAAGCACGCGGAGAAGGACCTCGAGAAGACCACGCACACCTACGTCGAGCAGATCGACGACCTCGTCAAGCACAAAGAGGGCGAGCTGCTCGAGGTCTAGCACCCGGCAGCGACCGAATCCCGTGGCAGAAACCGAGACCGGCACCCCCGACGGCGCGCCGAAGAAGTCCCGCGCCGGGCGTAACCTGCCGGCGGCGATCGCCGTCGGCGCCGCCCACGGCGCGCTGGCG
>JBLNEK010000034.1:0-13359 GCA_050262635.1 Candidatus Sericytochromatia bacterium | reverse complement strand
CTCGACGAGCTCGACCGCGCTAAAGAGTGGGCCGCCGGCTGACCGTCAGTAGCGTCAGTCCTGCTGCGGGTGACGCAGGAACTCGACGAGTACCTTCGTCAGCATCGGAATAGCTTCTCGCGCAACGACTTCGTAGCCGTGCGTGCTGAGGGTCGGCAGGCAGAGCAGCCCGGCCCGAGGCGCCAGGCCGCCGGCCTTCGCATGGGATGCGTCGGACTCGAGCGCCCCCAAGACCGCGGCCTGCGGCGACAGCCCGAGCTCGTCGGCAACCTCCATCAACCGGTCGGCGACGGCCTTGTCGTAGATGCCGGCGGCGTCGCTGTACGCGATGATCGGCCCGCCGCCGACCGTGGTGCCGTACTCCTCTTCGGTGGGCCCGACATCCAGTGCGAGCGCGAGATCGCCCGGAAGGGTCCGGTTGGCGTACGCGCCGCCCACTCCGCCGATCTCCTCGTTGGTGGTGAACACCAGATACACGTCGCCGGCGGGCCGCTGTTCGGGTTCGCGCAACCGCCGCGCCGCTTCGAGCAGCACGGTCAACGCCGCCCGGTCTTCCATGAAGTAGCAGCCGATGTAGTCGCCGAACTCGACGAGCGTGCGCTTGCTCCGTTCGACGCACACCCTCGTGCCGGGGCGCACGCCGGCAGCCGTCAACTGCTCGGGGGTGCGGCCGGTGAAGACGTAGACGCGCGTCCAGTCCAGCGCCTTGTCTCCGCCGTCGGGCTTGGTCTGCCAAATCCGTTGGCTCTCTTGCGTCGTGTGCTCAGAACCCAATGCGAGGATCCCGATCAGTGTCTCTGCGTCACCGAGCACCGCGACCGGGCCGAGACCGAAGTTGCCCGGGTACATCGTCCCCAACTGCGACAGGTGCAGCGTGCCGTCCGGCTCGATGCGCTTGACGAGCATCGACAGTTCGTCCATGTGCGCCATCACCCGGGTCGCCGGTCCGTCGTCGCCGCGGATCAGGCCGACCAGGTTGCCGGCTTCGTCGACCCACAGGTCGTCGACGGACGGGGCCAGTTCGCGGCGGCAGATTTCGCGTACCGCGTCCTCCTGCCCGCAGGGCCCGTACGTCGACAGCAGTTCTTGCAACAGTTCTAGACGCAAGCCGCTGCCGTCGGTCATGTCCGCGTTGTGCCGGTGGCGACCGGCGGGACTCTGTCGGCGGCAGCGTTGTCGAGAACCAGGCCGGCAACACGGTCGCGGTGTTGTTCGGCAGTTCCCAGCAACGCGGCGTCGGTGGCGGCACGCTTGAAATACATGTGGGCCTGATGCTCCCATGTGAAACCGATGCCGCCGTGCACCTGGATGGTGTCCGCTGCGATCCGAGAGAATGCGGCCGAGCAAGTGGCCTGCGCGATGCTCGTCGCCAGCGCGGGGTCGTCCGAGCCGTCCGCCAGCGCCCACACCGCGTGGTACGCGGTTGATCTGGCGTGCTCGAGGTCGACGAGCAGGTTGGCCAGCCGGTGTTTGACCGCCTGGAACGAACCGATCGGCCGCCCGAATTGCAGTCGCGATTTCGCGTATTCGACGGACAAGTCCAACAGGTGCTGCGACGCGCCGACCTGCTCGACCGCCAGCAGCGCTGAGCCAACCTGCAGCGCGTGGTCGATCACTCGCCCTGCCTCGTCGGGTCCGGCCACCCGCCTGGCGTGCGCGCCGGAGAGCCGGACCGTGGCCTGCGGACGGGTCGGGTCGAGGGTGGTGAGCGGGGCCCGCTCCACACCTCGTGCGGTGGCGTCGACGGCATAGAGGCCCACGCCTTGGCGGCCTGCCGCGGCGACGAGGAGGTCGTCGGCCGCACCGGCATCCACTACTCGCTCGACGGTTCCGGTCAGTTTGTCGTCATCGGCGGTGACGCTCACCGCTGCGGGGTCGAAGGCACCGGCGCGGTCGCCGACGGCGAATGCCGCGGTCCGGCGACCCTCCGTGAGCTCGGCGAGCAATTCGGCGCGCACTGATCCCGACGGCGCCGCGACGAGCGCAGGGATGGCCAAGAACACTGTGCCGAACACCGGCCCGCAGGCCAGCGAGGCCCCTAGTGCCTCGATCGCGACGGCCTGGTCCATCAGGGTGCCGCCGGCGCCGCCGTCATCCTCTGGCACCGACAGTCCGAGGACACCCAGTTCCGACCCGAGCCGACCCCACACCTTCGGGTCGAACGGAGGATCGGACTCCATGAGCCGGCGCACGGCCTGCTCGTCGAAGTTCTCGGCGCAGAACCGCCGCACCGTGTCGCGCAGCTGGCCCTGCTCGGTGGTGACCACGAATTCAGCCACGGGGGATCTCCTTCCACGGCATGCCCGCGTCGGCGCGCAGATCGCCCGGAAGCCCCAGTACACGCTCGCCGAGAATGTTGCGCATCACCTCGGAGGTACCGCCCTCGATGGTATTGGCGCGGCTGCGCAGGAATCGCTGCTGGACCGGCCCCCGCCAGTCCTCGACGTTGCCCTCTCCGTCCCGCATGGCGTAGCTGTGGTACAGAATCCCTTCCGGCCCAAGGAAATCCATGCAGAACTCGTAGATTTGCTGGTTCAGCTCGGCGCCGACCAGCTTGCCGACGGAGCCCTCCGGACCCGGACCACCGACAGTCGCGGCGGCCCGCGACCGTTCGGAAGTCAAGCGCTGAGCCTCCGCGCGCAGCCACAGCCGGGTCAGCCGGTCCCGCAGCACCGGGGTGTGCAGGTCCGGGCGCGACGCCCACAGCGACACCGCATCGGCGATCGTCCCGGCGCCGCGCCGGCTCCCGCTGGCGCCCAGGGCGGTGCGCTCGTTCATCAACGTGGTCATCGCGACCCGCCACCCGTCGCCCACCTTGCCGAGCCGGTGCGCGTCGGGGATGCGCGCGTCGGTGATGTAGACCTCGTTGAACTCGGCGTGCCCGGTCAACTGGCGCAGCGGGCGGGTCTCGACGCCGGTCGCGTGCATGTCCAGCACGAAGTAGGTCAGCCCTTTGTGTTTGGGCGCATCGGGATTGGTGCGTGCCAGCAGCAGCCCCCAGCGCGCGCGGTGCGCCAGGCTGGTCCAGACCTTCTGCCCGTTGACCACCCACTCGTCGCCGTCGGGGAGGGCTGAGGTGGCCAGCCCGGCCAGGTCGGACCCGGCGCCCGGTTCGGAGAACAGCTGGCACCAGATGTCTTCTGTGGTTGCGAGCGGCCGGAGCAGGCGTCGCTTCAATTCATCGCTTCGGGCGTGCTCGCGCACCGTCGGCGCCGCCATGCCATAGCCCATCGGGTTCAGCGCCAGCGGCACCGGGCCGCCCGCACCCTGCAGGACGCGGTCGGCCACGGCCTGCAGACCGCGGGAGACGCCGAGTCCGCCCAGCCCCTCGGGGAAGTGCACCCAGGACAGTCCCGCGTCGAAGCAGGCGCCGAGAAACTCAGGTATGGGAACAGATTTCGGGTCGTGCTCGGCCACGACTTGTCGGGCGAGGTCGGCTACCCGGTCGGCGTCGGCAACGTTGCTCATCCAGTCACGATAGAAAACGTCGCACTACACTCGTGCGGTGGCCCACGAGGATCCGGATCGGCTCTGCGCTGACGACGCCCGCATCCTGGGTCTCGAATCGGCGACGATCACCGGACACACGTTGAAGCTCGTCCTGCTCGAACCGGGTGACGGTCCACTCGACGTCGACGACCTCCGGGCCCGCGTGGTCGAGCGACTCGCCACCCAGCCCCGCGCGACGCAGCGGGTGGACGTGTCCGGCCCCGACCCGTGCTGGGTCGACGCCGTCGATTTCGACATCCGCGCGCACGTGCGGCAGTCGACGACGAAATGCGCGTCGCGCGAAGAGCTTTGGCGAACCGTGAGCGTGTTGATGTCGGAGCATCTCGACCGCGGCCGGCCGCTGTGGAGTTTCGACGTGATCGGCCCGCTCGAGGATGGCCGCGAAGCGATCGCGGTCCGCATCCACCATGCGATGGCGGACGGGATCGCCGCCGTCCGCTTCCTCGACGCTGTGTTGTGGGACACCCATCCCGATCCGTCGTTGCCGCATCCAGGGGTGCGGTCCGCGCCGGCGCACACGCTTCTCGGCGAGGCGTTGCGACTGCCCGGGGCGCTGCGCCGCGAGCTCGGCCATCCCGGCTCCCGCTCGCCGTTCGACAGGCCGATCACGGCCTCCCGCGCGTTGGCGTTCACGGTGGCACCGCTGGCAGAGCTGAAGGCGATCGGCGGCTCGCGCCCGGCGCACGCGACCGTCAACGACGTGCTGCTCGCAATCATCGCGGGCGGGCTACGCGAGTGGCTCGGTGTCGGGACAGCGGCTGCACCGCACCTCCATGCCCAGGTGCCGGTCAGCCTGCATCATCGAGACGAGCAGGCGGGCGACCTCGGCAACCGCGACTCGTTCATCAACGTCGATCTTCCCCTCGGCGAAGCGCACCCGCTCACGCAGCTCGACCTGATCAGCGCCGAGACGCGCAAGCGCAAACGCCTCGGCGACGCCGAAGAGCTCTACGACCTCTTCCATGCGCTCGGCCGCCTGAAGCACCTCGGCAACGCCGTGCAGCGGCTCGCGACGAGCGCGCGCGAGTTCAGCGTCTCGATATCCAACGTGCCGGGTCCGGCGAGCCCCGTCAGCGTTGTGCGGCGCCGGGTGCAGCACCTGTTCTCGTCGTCGGAGCCGGCGGCACACCATGCGCTGCGCATCTCGGCGATCTCGTGCGCGGGCGACATCGGGATCGGGTTGTGCACGGACCCGCAGGCACTGCCGGACATCGCCCGACTGGCCGACGCCATCGAGGCTTCCCACACCGAGTTGCGCAGTGCGGCAATCGGATAGCCGCAGTCGCGTCATCGTGGCGGGGCTCGGCGACACGGGCCTGCTCACCGCGATCAGGCTCGCGGCCGATTTCGACGTCGTCGGGATCTCGGTGAAGCCGGGCCTGGTCAGCGGCCAAGAACTCGGTGTGCGCCTGTCGCGTCCTGGTGAATGGGCGCGCGACTACTGGATCACGTTCGACAGGTTCCGCGGCCTGGATCGGGTGCAGACAGTCCAGGCCGCGCTGACCGGAGTCGACCTGCAGGCTCGGAAAGTGTTCGCGCAGAAGGCTGATGGCTCGCCGGTCAGCGAAGATTGCGACGCGCTGGTGATCGCGACCGGCGTCACGAACGGTTTCTGGCGCCGGCCGGACCTGCAGTCGACCGCCGACGTCGACGCCGAGTTGCGGGCTGTGCATGAGCGCCTGGCGGCGTCCGGGTCGGTGATCGTGGTCGGTGGCGGGGCGGCGGCGGTCAGCGCTGCGGCCAACATCGCGAGGACGTGGCCCGCCAAGCGGGTTCATCTGTATTTCCCGGGGCAGCGCCCTCTGCCGACGCACCACCCGCGCACCTGGCAGCGGGTCAGCCGCCAGCTGGCCGACGCCGGTGTGGTGTTGCACCCCGGGCACCGGGCACTCTTGCCGGATCACGGTGTGCCCGAGCACATCACCAGAGAACCGGTGCAGTTGAGCACCCGCCAGCCGGCCGCCACCGCCGACGCCGTGCTGTGGGCGGTCGGGCGGGTGCGGCCCAACACCGCCTGGCTGCCCGCCGAGATCCTCGACGGCGACGGCTTCGTCCGCGTAACGCCCGAGCTGCGGGTGCCCAGCTACTCGGGTGTGTTCGCGGTGGGCGACGTCGCGGCTACCGATCCGTTGCGCTCGTCCGCGCGCAACCGGGCGGACGGCCTTGTGGCGCACAATGTTCGGGCCGAGTTCGCCGGCCGGCCGTTGCGCGCATTCCACGCCCCGAAACGGCGGTGGGGATCGGTGCTGGGCATCCAGCCCGACGGACTCGAGGTATTCGCGCCGACCGGTCACTGCTTCCGGTTCCCGGCGTGGGCGGTCGACCGGGTGCTGATGCCGTGGATCGTGCGGCGGGGCATCTACCGCGGTGTGCGCGACCGCATCCGGTAGGTTCAGGGCGTGGCCGGTCGAACCTACTCCTTCGAAGTCACTCGGACCAGTCGTGCGCCGGCGGCGACGCTGTTCCGGCTGGAGGCAGACGGCGGCAGCTGGTCGAAATGGGCCAAACCGATTATCCTGCAATCGAGTTGGGTGCGCCAAGGCGATCCCGCACCGGGCGGCGTCGGAGCCGTCCGACGAGTCGGCATGTGGCCATTGCTAGCGCATGAGGAAACTGTCGAATACGAACAGGATCGCCGCTACGTCTACACGCTCACTTTCCCCTCCAGGCCTGCCACGGGCTATCGGGCAGAGGTCACATTCACCCCGAACGCCGACGGCGGCACCGACCTGCGTTGGCGGGGATCATTCACCGAAGGGGTGCCTGGCACAGGGCCGATCATGCTGGCGATCTTTCGCGGTGCCATCAAGCTGTTCTCCGCCAGGATGGTAAGAATTGCCGAACGCGAGTCGGCACCTTGATGCGTCACCGTCACCGACTTTTGCACCGGGGTTTGTGAATCTCGATGCCTTACAGCCCTCTTGCAGATCTCGACGGTGCGATCTCGGCGGTGATGCTGTCCAGCAGAGCGGTATAACGCTTGGCCTCCGGATGATTGCCCGGTTTGCCGCTGCTGATCAGCCCGGCCGCCAGGTCCCGTTCCGGGTCGGCCCAGACAGCGATATTTGTCAACCCGGTGTTCCCGAACGCGGCCGGCGCGTTGCGCCCGAACGGGCCGAACCGCTTCGATCCCAGCATGTAGCCCGTTCCCCACCGAAGGGGCGCGAGCCCGACCGCGACATCAGGCCGCAACCGCCGGCACTCTTTGACGGCGGCCTGCAAGGTCTCCGGTCGGAGGACCCGCACGCCGTCCATTTCGCCTCCGCGCCGGAGGATCTCGGCGAACCGTGACAGTTCCTCGGCAGTGGACACCGTGTTCGACGACGGCAGCACGCTGGTGAGGTACTGCGGGGTGTTGGTGAACGGGATGATCTTGTGCATCGGCCCGCCGACCGCCAGCTGAAAGACCCGAGCTATCGGTGCAGGCATCGGCTTGCCGGTGGCCGCACTCGGCGCGACCAGCGAAACATCCTGCGGCGCAACGCCGTAGTTGGTCCAGCGGAAACCCAGGGGGGCGAGGATCGCGGCCGCCAGAATCTCCCGGATGTTCTTGCCGGTGGCCGCGGAGACGATCTCGCGGACCAGCGGGCCCCACGTCAGTCCGTGGTAGATGTGCACCAGTCCCGGCCGGTGCAGCGGCCTGATCTCCGACAGCTTCTCGCGGGTGTAGTCGCTGTCGTCCATGCGCCGCAAGTCGGGACGCGGGCCGGTGTAGATCGGAATGCCGGCGCTGTGGGTCATCACGTGGCGAATCGTGGTGCGGCCCTTGCCGTGGCTGGTGTAGCCGGGCAGGTAGTCGCAGACGCGGTCGTCCAGCGAGAAGCACCCGCGCTCGACCAGCATGTGTACGACGGTGGTGGTGATCGCCTTCGCGGCCGAGTAGGCGCAGAACGGCGTCTCCGTCGACACCGGAACCTTCTCGGCGTCCGGCGGATCGGTGGGGGCGTTGCCCCAGCCGTGCCCGATCGCACGGTTGAGCACCACCCGCCCGTTGTGCCGTAGGCACAGCTGGATCGCGGGGTGCATCCCGGCCTGGTACCAGTACTGCGCCGCCTGCCAGATCCGCTCGACGGCGGCAGGATCGATCCCCGAATGGTCTTCCTCGCCGATGGCCGTTACCGCGTCGAGGTCCGCCGGCACCCGGATCCGCCCGTCGTCGGTCACGTCGGCTTCCTGCGAAGCGTCGCGCTCAGGTGATGCTGCAACCATTGCCCCATGGCGGCCATCCGCAGCGTGTAGTGCAGCTCGTCGCCGTCGACGCGGATCGAACGGCTCAGTGCGGTCACCTCTTTCGCAGACTCGGTGAGCCCGATCGTCGTCGCGCTCAGCTCCATCTGGATCACGCTGCCGTCGATCGAGACGTCACCTTCCTCGATCTCGGTGATGCCGTTGGGGTGCGCGAGCACCCATTCGGCCCGGCCCGGCCACGGCATCCGGACGAAACCGATTTCCGCATGCAGTGGGCGACCGTCGTCGCTGGCCGTCGTCCGCTGGCCATAGGTCAGGAAGGGCTTGCCGACGTGGCCGAAGGTGACTTCCTCTTCGTAGCCGAACGGTTGAATCGTCGGGTACTCGCCCGTGCCGTGGCCGGCCCAGGTGCCCAGCAGAGGAGCCAGGGCTGCGATGTCCGGATGCAGGTCGGCCACGTCGTCAGGGTACGGCCTATCAGGAGCGAACTCGTCGTCACGGCTGCGCGATGCCGACATAACAGGACAGCGGGCCTCTATTCGGCGATGCACCGAACAGCGCAGTGAGGTTGTCATTAGCCATCCGGGACTGGCCGCCCCCCGCGCTCTAGACAGCTATATCGACAGCCAGGATCTCTATCGCCCCTACCTGCAGTTGGTCATGTCTTGCATCGACACCACGCCGTAAACCCGTGGCACCATCGAGGTTGTCACACGGAGGCAGCTGACGAAACCCCGGGCGCGTGGAAGCGGCTGCGCACCACGTCGCAGTACCTGGCCGTGGCCGTTCTGGGGTCCGACCGGGACCGGGCGGCTTTCCGCGGGGCCGTCGACGCCGTGCACCGCGAGGTGAAGTCGACGGCCGCAAGCCCGTTGCGCTACAACGCTTTTGACCGCGATCTGCAGATGTGGGTCGCGGTCCGCCTGTTCGTCGGCATCGAAGACACTTATCAGCTGCTGCGCGGCGAGATGACCGCCGAGCAGGCCGGGCAGTTCTACCGCTCGGCATGGACGCTCGGCACCACGCTGCAGGTGTCCGAGGACCAGTGGCCGCCCACCCGGGAGGCGTTCGACACATACTGGCGCACCGCATGCGAGCGGGTCGTCATCGACGAGGCGGTCCGGCCCTACCTGATGGATCTGATCAACCTGCGGATGATCAATTCACCTCTGGCGCTGCCGTTTCGGCCGCTGCTGAAGTTCCTGACGGCCGGTTTTTTGGCGCCGGTGTTTCGCGACGCGATGGGCCTGCGCTGGAGCAGCGCGCGTCAGCGGTGGTTCGAAAGACTGTTCCTTCTGGTCGCTTTGGTGAACCGCTTCCTGCCGGTGTTCGTCCGCCAGGGCGGCAGCTACGTCCTGTTGGCCGACGTGCGGATGCGGGCTCGCCGTCATAAGCCGCTGGTGTGAAAGTTGCGCCGTATCCTGAGCTCCCGGCTGAGCGTCGAAGCGCTCATTGAGGTGGCGTTCTGGCTCGCCGTCCCCTACATGCTGACCGGAATGCTGTGGGCGTTCTTCCACGCCGAGCAGGTGGAGCAGGTCCGCACCCACCTCGAGACGCGGCTGCCCGCCGGTGCTGACCTCGGCGCGTACGGGTTGGTCGCTGTGCTGTGGCCTGTCGAGTTGTTCGTCACCCAAGACGTCTGCGCCATCTAGCCAGTTTGGCACGCTACCCTGCGCTGAGCGTCGATTTGCGCGCCGACATCGCGGCGAACCGACCCGCGGCGTTCCTCATCCGGTCCGAGATACGCAGCGAGAAAACGGGATTGAAGACGTCCTCACGCAGCCGCGTCAGCTTCGACATCTTGATGAGCCAGCGTCCGTCCGCCTTCACGTAGGTCTCGTGGTAGTGGCCATAGCCGTTGAGGTTCACCCCGGGAGCCAGCCGCACGATGTCGTTCAGGGCCCATACGCCTTCGGCGGTGGTCGGCGACGTCAGCCCGATCTCGGGCGCATGCACCTGGTGCACGGTCGGCTGCGACGGCTTGCCGAGATTGCGGCGGACGAACGCGACGAACGCGTCGGCGCCTTCCACCACCTTGCCCCCAGCCGCCGACGTGTCGCTGACGAAGTCGTCGGTGAAGATCTGCCGCCACGCGTCCCAGTCCTTGGTGTCCAGGTATCGGCAGTAGCGCGCCTTCAACTGCTTGATCGCCTCAATCTCGACCAGGGTGTCGGCGTCCATTCCCGGAGCGTGACATTGGTACAAAGGAATGTAAAGCTCCTAGGAATGCGAGCAGTGGTGTTGCGAGGCGGCCGACTCGAGGTCCGGGACACCGCCGACCCGTTACCAGGACAGGGCGAACTGTTGCTGCGGACCCTGAGCACGGCGATCTGCGCGTCCGACGTGCACTTTATGGATCACCCCGAGCTCGGCGTGAACGACCCAACGGGACGCTCCCTGTACGACGCCGACCGTGACATCGTGCTCGGCCACGAGTTCGTCGGCGAGGTGATCGGGCACGGTCCGGGATGCACGGACCAATTCCCGGTCGGCGCGCGGGCGACGTCGATCCCGATCCGGCTTGTCAACGGCGGCGCCGACGGTGCCCGGATCATCGGCCAGCACCCAGACGCGCAAGGCAGCTTCGGCGAGCTGCTCGTCGTTTCCGAGGCGATCGCGAGGCCCGTCCCCGGTGATGCGCCCGTCGATGCGGTCGCGCTGACCGACGCGTTCGCGGTCGGCGAGTTCTACGTGCGCTCGGCGCGGATGGAGCCGGGCGAGATCGCGATCGTCGTCGGCGCCGGGGCGATCGGGCTGTCGGCCGTGGCCGCGCTTGCCGCCCGCGGGGTTGAGCCGATCATCGTGTCGGACTTCGAATTCGACCGCCGCGAGCTCGCCCGCGACGGGTTCGGTGCGCACATTCTCGTCGACCCCGCGCAGCGCTCACCGTTCGACGTGTGGCGGGAGGTTCGCGCCGAGCGTGGGATGTGGGGTCCCGCCGCGGTTTTCGAGTGCGTCGGCGCGCCGGGACTGATCCAGAAGATCGTCGACTCCGCGGAGATGGGCACCCGCATCTACTGCGCCGGCGGGTGGTACACCGGCGACACCCTCGACATCACCGCCGCGACCCGCCAGGGTGTGACGGTTCAGTTCGGCGGCGGACCCCACCCACAGGACTGGTACGGCACGCTCGACGCGATTGTGTCCGGACGGCTGGATCCGTTGCCCAGCGTCGGCAAGGTCGTCACCCTGGACGGGGTTCCCGACGCGCTCGAGCTCGCCCGCACGTCCGACGGCCCGCCACGCATCGTGGTGCACCCGAACGGAGACGTCGCATGAGCAGATACGAAGACCGCCAAGATATCTCGGACCTCCTGGTGCGCTATGCCACCGGGATCGACCGCCACGACTGGGCCCTGTTCCGCACCGTGTTCACCGACGACTGCCGGCTCGACTACGGCGAAGTCGGCTCGTGGGACGGCGTCGGCGCGGTGACCGAGTTCATGAAGATGGCGCATCAGGGTGTGCAGACGTTGCACCGGATGACGAATAAGGCGATCGAGGTCGACGGCGACCGCGCCACGGCGCGCACCTACGTCGACATGGTCATGGTCGGCCAGGGGGGCTCGGGTGTGAACGCGATCGGCTACTACGACGACGACATCGTGCGCACCGAGGATGGGTGGCGCATCGCGCGGCGTCGCTTCACATCGGTGCGGCTCAACAGCTTTGACGGTTAGGAGAAGGCCGTGACGTTCGCAGAGAAGTACGGACCGTGGGCGCTGGTCGCAGGCGGCTCGGACGGCGTCGGGGCGGCCTTCGCCGAGGGGCTCGCCGAGCGCGGACTCAACGTGGCGCTGCTGGCGCGACGCCAAGCTCTGCTCGACGAGGTCGCCGCGGGCATCGTCGAGCGCACGGGCATGCAAACCCGGGCTCTCGCAATAGATCTGGCCGCAGCGGACGCCGCCGCGCGGATCGTCGACGCCACCAGCGACCTCGACGTCGGATTTCTGGTCTACTGCGCGGGCGCGGACCCGGACTTCAAGCCGTTCCTCACCAACTCGATAGAGAGCGCTGAGGCGATGGTGCGACGCAACTGCACCGTGCTCGTGCAGCTGTGCCATCACTTCGCGCGCGGGATGGTCGACCGGGGCAGCGGTGGGATCGTCGTCTTCGGGTCGGGTGCCGGGCTTGCCGGCGGCCCGAACATGGCGGCCTACGCGGCCACCAAGGCCTTCGACATGGTGTTCGCCGAAGCGCTCTGGTCCGAGCTGCACGACAAAGGCGTCGACGTACTCGGCCTCATCCTCGGCAAGACCAACACTCCGGCGTTGCGTCAGCTCGAATACGAACGCGGGCTGTTGAGTTCGCCCGACGAGGCGCCGCCCGACGCCGACGCCATCGAGACGGTCATCGCCGACGCCTTCGACAACCTCACCAACGGGCCGACCGTGTTCGTCGGCGACATGATGCGGGCCGCGGCGCAGGTGATGGGCTCGATGACCCGTAATCAAGCGGTGCAGATGGTCATCGCAGCCAGCGCCGCCGCGATGGGCCCCGACGCAGGCGACTGACCTACTTCGGTGCGAACCGCTGCCCCGCGTCCAGCCGGATGCACTGGCCGTTGAGCATCGGGTTCTCGACGATCGCGACCGCCAGCTTCGCGTACTCATCCGGCCGTCCGAGCCGGCGCGGGAACGCGGCGTCCTTGGTCAGCTTCGCGGCGAACTCGTCGGGAATGCCTTCGGTCAGACCGGTGGCGAATAGGCTCGGCGCGATCGCCAGCACCCGGATGCCCAGGCTGCCCAGATCGCGCGCCATCGTCAGGCACATGCCGGCGATCGCCGCCTTGGACGCGGTGTAGGCCACTTGGCCGATCTGCCCCTCGAACGCCGCGATCGACGAGGTGTTGATGATCACCCCGCGCTCCTCGTCCTCGGGCTCGTTCGTGCTCATGTGCCACGCGGCCAACCGGCTGACGTTGAAGGTGCCGATCAGGTTCAGGTCGACGGTCTTGCGGAACGAGTCCAGGCTGTGCGGGCCGTCTTTCTTGACGGTGCGCTCGCCGATGCCGCCGCCCGCGGTCGTCACCGCGATGTGCAGCCCACCCAGGGCGTCGACCGCCTGCTGCAGCACCTGCTCGGTGCCGGCGAAGTCGGTGACGTCCACTGCGAAGAACGGCCCGCCGATGCTGTCGGCGACCTCCTGACCCTTGGACTGGGGCCGGTCGAGCACCGCCACGCTTGCACCGCGCTTGGCCAGCGCCTCCGCAGTCGCCCGGCCGAAACCCGACGCGCCGCCGACGATCACTGCCTTCTTGCCCTGGATCTCCATGCGAGCCCTTTCCACAATCCGCGCGAACTGTAAAGCAACTTAGCCGACGCAGCTTCGCTGTCCGCGCCCAGGCCGCACGGCTACGTGCGCCGACTGTGCAGCCAGCGACGGGACACGCCGCTGGAGCGTCGCCAGATTCACACTCGCCGGAAGGTGCGGCGCGCGCCGGTCACAAACCGTAGCGCCGGCGAATGCCGTCGAAGCGCGCCCACATCTGCCCGACGCGTTGCTCGGGTGTGACGGTCGCGCTGTCCGGTGGCAGCGAGTCGGCCAGCGACGTTCGCTCGACCAGCCGGGTGCGCAGTGGGACCGGAGAACCCTCGAGCATGTGCCGGTAGGTGATGTTGCCGCGTCCGAAGCCCTGGGTGTCGATCCAGTTGTGGTAGC
>JBLNEK010000033.1:0-4912 GCA_050262635.1 Candidatus Sericytochromatia bacterium | reverse complement strand
GCCCAACCGGAGCACACAGCAAAAGCTGGACAGACCAGCAGCCACCACGCGTCACCCACCGACAATCAAGATCACAGCTATTGGCTGCGGCCAAACCTCCACCCGTCCATGGATCGAGGCTAAGACACTGCGGGGTGGGCGGTTTTCGTTCGTCTACGGCGGTCTCAGCGGCCGTTTTCACGCCGGCAGCGGCTTGCCTGGGCTTTCCTTCTTGGCCCCGCCTTTACCCTCGCCATAAATGGAATTCCCGTCGTCATCGACCCACTCGTTCACTGCGGTGCCGGATATGGAGCCGCCGGTGCCGGGGTGCACGATCGTCGGGCGGTCCGCGTCGTACGAGTCGAACACCTCCTTGGCCTTTGCCCTGTGCTCGGCGGTGATCGTCGGCTTCTCGGTCGCCGGGCCGGGCTCGTGCGGCTCGTAGTGGTGCTTGCCCTTAGTGCTCATGATGCGTTGCCGTCCAATCGATGTCGGTAATGGACGGACAAGGGATGCTCAGGGTCTGAAGAAGTCGTGACCAGACAGCCCTCGCCCGAGTGTTGCTGATGTGGCGGAACGCCGTGGGGCGTACAAAGGGCCCTGAATGCAGACGCCTTGGGGAACGCGACGTTTCTTGGGCTGATCTATCAACCCAGAGATGAATCTACCGCAGACCGCAACCGCTTGGCGGCACTTGCGTGGACGGCGCCGACTTTTTGAAAGGTCGCCCGCCGGGTAGTCCCACACCCCAACAACCGCGCCAGCCACTCGAACCGCTCCGGCGGCCAGAACGCCTGACACCCCGAACACGAACACCCGGCCTCGGTCACCCGCAGCACCCGCACCCGATCCCCTCCACTGTCGGTGCGATACGCGAACTGCTGCCCACACGACGGACACGGGAACGGCAACGACACCTCGGCGACTCGGTCAGCAGCTCCACAGCGGCCGGCGTCCACCGCTCGAGCTCGTCGCAGAAGCTGTCAATCAGCCCACAGTCCTGCGGCCCGCCAACCCCGGCCGACGATCCTGTGCAGCCGGTCCACCGTCGACCGTTTACCCGGCTCCCACAACCCCACCGCAGAGTCGATCTGACACGGCGCTGTCCAGCCGCCGCCGAGCCGCCGGAAGCGCACCATCGGTATCTGTGAACGCCACCGCTCGAGCAAGCAGGCCAATCCCGAAAACTTTAGATACGTACACAACCCGAACGCCTACGCCTACCGACGTCCAATGAACGGCCGGGAGAGGGGTGGGACCGGTGGGGTGGCTAGTAGATCAGGCCGGGATGCGGTTCGGGTTGCCGCTTCCACCGGTTACGAGCCACCGTCGCCTCCCGCTGAGACTTCGCGGCATGACACGACCGACACACACTCACCAGATTCTCGACGTCATCCGTACCGCCACGATGAGCAGGCATGACGTGATCGACCTGGACGGCGTGGCCGGTGCAGCGCGGCCCCCGCAACTGACATTCGTGGTTGTCGCGGTCGAGGGCCTGGGCGCGTAGCTGCCGCCACGCCCGATTCCCGGTGCGGACACCGCTGGGTGTGCGAGGACTGTCCGACCAACCACTCACTTCGCCTCCTGTGGATTTCGCTCTGCGTGTGCAAACAAAGCAAAGGCCTGTGTTGCTGCGCTGTGGTTTTGTGTTGGGGCCTCCCCCCAGCCCAGCCGCGGCTGTAGTGATAGAGGGGGAAACGCGGCAATGGCCTGTGTCGCTTCGCCGCCCCGCTAACCGGGAACCGCCCCACCGGGGGGAACCCCTGTCGGACCCGGCACAGCATCACGGTCATTGCTTCGTTCTCTATAGACGCCGAAAATCCACAGACGCCGTAGGCCGGGCGAATATCCTCAACGCATGGCGTTCACCGTCTACGCGCGTGGCCCGGTCGAAGAAGGCAGCCAAGAGCCGTACACCAATTGGGAAACATATGACTTCAGTGACAGAGCGGAGTACACCGTCCTCCCCAGCGGTGTGCTCATAGTCGACAAAGACGGGCAGGGAAACTGCTGGCTGCTTAGACCGGATCGCTGGCAGTGGTTGAGGTCCGCCAAACACCCGCCGAGTATTGAGGGCAGCGCAGGCGAGGACCATTTCGGCGCGCGTTTCTGACTTCACTGCTAACTCCACGGTCACCACTGTTTAGCGTGGTTGGAGCCGCTTGCTGCGTATCCCGGCGGCTACGTCCTCGAGAAGCTCAGCCAGCGGCTGAGGGTCGTCATCCCTGCGGCGTTCACACTCGCACAGCCACCCTCGCGCCGTGTCGACCGGGGTTGGTTGTTCACCAATAGAACTCATCGGGATCAGCCCACCGTGGTTGCGCGCTTGGCGGCGAGGTAGCGGGCGACTTCGGTCCGCACGTAGCGAATTCGGCGGCCCATGCGGATGTAGGGAATCCCACGATTGCGGTAACGGTCTTGTGCCAGCGCGCCTTCGCTGCTTCGGATCGCCGGCGCGAGCTCGGCGGCGGTCATAATCGCCGGGAGTCCCGTCAGGTCGATGCCGGTGTCGTTGTACAGCCGCATCAGCTCGGCGTCAGCCACGTCGCGGCCACATCACCGCGGCGTTTTCTGTGAGAACCATGGGTTTACCCTTTCTTTCAAGTCACTACTTCCTAGCGAACCGAGGACAGGAAAGCTCACGGCTGTTGTCTCAGTCAACCCTCTAAAAGCTAGAGAGCTCGCCAATTGTGATGTACGGTGAGCTCATGTCAATGTCTGTGGCTGAGGTAGTGGGCGCAAGGGCGCGAGCCCTGCGGCAGGACGTAACCCTCGCCGTCACGCTCGAGCAGTTCGCCCGCGCCGTACGCAATTACGGGTTGCCCTGGTCGACGGGACGGGTCGGCGACTTCGAGGGAGGGAGGGCCGCGGCGAACCTGTCCACCCTGCTCGTCGTGGTCGCCGCGCTCGGCGACGTTATCGGGCGGCCGGTTTCGCTGGTCGAGTTGTTCTCGGGCCAGGGGACGGTCGACGTCACCGATGAACTACGTATCGACCTGGCGAAGCTGCGGGCGTTGCTGTCGGGAGAGGCGGTCTCGGTCAAGCCGAAGAAGCCGTCCGCGGTGTCGATATTCGGGCGGATACAGGACTCGGCGGCGGCGGGACGAGTGCTCATGCTCTTCCGCGAATCCGACGAACGGATGTGCAGGAATCTCGGCGTCACCCCCGAGGCCGGCGCCTTGGCAATGGCCGATCTATGGGGACGACCGTTCAGTGCAGAGCGCGACCGCAGGGCCGGGCCTGGCGCCAATGCGCAAAAACGCGGACAGGTATCCCGACAACTCAAAGCCGAATTACAGGAGGAGCTCGGATAGTGGCGACTGTAAGCAAGTACCAAACCGCCAGCGGCGCAACGTTTTACAGAGTGCGTTACCGCTCCCCCGACAAACGCCAGACCGACAAGTGCGGATTTCGAACCAAGCGAGAGGCGCAGGCGTGGGCAGAGCAGCTCGAGGTCGACAAGCGCCGCAGAGCATATGTCGCGCCCTCGCACGGCCGTATCAAGTTCGGCGAGCTGGCGCGCGGATGGCTCGACGCCAAGCACAATCTCAAGCCGTCGACCCGCGCCCGCTACGAAATCACTCTGGCGTTGGCACTGGCGGGCTTTCGTGACATTCCCATCGGGGATATCACCCGTCCGATGGTTCGCGCTCTAGTCGCCGATCTAGTGAACGGCGGCGCGGCCGCGTCGTCGGTACATAAGGCAGTCGGGTTACTGCGGCAGGTGCTCGCGACGGCGGTGGCTGACAACCTCATCGCCACGAACCCCGCCGATAGAGTCGAGTTGCCGACCGTCCGCATGACGGAGCAGCGATTCCTAACCATCGCCGAGCTGCACCGGCTGGCGCTCGCTGCTGGTGAGCACATGGCGCTTGTCTACGTTCTCGGCACTACTGGGCTCAGATTCGGTGAAGCAGCCGAACTGCGGTGGCGCGATGTGGACATAGAGGGGTTGCGCCTGCGGGTCACCCGGTCGGTGACATTCGTGGCCGGCAGGCCCGTCGTCGGCACGCCCAAGAACGGCAAGCAACGCACCGTTGCCCTACCTGCAACCGTGGCCCGGATGCTCACACCAGGCGCTGACGACCAGTTGGTATTTCCAGATTCGGCGGGTGGGTGGATGCGGGCCAGCAACGTGCACCGACGGTGGTGGGCCAGGGCACTGACCGGCGCTGGTCTACCGGCGGACTTCAAGCTCCACGAGTTACGGCACACGGCGGCGAGCCTGGCGATCCGGTCGGGGGCCATTGTCAAGGCTTTACAGAACATGCTCGGCCACGCCTCGGCCGGGCTGACGTTGGACCGCTACGGGCACCTGTATGACTCCGATGTGGACGCGGTAGGTCACGCCATTGATGCCGAGATATCTGTAAATTGTGGGCACGGTGTGGGCACGCGGCCTGTCGGCGTCCGTCACCTGCGCCCGCTCAATACCGCTGACCTGCAATAAGGCTGGTGGGCGCGGACGGTATCGAACCGCCGACCGCTGGTGTGTAAAACCAGTGCTCTACCACTGAGCTACGCGCCCGTTTCGGGCAGGCTACCGGCTATCGGCCCGAGCAATAAAATCCGCCGACCCTGCCGTTTCGGACGCTTCACCGGCGCGTCGCGTCCGAAACAGCAGAGTCGCGTACCCGCCGTCAAGATTGCAACGCCGCCAGCGCCGACTTCCACAGGCTCTGGTCGCGCGGCTCCCCCGGCTGTTTCATCTCCGCGAACCGGATGATGCCCGACTTGTCCACCACGAACGTCCCCCGGTTCGAGAACCCGGCGTCGTCGTTGAACACCCCATAGGCCTGCGCCACCGCGCCGTGCGGCCAGAAGTCCGACAGCACCGGAAACGTGAATCCGCTCTCGGCGGCCCAAACCTTGTGCGTCGGAGGCGGTCCCACCGAGATCGCGAGCGTCTGCACATCGTCGTTCTCGTACT
>JBLNEK010000032.1:0-8443 GCA_050262635.1 Candidatus Sericytochromatia bacterium | reverse complement strand
TACTTCACCTCCACCACCGCCATCTATCCCGGCGACGAGGTGCGGGTGGCCGGTGTCAAGGTCGGCACGATCGCGTCGATCGAACCTGTTGGTACGCAGGCCAGGATGACGATGCATGTCGATCGCGGGGTGCCCATCCCGGCCGACGCGAGAGCGGTGATCGTCGCACAGAACCTGGTCGCTCAACGCTATGTCCAGCTCACGCCCGCGTATCGGAAATCCGGGCCGAAGATGGCCGACGGGGCAGTCATTCCTCGCGAGCGCACGGCGGTGCCGGTGGAATGGGACGACGTCAAGACTCAATTGATGAGGCTGACAACCGAACTGGGCCCCAACACCAAGGTTTCCACGCCGTCCGTCGCCCGCTTCATCGACAGCGCCGCGAACGCCATGCAAGGAAACGGCGACAAGCTCAGGCAGGCGCTGGCCCAGCTTTCCGGGGTTGGGCGCACCCTCGCCCAGGGTGGCGGCAACATCGCCGACATCATCAAGAACCTCCAGACGTTCGTCACCGCGCTGCGGGACAGCAACGTGCAGATCGTGCAATTCGAGGACAGATTCGCCACCCTCACCAGCGTGCTCGACGACAGCCGGACCGACCTCGACGCCGCGCTCTCGGACCTGTCCGTCGCGGTGGGCGAGGTGCGCCGGTTCGTTGCCGGCACCCGAGACCAAGCCAGTGAGCAGATCCGCAGCCTGGCTGCGGTCACCCAGAATCTCGTCGACCACCGCATCGATTTGGAGAACGTGCTGCACATCGCGCCGATCTCGTTCTCGAACTTCTACAACATCTACAACCCCGACTCCGGCAGCGACGTCGGCGGATTCGTCCTGAACAACCTGTCGAGTCCGGTCGGGTTCGTTTGCGCCGCGATCGGAGCAGTCGAGAACGTCACCGCGCCCGAAACCGCCAAGCTGTGCGAGCAGTACCTCGGACCAGGGTTGCGACTGCTCAACTTCAACTACGAACCGTTGCCCATCAATCCGTTCCTGGCGCCGGCGTACACGCGGGTGCTCTATCCCGATGAGCGGCTGGCGCCCGGTGGCGAAGGGCCCAGACCGGGGCCGGCCGAGGTGCCGCCGGCCATCTCCGCCTACACCGGGCTGCCGGGCGATTACCCGCCAGCGCCGCCCCCACCACCGCCACCGGCACGCATACCGGGCATATCCAATCCCGCCCCGACCACCCCGGCGACGCCGCCACCGCCCTCGTCGTCCTCGGCTCCGATGACCCTGCCCGACCTGTTGCTGCCCGCGGAAAGGCCACCGTCGTGACCCGCACCGCCCGCCTCCGCGGGTTTCTCGGTACTGCGGCCTGTGTCGCTGTGATGACGACGGGCTGCGCATTCCAGGGCCTGAACTCGCTACCGCTGCCCGGCGCGGTGGGCCGCGGACCCGATGCACACGTCTACAAGGTGGAAATCGCCAATGTGGGTACCCTGGAGTCGAATTCGCCGGTGATGATCGACGACGTGATCGTCGGCAGCATCGGCAAGATGACGGTGCAGGGATGGCACGCCAGCGTAGAGATCTCGGTGCAACCGGACGTCGTAGTGCCTGCCAACGCGGTGGCCAGCGTCGGCCAGACCAGCCTCCTGGGATCGATGCACGTGGAGCTGAACCCGCCACCGGGCCAGGCCCCGAGCGGCCGACTCGAGCCTGGTGCCACGATCCCGCTCAACAAGGCGTCCAAGTATCCCTCGACGGAAGAGACTCTGGCGTCGCTGTCGCTCGTGATCAACACGGGCGGGCTCGCACAGCTGGGGGACATCATCCACAATTTGAACGGCGCGTTGTCCGGCCGCCAGCAGCAAGTGCGCGAACTGCTCACCCGCCTGGACACTTTCGTCGGCACTCTCGACGACCAGCGCGACAACATCGTCGCGTCGATCCGGTCGCTGAATCGGCTTGCCAAGACTTTCGCCGACAAACGTGACGTGCTCACCGAGGCGTTGGACAAGATACCGCCGGCCCTCGACGTCTTGGTCAAGGAGCGCCCGAACATCACCACCGCTCTGGAGAAGCTCGGCGATTTCAGCGACACGGCCACCCGTCTTGTCAACGACTCGAAAGCCGATCTGGTCAAGAACCTGCAGAATCTGGAACCCACCGTGCGTGCGCTCGCCGACGTCGGACCGGATCTCGCCACCGTGATCGCCTACGCCACGCACTACCCGTTCAGTCAGGGCCTGATCGACCGAGGCATGAGAGGCGACTACATCAACCTGTGGGCGGTGGTCGACTTCACCCGAGAGCGACTCAAGCGAACCCTGCTTCTCGGCACCCGCTGGGGTCAACCGCAGATGCCGTTGAACCCAGCGCTGGGCGACCCCTGGTTCACGCAGTACACCTACGATCCGGTGGGGCTCAGGCCGCCGGCCCCCGATACGGCCCCAGGCGCGGCGCCCACGGCCATTGCGCAGACTTCGGCAGCCGGCGCACCACCGGCACCCGCGCCGGCTCCTGCGGCTCCGCCGGCAGTGGAAACACCTTGGCCGCCATCGCAAATGGATCAGGGCCACTGATGCTGACGCGCTTCATCCGGATTCAGTTGGCGATCTTCACGGTCGCCGGGACACTCGGCGTTCTGGCGATGCTCTTCTTCTACATGCAGGTGCCTACGCTGCTCGGAATCGGGCGGATCACAGTCACGATGGAGCTGCCGGCCGCCGGCGGGCTGTACCGGTTCGGCAACGTCACCTACCGTGGCGTGGAGATCGGCAAGGTCACTTCGGTGGCGTTGGCCGGCAACCATGTCGAAGCGACGCTGTCCCTGAACACCTCGCCGAGGGTGCCGGCGAACCTCGTAGCGGAGGTGCGCAGCATCTCCGCGGTCGGAGAGCAATACGTCGAGTTGAGACCGCGCGCCGACTCGCCGCCCTACCTCCACAACGGCTCGGTAATCGCCATGCGCGACACCACAATTCCGCAAGACGTCGGCCCGGTTCTCGACCAGGCCAACGCTCTGATCGCCAGCATCCCCAAGGACAAGCTCAACGCGCTGCTCGCGGAGTCGTGGAAGGGCTTCAACGGAGCGGGCTACGACCTCGGGTCGCTGGCCGACTCGGCATCCACGCTCGGAACCGACCTCAAACCGGTAGCGGACAACACGCGTGCCCTCTATACCGACACCGCGCCGCTGCTCGACACACAGGCGCAGACCGCCGACTCGATCAAGCTGTGGTCACGCAGCCTGGCCGGCGTCACCGGGCAATTGGTCACCAACGACCCAGAACTGCGCAGACTGCTGCACGACGGACCCCCGGCATTCGACGAGGCCTCCCGCCTTCTGGAGCAGATCAAGCCGACGTTGCCGGTGTTGCTTGCCAACCTCACCACCATCGGTGCGATCGGCGTCACCTATCACGCCTCACTCGAGCAACTGCTCGTGTTGCTTCCTCTGAGCGTCGCAAGCACGGCTTCCTATGGCAGCCTCGGGAATTCGACGGGCTTGCCCTTGGGTGACTTCACCCTCGGCCTGGGCGACCCGCCGGCATGCACCGTCGGTTTCCTGCCCCCGTCGATGTGGCGAAGCCCTTCCGACACCACCACGATCGACACGCCCGACGGGCTGTACTGCAAGCTTCCGCAGGATTCTCCGATCTCGGTGCGCGGAGCACGCAACACACCCTGCATGGGTGTTCCGGGCAAGCGCGCTCCGACCGTCCAGATATGTGAAAGCGATCAGCCCTACCAGCCGCTCGCGATGCGGCAGCACGCGCTCGGCCCCTATCCGCTCGACCCCAACCTCATCGGGCAGGGCGTACCGCTGGACGACCGAGTGACATTCGGCGACAACATCTTTGCGCCGGTGCAGGGAACGCCCCCGCCTCCGGGCGTCGGGCCTCCGCCCGCGGGCGCCCCGCCGGCTGAGCCTGCGCCCGCAGCCCCGGCGGCTCCGGGCGCCCCGGCCGCCGGGTCTGTCGCGCCCGCAGCGGCCCCGGTGCCGCCCCGTGATGAGGCACCGCAGCTGGATCCTGCCCAGGGCCCTCTGCCCGGACCCGCGCCGGAAGGTCCTGTGCCACAGGTGATGCCGGGTCCGTCCGGGGTCAATTCACCTGCTGCTGCCCCGTCGGCGGCCACGGTTCAATACAACCCCCGCACGGGTCGGTACATCGGTCCGGACGGCAGGCAGTATCAGCAGCTCGACCTAATGACGTCGTCGGCGCCCAAGACGTGGCAGGACCTGCTGCCAAAGTAGTGCGGCTGCGCGCAGGCCTTGGGGACGATGCCGTCGGGTACCGGTATCAGGCTATCGGGACGAGCTTGAACGGCATCCTGATGTCGAGCGTCCTGTTCACGCCGCACGCGCCGCTCGGACCGGTCGTCTGCTGCCACCCGGTGAGGACCACAGAGTTCATGTTGATCTTGCGGAGCTGATCCGACGGCCAGAACACGAACTGCTGCAAGCCGCTGGCAGCGGTGCCGTCACTGCACGGCTCCCAATTCGGAATCTGACGGTCGACTCGCCACTTGTCCCCGGAACGGAACGAGAATATCGGCGGTCCATCCCTCGTCGCTTGTGACGGTGCCGGTGCAGTCCTGGGGTGTGCCGCAGCTGGACGTGATCGTCCAGACGCTCTGGGTGGTGGCCTCGTCGTGAAACGACTGATTTGTCATCGCCAACTCGCCGTTCGACGTCGCCAGGTAGCGCCCGTTGAGTGCCGGGTTATTGGCATCGGCTGCAGCAGAACCCATGCCGGAAGCGATCGCGAAGGCAGCCACGAGTGTTGCGCCTGCGATTAAGCTCGTCGAACGCACGCTAGCTCCCAACAGCCTGACCACGCGTTGATGGCGGCATTCTTAAATCTGGAAAAGATATTAGCCGTTCGCAGGGCTACGGGGCTGATCGCCTCAATCCCGCTATGCCCGGACATCGCGCTGTTGACAGCACCGGCTCAACTCGGCTGAAGAACAAGTTCGGCGTACTGGGGGCAGTAGAACTGGACTGCGTCGGCTACGAAAAGCGCGGTCTGGCGCGGATTCATTGCCTCGCTGAGCTGGGGAATGCTCGCCAGCGATGTACCGGCGGAAAACGCCTGGCAGACTATGTGGGCCCTATCGATAATTGCTTGTTGGGGGCCGAAATAAAGGCCGTCGGCGAAGAGCTCGCGGAAGAATGCGTCGTCGTTTGCGTCGGCGGCGGCGGTGCCTGGGAGAGTTAGACTGAGGGCGGTGGCTGCCGTGATCGCTGTGCCGACGAGCTTGGCGATTTCGTGGCGGACAGACATTTCCCTGATGACTCCTCACCGCAAGTTTAGCGCATGACCAATTTGCCGTTGACGCGCCGCCGCGATTCGCGCACTCGGATGTGCATGCACCATGACCCCTGCCGGACTGCGCCAGCTCCAAGACCTGCGCCGCAGCCTGCTGCAACCCCAAGATGGCCCGCGAAGAACGAGCCAAGCCAGGCCAGAGCGCGTGCAGCGACATGTCCTTCGACGACCATCACTGCATCTGCACGGGGTACGAGAGTTGGACCTAAGCGACGCCCTCAAAAAGAAGTAAGTGGCCGGGTCACGACACCCCGCTTTCACCGGGCGACCGCGCATGCGGCGGCCGGGGACCCTCAGGAGTCCTTTCCCACTTCCGAACTGGATACACCAGCTTCTCAAAGCGCCTCTACCGATAGGACGCCCCCGCCGGGGGACCCCGGAGCCCGATTTCTTCCAGTCTCAACGCGCCATGACCGAAAGCGGCGGCGAAGCGCTACGACGAGGTGACTGAACAGAGCCGGCGCAGAATGTAGGGGCACACTGGCGTGTCATCGATGACCCCGGACGTGCGAGCCCGGGGAGGCGATTCACGTCGTTGAAAATTTGCGCTAAGGCGTTGCCCCGGTGCCGGGCGGGACGATGATTATCGGCGCTGGATTGCGGCTGATTGTGGGTGGCGAAGGTGTGAAGATGCTATCTGGAGGTATTGATCCCCTCCCGCAGTGAACGCAAAACAATGTTGCGCTCGCCGAGTTCCCGCATCGTCATAACCTCGGCGGCATTCCGGCCGAGCCGGTCGATGCCGATGACGACAATCGCGTCACTAGGTCGCGCATAGTCCAGCAGCGCGGCGAGACCAGGACGCTGCTCGTGCGTGGACGTACCCGACAGCTTGTCGCTGTAGACCCGCTTCGGGTCCACGCCGGCGTGCGGTGAGGGCGTCGAGTTAGTGGTCCGGCTGCTGAAACGAATCAGTCAGCCCATTACGGGCTGCTTTCGCTAACCCGATAACGTGCGAACGTCGGCAAACACGGGATGCGACCGGCGTCCGCCGCCTCGGCATGAACCATCTCGGATTGGCGGTGTGGTGAACGGTTACCTTGAAAGGTGGCTGGCCGTTGAGCCTGGGCACCTGCCCTCCTACGGGCATACCGCGGTGGTGGTCGGCACCGTGATCATCCTGACTGTCATCGTCCTGATAGCGCTGGGTGTGCTTGTCCTCGCGTGGTCCCGGAGAGGTCGATGACTCGTCGGCTGAAACAGCGCTTATGCAGGTACTGTTTCGGGTGAAGACGATTCTGCGCTGCATGCAGCGGCGGCCTTTAATGCCTTACGCGCTTGGATGGCGCGCGAGCGCATCGGCCGCGCAGGCCATCGCGACCGAGTCGCGGCCGTTCTGCTCGTTGACCTTTCGCTGGTGCCCGCGGTCGCGAATCCACGCTGCCTGATCTGTCATCATGCGACGCAGCAGTTCGCAGTACAGCAGCATCTTCTGCAGACCCTCCCAGTGAAGCTCGAACTGTTGATAGACGTCATGCTGGTGTCCGTGCGAATAGAACGCGCGATCGCGCGGGCCATAAGTCATCAGCGCGTCAATCCGCGCGCGGGGAAATAGTCCGCTCAGCTCGCGGGTCTGCGACTCATTGGCCACCGCATGAATGCGGACGCTCGTTGGCACCCAACCTTGCAGCAGCATGTCGCCGCGTTCGAAGACGAGTCGAAGCTCCTGGCGATCCAAACGCGCCGGCTGATGAAAGCCGTGGTAAAAATTGAAGTGCGCGCCCCCTGCGTAGCGCACTGTGCATTGCACCTGGTCCTCACAGCCGTCGGACCTGCGACTGGCCTGCGCGGAAACCACTTCACCGGCGCCCAGCCAGCCCGTCAGCATGTCGAAGAAATGCACGCCATGCTCGACAAAGATTCCGCCGCTCTTCTTGGGATCCCAGAACCAATGCTCCGGCGGAAGATTCTCGTCGGAGGCGTAGTTCTCAAAGTAGCCGTGCAGGAATTCGCCAAGCGACTGGCGATCGATGACCTGGCCGACGATGTCGAAGAGCGGGTTGTATCGCTGCATCAGGTTCGCGACGAGCAACCGGTTCCCTCGCCGCGCGAGCGCAACCAGTTCGTCCGCTTGTTCGACCGTCAGCGCGAGCGGCTTCTCGCAGATGACGTGCTTGCCCGCTGCGAGTGCTAGCTTGGACTGCTCGTAATGCAGAAACGGCGGCGTGGAAATGTAGACCAAATCGACCGCCGATAATTCGAGTAGACGATCGACATCGATGACATCCTCGAGCCCATAACGCTGCGCCGCCGCCCATGCGGCCGGCCGCACGGCGATGTCGGCCATTCCAGCCAGCCGCACTCCAGGAACCTGCACGAACTGCTGCAGCGCGAACAGCCCGAAGCCACCACAACCGATAACGCCGATACCGAGTTGGTTGCTCATCACTTCGAATCCTTCCGTCCATCGATTCATCGGATAACGCGTGCCGGATCTTCGTGACGAAGCGTGGTAGTGGCTGGTTGACACGAGCAACCACTCTCGCTTGAGCGGCACCTGACGCCGATTATCGAACGAGCGCTCAAGGCGACAGCGGGCCGGCCGCGCCGTCGGAGTGTGCGCAGGGTCCTGGAGGCGATGGCCGCATCAGTCCCGACTCGCAACCCGAAATAGTCGAGTGTGCCGGCAGGCTCGTTGGTGGATGCGGGCGGCGGTTACTGTGACGGGAAGTCAATCGTCGGGACTTTCGTCCCTGGTTCCACGTCACGTCGACCACCAGGATGCAGGACAGGCCGATGGAATGGAGCATGACGTGGTATCGACCCGATTCCCCGCGCCGTTGAGACGCGGCCGCACCAACCAGGGGGTGGCGCTTCGCGTCGCTTTCGTGGGGACCTTTCCGCCGACACAGTGCGGCCTGGCGACGTTCACCGAGTCGATGGTGCGTTCGATCAGCCGCGTGGGCTGCGCGGTCGAACCCGTGGTCATCCGTCTCATCCAGCCGAGTGAACCGGCCGGCGGTGCGGAGCGAGCCACGGTCGACTGGATCGGCGGCGACGCCGCGTCGTTCCACCGGGTGTGCGACACCGTCGAGGATGTCGACCTCTCGGACAACCGGACCACCGTCGAACCCGCAGTGCGCTTGGGCTGGGTCTGCCAGTCCAGATAGTCAAACAAGTCGGTCGGCCGCACCTCGGCCAGACCAACACCCTGCCCATCGAGGAAC
>JBLNEK010000031.1:0-17175 GCA_050262635.1 Candidatus Sericytochromatia bacterium | reverse complement strand
CGTGCACCCACTGGCGCTAGGCTCGCCGTTCTTCGCCGAGTTCGACCTGGCTGCGCGCGGGGTGCAGTTGGTCGTACCGGAGATCTCGTACGCCAACCCCTTCGTGGAGCGCCGCGCGGCGATCGCGTATCGCGACCTCGACCGCACTGCCGAGGGACTCGACGACGGCAAGTCGTGGCGGCGGCTGCTGGAGCCCTTGGTCGCGCGCGCCGACGGTGTCGTCGACTTCCTGCTCGGCGACAAGCGGTCGCTGCCAACCGATCCGATGCTGCTACTCCGGCTCGGCGTGCGGATGGCCTGGCAGGGCACCCCGGCATGGAACGCGACGTTCGAAGGGCGCGACGCGGAGGCGCTGTTCACTGGCGTGGCGGCGCATACGATTTCGCGGCTGCCGTCGATCACGTCGGCCGCTGCGGGAATGCTGCTGGCAAGCCTGGCGCACTCAGTCGGCTGGCCGATACCGGTCGGTGGAAGCCGGGCCATCGCCGACGCGCTGATCGCCGACCTGCGGGCGCACGGCGGCGTGGTGCACAGCGGCACCGAAGTCACCGAGCCACCGGAAGGCGTCGTGCTGTTCGACACGGCGCCCACCGCGCTGCTGGGAATCTACGGCTCGCGCCTGCCGGAGCGGTATGCAAACCGGTTGCGGCGCTACCGTTTCGGCTCCGGTGTTGCGAAGGTGGACTTCGTGCTGTCCGCCGACGTGCCGTGGTCGGACCCGCGGCTCGCCAACGCGGTCACGTTCCATCTTGGTGGCGATCGCGAGGACATGGCCTATGCCGAGGCTCAGGTCGCGGCGGGCCGCCACGCCGAGCGGCCGATGGTGTTGGCTGCGCTTCCGCACTTCGCGGATCCGGACAGAGTCGACGACGCGGGCAGGCGGCCGTTCTGGACGTACGCCCACGTGCCCTCGGGGTCGACGATCGACCAGACCGAGGCCGTCGCTAACGTCGTCGAAAGCTTCGCTCCCGGGTTCCGCGACGTCGTCGTCGCCAGCAGGAGCGTGCCCGCCGCGCGGATGATCCAGCACAACGCCAACTATGTCGGCGGGGATATCGCAGTCGGCGGCAACGATGCGTGGCGGGCGCTGGCCGGGCCAGTTGCCCAGTTGAACCCTTGGGCCACACCGCTTTCCGGGGTGTACCTGTGCTCGTCGGCGACACCACCCGGCGCGGGCGTGCACGGCATGGCGGGTTACTACGCCGCGCGCACGCTGCTGCGCCGGGAGTTCGGCATCAAAGATCCGCCAAGCCTCACCCCCGCGTGATTTCGGCGCACCGCTTACGCGGTGTCCGTCAGCGGCCGGTCCACCCAGCTCATCAGCCCGCGCAGCTTCTTCCCGGTGACCTCGATCGGGTGCTCGGCATTGCGCTTGCGCAAGTCCTCGAGCTCCTTGTTGCCGCCTTCGACGTTGGCGACGAGCTTCTTGACGAACGTGCCGTCCTGGATCTCCGACAGGATCTGCTTCATCCGGTCCTTGGTGCCCGCGTCGATGATCCGCGGTCCGGACAGGTAGCCGCCGAATTCCGCTGTGTCGGAGACGGAGTAGTTCATCCGCGCGATGCCGCCCTCGTACATCAGGTCGACGATGAGCTTCAGCTCGTGCAGCACCTCGAAGTACGCCAGCTCGGGGGCGTACCCCGCCTCGACCATCACGTCGAACCCGGTCTTGACGAGTTCCTCCGTGCCGCCGCACAACACGGCCTGTTCGCCGAACAGATCCGTTTCGGTCTCGTCCTTGAACGTGGTCTTGATGACGCCGGCGCGGGTGCCGCCGATGCCCTTCGCATACGACAGCGCCAGCGCCAGACCCTCGCCTTTCGGATCCTGTTCCACCGCAACAAGACACGGCACACCCTTGCCGTCGACGAACTGGCGGCGCACCAGATGACCCGGCCCCTTCGGCGCGACCATGCCGACGGTGACGTTGGCGGGCGGCTTGATCAGCCCGAAGTGGATGTTAAGCCCGTGGCCGAAGAACAGCGCGTTGCCGTCCTTTAGGTACGGTTCGATTTCATTGGAGAAGATGTCCGCCTGTGCGGTGTCGGGTGCCAGCAGCATGATCACGTCGGCCCACTTAGCGACCTCGCTCGGCGTGTCCACCTCCAGGCCCTGCTCGGTGACCTTGTCCCGCGACTTGGAGCCTTCGCGCAGGCCGACTTTCACCTCGACACCGGAGTCGCGCAGGCTCAGCGAATGCGCGTGGCCCTGGCTGCCGTATCCGATGACGCCGACCTTGCGGCCGCCGATGATCGACAGATCCGCGTCCTCGTCGTAGTACATCTCAACTGCCACTTGTGATTCCCTCTTCTGTTCGCTTTACCGCTGGGTGATGCTGCGTGGCCCGCGTGTCAACGACACCAGGCCGGACTGGACGATCTCTCGCACGCCGTACGGCTCGAGAACGCGCAGCAGCGCCTCCAGCTTCTCCGGCGTGCCGGTGCTCTCGATGACCAGTGACTCAGTGGAAACGTCAATGACCTTCGCGCGGAACAGGTTTACCGCCTCGATCACCTGGCTTCGGGTGCCCGCGTCGGCGCGCACCTTGATCAACGCCAGTTCCCGCGCGACCGAATGCTCGTCGTCGTGCTCGACCACCTTGATCACGTTGATCAGCTTGTGCAGCTGCTTGCTGACCTGCTCGAGCGGAACGTCCTCCACGTTGACGACGATCGTCATGCGGGACACGTCCTTCTGCTCGGTGGCACCGACAGCCAGCGACTGGATATTGAAGCCGCGCCGCGAGAACAACGCCGCGACGCGGGCCAGCACGCCGGGCTTGTCCTCGACCAGCACCGACAACGTATGCGTGGAGACGGGCATCAGATCAGCTCCTCGGTGTCGAACAGCGGCCGGATCCCTCGCGCAGCCTGGATCTCGTCGTTGCCCGTCCCCGCGGCGACCATCGGCCACACCTGCGCATCGGCGCCGACGATGAAGTCGATCACCACCGGGCGGTCGTTGATCGCCCGCGCCTGGTTGATGACGTCGACCACGTCTTCCTCACGCTCGCAACGTAATCCGACACAGCCGAGCGCCTCGGCCAGCTTCACGAAGTCCGGAATGCGATGGCTGTGGGTAGCCAGGTCGGTTTGGCTGTACCGCTCGTCGTAGAACAGCGTCTGCCACTGGCGCACCATCCCGAGGTTGCCGTTGTTGATGATCGCAACCTTGATGGGTGCGCCCTCGATAGCGCAAGTGGCCAGCTCCTGGTTGGTCATCTGGAAGCAGCCGTCACCGTCGATCGCCCACACCTCGGTATCCGGCCGGGCCAGCTTGGCGCCCAACGCCGCCGGGATCGCGTAGCCCATCGTGCCCAGGCCGCCGGAGTTCAGCCAGGTGCGGGGCTTCTCGTATGAGATGAACTGCGCGGCCCACATCTGGTGCTGGCCCACCCCGGCGACGTACACCGCGTCCGGGCCGGCGATCTTGCCCAGCGTCTCGATCACGTACTCCGGGCTCAGGCTGCCGTCGCTCTGCGGCCCGTAGCTCAGCGGGTAGGTCTCCTTGACCCCCCGCAGGTACTGCCACCAGTCGTCGATGCCTTCCGGGCCGGCCCCGGTCTTGCGCATCGACTCGGTGAGCTCGGCGATGACATTCTTGACGTCGCCGACGATCGGCACGTCGGCGGTGCGGTTCTTGCCGATCTCGGCCGGGTCGATGTCGGCGTGGATGATCTTGGCCTCCGGCGCGAAGGAGTCCAGCCGGCCGGTGACCCGGTCGTCGAACCGGGCGCCGAGCCCGATGATCAGGTCGCTGCGTTGCAGTCCGGCCACCGCGGCGACGGTGCCGTGCATACCCGGCATACCGAGGTGCTGAGGATGACTGTCCGGGAAGGCACCGCGCGCCATCAGCGTGGTGACGACGGGGATTCCCGTCAGCTCCGCCAGCGCCCGCAACTGCTCACTGGCGTCTCCGCGGATCACGCCGCCGCCGACGTAGAGGATCGGCTTGCGCGCGGCCGCGATCATCCTGGCCGCCTGACGAATCTGTTTGGCGTGCGGCTTGGTCGTGGGCTTGTATCCCGGCAGCTCCATCACCGGCGGCCAGCTGAACGTGCACTGGCCCTGCAGCACGTCTTTGGGGATGTCGACGAGCACGGCGCCAGGGCGACCGGATGAGGCGATGTGGAAGGCCTCGGCGATGACGCGCGGGATGTCGTCGCCATTGCGGACCAGGTAGTTGTGCTTGGTGATCGGCATCGTGATGCCGGAGATGTCGGCCTCCTGGAAGGCGTCGGTGCCGATCATCGGCCGCCCGACCTGCCCGGTGATCGCGACGATGGGGATGGAGTCCATCTGAGCGTCGGCGATCGGGGTGACAAGGTTGGTGGCGCCGGGGCCGGAGGTCGCCATGCACACGCCGACGCGGCCGGTGGCGTGCGCGTAGCCGCTGGCGGCGTGACCGGCGCCCTGTTCGTGGCGCACCAGCACGTGCCGCAACTTGTTCGAGTCGAAAAGCGGGTCGTACACAGGAAGCACTGCGCCACCGGGAATTCCGAATATCACGTCGACCCCGAGTTCCTCCAGCGCCCGCACGACTGCCTGGGCGCCGGTGAGTTGTTCGGGCGCAATTCTTTTCGCGTGGCCGGCCCGCTGGCCGGCGGCAGTTCCGCCGTTGCCGGGCTGTGCCGGCGCCGACCATTCCGGTGGTCGCGTCGTCGGTGCGCTCACGATGTCCTCTTCATTTCGTTCATCTTCTCTTGGTGGGCAAGAAAAAACCCCCGTCAGCGTCTGCTGCTGCGAGGGTTGCGCGTCGGTGGGTTGCTCGTTAAGACCGGCTACGCACCTACGCGCCGACCAATTACTACGAGCAAACGTGCCTGCATAGCCTCCGACGGTAGCTTCCGCACTGGTCAGGAGTCAAATTCGCGGTCAACGGCTCACGCCTGCGCCAAACATGCGTCGGAAGGCGATCGCTCACCGTGGCCGCACGCGCGGCGACGTGGATGATGGAGCCATGGGTGACGACGAACACGCTGTGGCACCCGTCGTGCTGCGCATATCGCCCACCGCGCATCTGGCGTCGGCGTTCGCCGCGTTGGGTCTGCTGGCCGTCGTGCTCGCGGCGCCGGTGACCGCGCCGCTTCTTGTGCTTCCGGTGCTGGCGTCGGTAATGATCGTGCGGCTGCGCACTTTCGCCGACGACAAGACGGTCACCGCTCGAACGCTGTTGGGCAGCCGCACGGTCGGCTGGGCCGACATCAAGGGGCTGCGGTTCGTCAAAGGGTCTTGGGCGCGCGCAGAGCTCACCTCCGGCGAGGAGCTGCGTCTGCCTGCGGTCACGTTCGCGACGTTGCCGCAGCTGGCTGAGGTGAGCGGCGGGCGGGTCCCCAACCCGTACGGCCCGGTCTCGGGTTAGGCGAGCGGATTGCTGCCGTTCAGCAGGATGTAGGCGCCGATCCCCACGCCAACGCCGAGAAGCAGTGCCGCCGCCGAACCGAGGAACGGCCGACGAGCCCACCCGCGGCCCGCGTCCAGGCCGTAGCGGCCGGGGCCAACGAGGATGATCGAGGCCACCACCGCGATCAGCATGAGCTGGTACTCGTTGCCGTCGGGCAGGAAGAACCCGATGTAGCCAGCGTCGTATTGCAGCGCGACGCTGTTGATCAACCCGTTGATCAGGTAGGCCAGCGCCGCCGCGGCGGCCAGCGGCGTGAACAGACCGAGTACCAGCAGCATGCCCGCCGAGATCTGGGCGCCCGCGGCCAGATAGGTCAGCAGGTCGGCGTGCTGATAGCCCATGTCCTGCAGCGAGTTGCGGAAGCCGTCGAGTCCCTGCCCGCCCCACATGCCGAACGCCTTGGCCAGGCCGTGAGCGATCAGGATGGCGCCGACGGAGACCCGCAGCAGCAGAAGCCCCAGGTCCTGGGTCCCGCGGCGGTTGGCGGCGGCCACACGCGCGTCGACTTCGTCGTCGTAGTCGACGGCACCTGGCAGCGCGGCGTGGCGGCCTGACGTGCCCGGGTCGACGTACGGCAGCGGTTCTGGGTCTGCCAACAGGCTCAGCCCGGACCGGCCGGAGTCGGTGGAGTTGTAGTGCGGGATGGTGGTGGTTTCGAAGTCGCCGCCATATGTCGCGGACGGCAGGTCGTCCTCGGGGTCGACCAGGCGTGCCGAAGCAGGGCGCGAGGACGGTGATGAGCCGTTTGCGCGAAGAGCAGACGGTTGCGCCGAGTCGTCGGGCCGTTGCCATGCGCGCGAGTCATGCGGGTGCATTGGGCCAGGGTAAGGGCAAATAACCCCCGAACCGCGGATTTGTGCCGTGCCGTCACCGCACCTTTACCGGTCTGAGTCCGAGCCCGGGTATCCGGCGGCGGGTGTCGGCGTGGCGGCGCCCGCCCGACTGTCCGTAATCTGGCGGCATGCAGATGCGCGGAGGAATGCGTGCGGTGTCATCGGCACTGCTCGCCGCCGTGCTGCTGGCGACCGGCTGCGCCCGCTTCGACGACTCCGCGTCGGCACCGTTCACCACGGAACCAAAGTTGTCGCCGCCGCCGAGTTCGTCGCCGACGCCGCCGCCCCCGCTGCCGGAGAACCCGTTCCCGAAGCAGTGCCCCGCCCCGGGCGTGATGCAAGGCTGCCTGGAAAGCACCAGCGGGCTGATCATGTTGCCCGACAGCAAGTCGGCCTGGGTGGCCGAGCGCACCACCGGCGCGGTCAAGGAGGTGTCGGTCAGCGCCGAGCCCAGAGTCAAGTTCGTGATCCCCGTGGACCCGTCCGGTGACGGCGGCCTGATGGACATCGTGAAGTCACCGACGTACGACCAGGACCGGCTGCTGTACGCGTACGTCAGCACCCCCACCGACAACCGGGTGGTGCGCATCGCCGAGGGTGACGTCCCTAAAGACATCCTGACCGGAATCCCGAAGGGCGCCACGGGCAACACCGGGGCGTTGATCTTCACCAGCCCCACCACGCTCGTCGTGCTCACCGGTGATGCCGGCAATCCGGCGCTGGCGGCTGACCCGAATTCCCTTGCGGGCAAGGTAATCAGGATCGAACAGCCCACCACGATCAACCAGGCGCCGATCACCACTGCGATGTCGAACATCGGATCGGGCGGCAGCCTGTGCGTCGACCCCACCGACGGGTCGCTGTACATCACCGACCGCACCGCCACTGCGGACCGGCTCCAGCGGATCACCGCCGACTCGAAGACATCCACGGTGTGGACGTGGCCGGACAAGCCGGGCGTGGCCGGCTGCGCCGCGCTCGCAGGAACCATCCTGGTCAACCTCATCAGCACCAAGCAGACCGTCGCCGTGCGGATGGCGCCCGAGACCGGCGCGGTGACGGGTGAACCCGAAGTGATCCGCCAGGACCAGCACGGGCACGCGTGGGCGCTCGCAGTCTCGCCGGACGGCAACATCTGGGGGGCCACCGCCAACAAGACGTTCGGCGACGCGATGCAGCTCGACGACGTGGTGTTCCCGCTGTTCCAGAACGGCGGCGGCTTCCCGCGGCCGAAGGACGACCTGGTCTAGCCGCAGGCAGCCAGTACGAGTTCGCGCACCCGCGCGGCGTCGGCCTGGCCCTTGGTGGCCTTCATCACCGCGCCGACGATCGCGCCGGCTGCAGCAACTTTGCCGCCGCGGATCTTCTCGACCACGTCTGGGTTGGCGGCGAGGGCCTCGTCGACCGCGGCCTGAAGCGCCGAGTCGTCGCGCACCACCTCCAGACCACGGGCCTTCATCACGTCTTCAGGCTCTCCCTCGCCGGCGAGCACACCCTCGACGACCTGGCGAGCCAGCTTGTTCGACAGCTTGCCGTCGTCGACGAGCTTGACCACCTCTGCGATCTGCGCGGGTGTGATCGGCAATGCATCGAGCGGGATGTTCGTCTCGTTGGCCTTCTGCACGAGGAAGTTGCCCCACCACGCCCGGGCGGCCTCGCTGGATGCGCCATGGGCCACCGTCTCGGCAACCAGCTCGACCGCGCCGGCGTTGACGAGGTCGCGCATCACCTCGTCAGAGACACCCCAATCCTGCTGGATTCGCTTGCGCCGCAACCAGGGTAGCTCGGGAAGCGTGGCTCGCAGCCGCTCCACGAGCTCGGGCGTGGGCGCAACGGGCTCGAGATCGGGTTCCGGGAAATAGCGGTAGTCCTCAGCGGATTCCTTGCCGCGACCCGGCGACGTGTGACCGTCCTCGTGGAAGTGGCGCGTTTCCTGGTACACCTGCTCGCCGGCGGCCAATATCGCCGCCTGGCGGCGCATTTCGTAACGTACCGCCACTTCGACGCTGCGCAGCGAGTTCACGTTCTTCGTCTCGGTGCGGGTGCCGAACTCCGTCGCACCAATCGGCATCAGCGACACGTTCGCGTCGCAGCGCATCGAGCCCTGGTCCATCCGGACATCGGAAACACCCAAGGCCCGCAACAGGTCTCGCAGTGCGGTGACGTAGGCGCGGGCGATTTCGGGCGCACGATCCCCCGCGCCGGTGATCGGCTTGGTGACGATCTCGATCAGCGGCACCCCCGCCCGGTTGAAGTCGAGCAGCGACTGCGTGGCTCCCGTGATGCGCCCCGTCTCGCTGCCCAGATGCGTCAGCTTGCCGGTGTCTTCTTCCATGTGCGCGCGTTCGATCCCGACGCGGAAGGTCGATGAGCGCTCGCGCGAAGAGCACGAGGTGGTTCCATCGTCGAGTGGCACGTCCAGGTAGCCGTCGACCGCGATCGGCTCGTCGTACTGCGAGATCTGGTAGTTCTTAGGCATGTCCGGATAGAAGTAGTTCTTCCGGGCGAAGCGGCACCAGTCCACGATGCGGCAGTTCAGCGCCAGCCCGATGCGAATCGCCGACTCCACCGCCGCCTCGTTGAGCACCGGAAGCGCTCCCGGCATGCCCAGGCAGACCGGGCATACCTGGGTGTTGGGCTCGGCGCCGAAGTTGGTGGGACAGCCGCAGAACATCTTGGTGGCGGTGGACAGCTCGACGTGCACCTCGAGGCCGAGCACCGGCTCGTAGCGGGCGATGACGTCGTCGTAGTCGAGCAGCTCCGTCGTGGCGAGGCTCATGGCGTCGATCCTAGTGGCGGCTTCAGCTACCCCTCGAGACAGAAACGTCGGCGGTCCTCGCCGGCGCGTCGCCGCCATAAATTCTGTGTCGCGTTGAGCCGGCCTCAGCCGAAGAACGCCGCCGCGTCGTCGTAACGACTCTGCGGCACCAGCTTCAGCTGCCGCACCGCATCGGCCAGCGGCACCCGCCCGATGTCCTGGCCACGCAGCGACACCATCATCCCGTACTCACCGGCGTGGGCGGCGTCGGCGGCGTTGACCCCGAACCGGGTGGCCAGCACGCGGTCGTACGCGGTGGGCGTGCCGCCGCGTTGCACGTGGCCGAGCACGGTGACCCGTACCTCTTTGTTGATGCGCTTGTTGACCTCGATCGCCAGCTGGGCGGCCACCCCAGTGAACTTCTCATGGCCGAACTCGTCGATGCCGCCCTCCGCCAGCTTCATCGAGCCGGCAGCAGGCTTGGCGCCCTCGGCGACCACGCATATGAAGTGCGACTGACCGCGTTGGAAGCGCCGCTTGACCAGCCGGCACACTTCTTCGACGTCGAACGGCTGCTCGGGGATCAGCGTCATGTGCGCGCCCGAGGCCAGCCCGGCGTTCAGCGCGATCCAGCCGGCGTGGCGACCCATCACCTCGACGAGCATCACTCGCTGATGCGACTCAGCCGTGGAATGCAGTCGATCGATGGCCTCAGTGGCGACGGTCAGCGCGGTGTCATGACCGAAAGTCACGTCGGTGCAGTCGATGTCGTTGTCGATCGTCTTCGGAACTCCGACGACGGGCACGTTCTCCTCCGACAGCCAGTGGGCGGCGGTCAGCGTGCCTTCGCCGCCAATCGGGATCAGCACGTCGATGCCGTTGTCGTCCAGTGTCTGCTTGATCTGATCCAGGCCGGCGCGCAGCTTGTCGGGGTGCACCCGCGCAGTGCCGAGCATGGTGCCGCCCTTGGCCAGCAGCCGGTCGTTGCGCTCGTCGTTCTGCAGCTGGACTCTGCGGTCCTCCAGCAGCCCGCGCCAGCCGTCCAGGAACCCCACCACCGAGGAGCCGTAGCGCGAATCACAGGTGCGTACCACCGCGCGGATCACCGCGTTCAACCCGGGACAGTCGCCGCCTCCGGTGAGGATTCCGATGCGCATGTGCCGATCCTGCCAACCCGGTGCGCCGAGCGCACGGTTGTTGCCCGGTTCACTCGGTCGATGCGCCCAACAAGCGTGCGTTCGACGCTCAGATCGCCGACGGCAGCGGTCCGCGGGCGACCTCGTAGGCCGCGGCGACCCTGTACAGCCGGTCGTCTGCCAGCGCGGGCGCCATGATCTGCAGTCCGACCGGAAGCCCGTCGTCGGGCGACAGCCCCGACGGCACCGACATTCCCGCGTGCCCGGCGAGGTTGAGCGGCAGCGTACACAGGTCGAACAGGTACATCGCCAACGGGTCGTCGACCTTTTCCCCCAGCCGGAATGCGGTGGTCGGCGTCGCAGGCGACACCAGAACGTCGACGTGTCGGTACGCCTCGTCGAGGTCACGCGCGATCAGGGTACGAACCTTCTGCGCCTGGTTGTAGTACGCGTCGTAGTATCCGGCCGACAGCGCGTAGGTGCCAATCATGATGCGCCGCTTGACTTCTGGGCCGAAGCCCGCAGCCCGGGTCAGTGCCATCACCTCTTCGGTGGTGTGCACGCCGTCGTCGCCGACGCGAAGGCCGTACCGGACCCCGTCGAATCGCGCCAGGTTCGACGACACCTCCGAGGGCAGGATCAGATAGTAGGCCGCCAGCGCGTGGTCGAAATGCGGGCAGGACACCTCGGTGACCTCCGCACCCAGCGCGGTCAGCTGCTCGATCGCGATCGTGAACGACTCCAAGACCCCGGGCTGGTAACCCTCGCCGCGAAGCTGGGTGACGACGCCGATGCGCATCCCCGACAGATCGCCGGCCGCTCCGGCCCGCGCCGCGGCGACCACGTCGGGCACGTCCGCCTCGAGCGACGTTGAGTCCTTGGGGTCGTGGCCTGTGATCAGCGCGTGCAGCAGCGCTGTATCGAGGACCGTGCGCGCACACGGACCACCCTGGTCCAATGACGACGCACACGCCACCAGCCCGTAGCGCGACACTGTCCCGTAGGTGGGTTTGACGCCGACGGTCGCGGTCAGCGCTGCCGGCTGACGGATGGAGCCGCCGGTGTCCGAGCCGATCGCGAGCGGAGCCTGGAACGCGGCGAGGGCAGCGGCACTGCCTCCGCCCGAACCGCCCGGCACGCGCTCCACATCCCACGGGTTGTACGTCGGGCCGTACGCGGAGTTCTCGGTGGAGCTGCCCATCGCGAACTCGTCCATGTTGGTCTTGCCGAGGATCGGAATGCCCGCGGCGCGCAGCCGCGCGGTCAGTGTCGCGTCGTAGGGCGAACGCCAGCCCTCGAGGATCTTGGAGCCGCAGGTGGTCGGCATATCCGTGGTGGTGAACACGTCCTTGAGCGCCAGCGGCACGCCGGCCAACGGCGACAGCGCGTCGCCGGCCGCCACCGCCTCGTCGACCCGCGCCGCGGCCGCCAGTGCTTGCTCGGCGGCGACGTGCAGGAAGGCGTGATAGCGCTGGTCGGTGGCATCGATCTGGTCCAGGCAGGCCTGTGTCACTTCAACGGATGACACTTCGCGGCTGGCGATCTTGTCGGCCAGCGTCGCGGCGTCGAGGCGTACGAGGTCGCTCACTCCGGCTCTCCCAGAATTCGGGGCACGACGAACCGGCCGTCGATGGCCTCGGGCGCCGCGGCCAGCGCCTCTTGTTGGGTCAGGCACTGCTCGACGGCGTCGGGGCGGGTCACGTTGACGTCCTTGAGCGGATTCCCGGTCGGCTTGACGTTCGTGACGTCGACGGACTGCACCTGGCTGACGTAGCCGAGGATCGCGTCCAGCTGACCGGCGAAGCTTTCCAGCTCGGCATCGGTGAGGGCCAGGCGTGCCAGCTTGGCCAGCCGGGCCACCTCGTCGCGGGAGATGGCGGAGCGGCGCTTGCGGAGCGACTCTGATGTAGCCACGGTCGGACAGCCTAATCGCGCGGAAATGCTCACCAGACCGTGCTGTGCGCCAGTCTTGGCCGCACCTTCATATATCTACTGATGGTCGGCGCGTTCGACCATGCATGCGCCTGCGCCATCGCGTCGTCGGGGAAACGATGTCCGCGCCAGCGTGGCTGCTAACGCGGACATCATCCGCTCAGGCGCGGGCCCAGTCGATCGCAACGGGGACAGGGTTACTGACGATGTCCCGGACGGGCGAGTAGCGAGTGAGGCTGACTAGCTCGGCGAGCTGATCATCGTCGAAGTCGCCGGTGGCCTCGATTCTGACCCGGATCTGCTCATAGCCGGGACGGACATCGCTGTCGAGGCCAAGGAAGCCGTGCAGGTCCAGGTCGCCCTGGATCGTGGCCTCCAGGCTGTCGAGTGCGATGCCGCGTGCGGCGGCGTGGTACGCGATCGTGCCGGTCAGGCACGCCGCCAGGGCGTGGAGGACGTATTCGCCGGCATTGGGTGCCCGGTTTTCGCCGAGCAAGACCGGCGGTTCGTCGGTGTCCACGGTAAACGGCTCTGTCCGCGCGGCGTCTTCTTGGCCGGCGCCGTAAAAGTCCTTGATCGTCGTGCGGCTATAGCCGCCGTCCATCCACTGATTGCGCACGCGAAACTGAAACTGCGCCAGCGCGGGGCGCGCGGTGATGGCGTCGATCGTTTCGGAGAGGCGATCGAGGTCGACGCCGTTGGCGATGCGGGTTGTGCGCATGGTGAGCTCCTTGCCGTTTGAAGCGGTTATAACGCTGCGGATTGGTATTACCGCTGCGTTAGCACGATCGGTCGTACTAACTAGGAACAGTACGACCGGTCGTGCTATGTTGTCAACATGACGACCGGTGCGACGAATCAGCGCGACCGCGCGCACCGACAGCCCCGCGCCGACGGCGAACGAACCCGCGGCGCGATCCTGCGGACTGCCGCCTCGCTGGCCACCGTCGAGGGGCTGGAGGGCCTGTCGATTGGGAACCTGGCCGCCGCGACTGGCATCAGCAAGAGCGGCCTATACGCACACTTTGGCTCAAAGCAGGAACTCCAGCTGGCCACCGTGGACGAGGCGGAGCGGATCCTCGCCGCAGAGGTCATAGAGCCCGCGCTCGCGGCCCGGCCCGGCTTGGCCCAGCTGACAACAGTGTGCGAGGCGTTCTTCAGCTACCTGCAGCGCCGCGTCTTCCCCGGCGGTTGCTTCTTCGCGGCCACGGCACTGGAGATGGGCACCCGCCCCGGGCCGGTCAAGGATCGGGTCGCCGCCATCCAGGCCGGGTTCGTCGAGCTTCTCAGGGCCTTCGCGGCCACTGCGCTCGAGCAACACGAAATTCCGGCGGGCGAGGACCCCGACCGGCTCGCCTTCGAGCTGCATGCGATGCTCCTGGCCGCGGACACCAAGTTCGTCCTGCACGACGACCCGGCAATTCTGGATCTGGCCCGCCAGGTCGTCCGCCTGCGGCTAGGACTCGACAACGGCAAGGACGTCGCCGCGAAGCTCACGTCTCGGCCCGCGCCCGATGAGCCGGCACAGTGAGCCTCCGGTGACCAGTGACCAGCGCTAGCCGACATGCTCGAGAGACCGTGCTGTGCGACAGTGTTGGCCGTGCCTTCGTATCTGCTGCGGGTCCAGCTGGTCGACCGGCCGGGTAGCCTCGGCTCCCTCGCTGTAGCGCTGGGGTCGGCGGGGGCGGACATCCTCTCGCTCGACGTTGTCGAGCGGATGTCGGGTTTTGCGATTGACGACCTTGTCGTCGACCTGCCTCCCGGTGCGATGCCCGACACGTTGATCACCGCGGCCGAGGCACTGAACGGCGTTCGCGTGGACAGCATCCGACCGCACACCGGGCGGCTGGAGGCCCACCGTGAACTCGAGCTGATCGACCACATCGCGGCTGGCCCGCACCGGCTGGGCAAGTTGCAGGTGCTCGCCGAAGAGGCGCCGCGGGTGCTGCGCGTCGGCTGGTGCACAGTGGTCCGATTGCACGACCACGGCTTCGAGCGTGTCGTGGGCAGCCCGAGCTCGCCCGAGACCGTCGCCGACGAGGCGCCGTGGCTTCCGCTGGAACAACCCGCCGCCTTGGACGGCACCGCCGACTGGGTACCTCAGGTGTGGCGCGACATGGACACGACGCTAGCGGCGGCGCCGCTGGGCGACCCGCGATGCGCGGTGATGTTGGGCCGTCCGGGCGGCCCCGATTTCCGTCCGTCGGAGGTGGCTCGGCTCGGCTACCTGGCGGGAATCGTCGCGACGATTCTGCGCTGAACACACGAGTTCTCTGCGTCTGAGGCGAATTCGTTGCGCGGCAATCCTTCTTGTGTATCTGCTTAGGGCCTAAATCGAGACCTTGGGTGGGCTGCTCGTCAAATCTGCTGTGCCCGAGAGGAATACGGTCGCGACGCCCGTCTTGGTACCGCCGTAGGGCGGATATCCGCCCATCGTCGGCTGCGGCTCATACGGACCCCATGGGCCTTGGTTTCCCGGCTGCGACCCCTGACCGCCGTAGTTGTCCGGGCCCGCCCGCCAGTCAGCCATCGTGACCACCGGACATCACACGTCTGCGCACGCCGTTGCTCGCTATGCGGGCGTCATTGGGTGCCTGAACGCACCGATGACCGCCGTCGGTTAATGAACACAGAAATCCTAACCAGCCAGCACATGCGATCTGCCACCAGTTTCGCGCGAGCCGAACCGCTGGTTGCTGCTGGTCAGTTCACTTTCTGCGGCCCATTCTGCAGGAGATCGCGAAAGCCCCCCTCGTCGAGCACCGGCACGCCCAGTTCGACCGCCTTGTCGTACTTCGACCCGGGCGCATCGCCGGCGACCACGTAATCCGTCTTCTTCGACACCGAACCGGACGCCTTTCCGCCCCGCGCGATGATCGCCTCCTTGGCCTCGTCGCGGGAGAACCCGTTGAGCGAGCCCGTCACCACGATCGTCAGGCCCTGCAGTGTCGGCTCGACCCCGGCATCGCGCTCGTCGACCGTCCGCACGCCCGCCGCGCGCCACTTGTCGACGATCTCGCGGTGCCATTCGACGGTGAACCATTCCGTCAACGCCGCGGCGATGGTGGGACCGACGCCCTCGACGTCCGAGAGCTGCTCTTCGGAGGCGTTCATGATCGCGTCGAGGCTGCCGAACGCGACGGCCAATGCGCGTGCGGCAGTGGGGCCGACGTGGCGGATCGACAGCGCCACCAGCACCCGCCACAGCGGTCGATCCTTGGCCTGCTGGAGGTTCTGCAGCAGGCGCGCCCCGTTGGCCGACAGCCCGCCGTCTTTGGTCCGGAACAGCTCGGTGCGCAGCAGGTCCTGTTCGGTGAGCGTGAACAAGTCGCCCTCGTCGGTGATGACGCCGGCCTTCAGCAGGGCGATCGCCGCCTCATAGCCGAGTCCCTCGATGTCGAGCGCACCGCGCCCGGCGACATGAAACACCCGCTCCCGCAACTGCGCCGGGCATGACCGCGCATTGGGGCAGCGAATGTCGGCGTCACCCTCCTTGGCGGGGGCGAGCGGGGTGCCGCACTCCGGGCAGTGGGTCGGCATGACGAACTCGCGCTCGGTGCCATCCCTCAGATCGACGACGGGCCCGAGCACCTCAGGGATGACGTCGCCGGCCTTGCGGATCATCACGGTGTCGCCGATCAGCACGCCCTTGCGCTTGACCTCTGAGGCGTTGTGCAAGGTGGCCAGCCCGACGGTGGATCCCGCGATGCGCACCGGCGTCATGTAGGCGAACGGCGTGACCCGCCCCGTGCGCCCGACGTTCACGCGGATGTCGAGCAGCTTGGTCTGCGCCTCTTCCGGCGGATACTTGTAGGCGACCGCCCAGCGGGGGGCGCGCGATGTCGTTCCGAGCCGGCGCTGCAACGAGAACTCGTCGACTTTGACCACCACGCCGTCGATTTCGTGCTCGACGTTGTGGCGGCGTTCCCCCCAGTACGTGATGCGTTCCTCGACGGCGCCGAGCCCCTGCACCCGGCTGGTGTGCTCGGAGACGGGCAGCCCCCAGGCCCGCAGCGCGGTGTAGGCGTCGTGCAGCGTCTTCGGCCGGAAGCCTTCGGTGTATCCCAGGCCGTGGCAGATCATCCGCAGCTTGCGGCGCGCGGTGACGGCGGGGTTCTTCTGGCGCAGCGATCCGGCCGCGCTGTTGCGTGGGTTGGCGAACGGAGCCTTGCCTTCTTCGACCAGGCTCGCGTTGAGGTTCTCGAAGTCGGCGATCCGGAAGAAGACTTCGCCACGGACCTCCAGGACCTGCGGGATCGGGAAAACCTCTGTCTCGCTGAGCCTTTCAGGGACGTCGTCGATGGTGCGGGCATTGAGCGTGACGTCCTCGCCGACGCGCCCGTCGCCGCGGGTGGCGGCACGTTCGAGGCGTCCGTCGCGGTACACCAGCGCCAGCGCCACCCCGTCGACCTTGAGCTCGCACAGGTAGTGCGGGTCGCGACCGATCTCGTTCTCCACCCGCGTGGACCATGCCACCAACTCGTCGGTGTTGAACACGTCGTCCAGACTCAGCATGCGTTCGAGGTGTTCTGCCTCGGTGAAGTCCGTGGCGAAACCCGCCCCACCGACCAACTGAGTCGGCGAGTCAGGCACCCGCAGCTCCGGGTACTTGTCTTCCAGCGCGACGAGTTCGTTGAACAACGCGTCGAATGCCGCGTCCGAAACGATGGGCGCGTCCTTGATGTAGTAGCGGAACTGATGCTCGCGCACCTCGTCCGCCAGCTCTTGCCAGCGCCGCCGCACGTCAGGATCGACCGGATCGACCTCAGATGTTGCCTCTTGCGCCACCCCCGCAGGCTATCTGAGCACCCCGACAGCGCCGTGACCTGACCGTGGGCGCACGTGGAGCGGGCGGAGGCGCGCGAGCTCATCGACGCGCCGCACCGGCTGGTGGCCCAAGCAAGCTGATCGCAGAGCTCGATGCAGCCCTAGATCGCCCCGGGATCGACCAGCGCGTCGGCGGTCTTCTGCACCAATTCGATTGCTGCGCGGGCCCATTCGGGCGTCGCACCGGCCAGCCCGCACGCGGGCGTGACGCCGATTCGTTCGCCGAGCACGCGACGCGGCAGGCCGAGTCGGTCAGTGAGCGCCGCCGCCTCCTGGGCCAGCTGCT
>JBLNEK010000030.1:0-23897 GCA_050262635.1 Candidatus Sericytochromatia bacterium | reverse complement strand
GTCGAAGTGCGCGCTGACCTCTGCACCCAGGTTCGTTGCGCCATCAAGTCGGACGCCGGCACCACCGGTCGAGCGGTAGCCGGTGATGCGTCCGGTGTCGGGCCGGAACCCGTTGGCCGGGTCCTCGGTGGTAATCCGGCACTGTAGCGCTGCGCCACGCACGTGTATCGAATCCTGGTGCAGGCCAAGGTCTTCCAGCGACTCGCCGTCGGCTATGCGCATCTGGGTGCCGACGAGGTCGACGTCGGTGATCTCCTCGGTGACGGTGTGCTCCACCTGGATGCGTGGATTCATCTCGATGAACACGTAGTGGCCGCGCTCGTCGAGCAGGAACTCGACCGTGCCGGCGTAGGAGTAGTCGATCTGGCGGGCGAACGCGACCGCGTCGGCGCAGATACGTTCGCGCAGTTCGTCGGGAAGGTTGGGCGCCGGGGCGATCTCGATGACCTTCTGGTGCCGGCGTTGCAGGCTGCAGTCCCGCTCGAACAGGTGGATGGTGTTGCCCTGCGTGTCGGCGAGGACCTGCACCTCGATGTGGCGGGGGTTGATCACCGCCTGCTCGAGATAGACGGTCGGGTCACCGAATGCCGATTCGGCTTCCCGGCTGGCCGCCTCGATCGCCTCGGGCAGCGCGGCGGGGTCGGTCACACGGCGCATCCCGCGGCCACCGCCGCCGGACACCGCCTTGACGAAAAGCGGGAACTCGATATCCCCGGCGGCGCCGACCAGTTCCTCCACGGACGTCGACGGCGGCGACGAGCGCAGCACGGGAAGGCCGGCGGCGCGGGCCGCCTCGATCGCCCGCGCCTTGTTGCCGGTGAGCTCGAGGACCTCCGGGCTCGGCCCGATGAACGTGATCCCCGCATCGGCGCAGGCCTCAGCCAGTTCCGGGTTCTCGGACAAAAAACCGTAACCGGGGTAGATCGCGTCGGCGCCGGCCCGGCGTGCGGTGGCGACGATCTCGTCGACCGACAGGTACGCCCGCACCGGATGGCCCACCTCGCCGATCTGGTAGGACTCATCGGCTTTGAGACGGTGCACGGAGTTGCGGTCCTCGTAGGGGTACACCGCCACGGTCGCGATGCCGAGTTCGTAGGCGGCGCGGAATGCGCGGATCGCGATTTCGCCGCGGTTGGCGACGAGGACCTTGTGGATCACTAGATCAGGGTCGACCAGTAATACCAGAACTGCACGAGGATCGCGAAGATCACCGCGATGAACCACACCGCCGCCAGCGACCAGCGCCACCGGTATACGAATTGGGCGGCCGGATACCTACTCAGGGGCTGCAGCGCGATCGAGGACACCACGACCAGCAGCGGGATCGTCACCGCCCACACCACCATGCAGTAGGGGCACAGCGCGTTGATGCGATAGAGGCTCTGGAAGATCAGCCAGTGCACGAACACCGCGCCCAGGAGGGTGCCGGCAGCAAGCCCGGCCCAATACCAGCGGGGCAACGCCACCCGGCTGACCGCGAGCACCCCGGTGACCAGCACGACGCTGAACCCGACGATGCCCATCAGCGGGTTCGGGAAGCCGAACACCGACGCCTGCGGGGTGACCATCACCGAACCGCACGACAACACCGGGTTGATGCTGCACGTCGGCGTGTAGCTGGGATCCTTCAGCAGCTCGATCTTCTCGATCGTCAACGTCACTGCGGCAGCGAGTCCGACCACCCCGGCGATCAGCACCCACCAGGCGCTCGGCCGCGGCACCGTGACGCCGCGCGTGCCCCGATCCTCGGCGGCCGGCGCGGGAGACGGTGCCTCGACGGTCACGGCGCGGGTGCGGGGGTCTGCGGAGCGGCCGGGGCCAGTCCGGGAACGGGACCGGTGATCGCGGTCACCTTGTTTATCAGGTCCTGCGGGGTCGTCGTGTCGGAGAACGCGAACTCCTCGCCGTTGATGCGGATCGTCGGCGTGTATTCGATCTTTGTGGCCTTGACCATGCCCTGCACCATCGCGGTGTACTTGCCGTTGTTGATGCAGTCGTTCAGGGCCTGGCTCGCGACGCCGGCGACGCGTGCGGTCTCGATCAGCTGGGCGTCCGTCGGGAACGGCCCGGACACCTCGTCGGGCTGCTGGGCGTAGAGCGCCGTGTGGAAGCGCCGGAACGCGTCCTTGGCCGGCGAGGTGTCCGCGTCGGCGACGCAGTAGGCGGCGCCGCCGGCCCGCGACGAGTAGTACTGCCGCTGCTTGGTGTCCAGCGGGGCGAGCGCCACCATGTAGTAGTCGGCCTGCACCGCGCCGGCGTCGACGAGCTGCTGCACTGTGGGGCCGAGGCGCCGTTCGAACTCACCGCAGTGCGGGCACAGGAAGTCCTCGTACATCGACAGGACGACCTTGGGTTTGCCCGACGGGTCCTTGACCAGCTTGTCCGGCACCGCCGCGGAGATCGACCGCACTTCCCCGGCGGGTGGCCCGTCTTTGCCGGCCTTCTCCTGCCACGGCTTGAGGATCAGCAGCAGCATCCCGGCGGCAAAGAGGATGACCACGGCGATGAGCCCGCCCTGGATCAAGAAGCTGCGACGGCGGTCTGCTGCCTTGAGGTCATAGCGCTTGGGTTTGTTCGCCACGGGGTCAGACTACCGGCGATGCCGGGAGCCTCAGGCGTAGCACAGGTGTGCCCGCAGCGCGGACGTGACCTCGGCCATCGCGACCGCGCTGCCACCGCCCAGCGGCGAGAAGTTGGGAAACGAGTGGATCAGCGACGACATGCGGCGCAGGTCGACGGTGACGCCGGCGTCGCGCAACCGGGCGGCGTAAGCCTCTCCCTCATCGCGCAGGACGTCGAATCCGGCGGTGACCACCAGCGCCGGAGGCAGGCCGGAAAGATCTTCGGCGAGCAGCGGCGACACCAGCGGGTCGGTGATGTCCAGCTGCGAGCCACCCAGATACTGCTCCCGGCACCAGTCCAGGTCATGCGCGCTGAGAAAGAACCCGCTCGCGAACAGGGCTCGCGAGCGCGTCCCGCCCCGCATGTCCGTCCACGGATACAACAGCAATTGCAGCGCGGGCGGCACGCCCTCGTCGCGGCCCAGCCGTGATATCACGGCCGCCAGGTTGCCCCCGGCGCTGTCGCCGCCAACTGCCACCACACCCGGCCGGGTGCCCAGCTCGTCGCCGTGATCCAGCGCCCATCGGTAGGCGGCGTAGCAGTCGTCGGCGGCGGCCGGTGCGGGATGCTCGGGCGCCAGCCGGTACGACACCGACAGCACGTGGATGCCGGCATTCCGGCAGATTGACCGGCACACGTGATCGAAGACGTCGAGATCGCCGACCACGAACCCACCGCCGTGGATGTACATCAGCAGCGGACCGATCCCGCCGTGCGGCGGCCGGTAGTGCCGGGCCGCGATGTTGCCCGCACCACCGGGAATCGATAGATCCGTGACCAAGCCGACCGGCACCGGTTCGCGGTTGAGCGTCTGCCCAGTCACGCGGATGCGCTCGCGCGAGTATTCGACGTCGTCGCGGGCCGTCAGGTGCGGCTCCCCGGAGAGCCGCAACGTCGTCAGCGCCATCTGCAGCGTCGGGTCGAGCGTGTTGCCGTCGATCGTCACGGCCCGCGTCATCAGGCGCTTCGTCGCGTCGGGAAACACCGGCAGCACGCCTGCGCCGACGCGATTGGCCACCTTGGCTGCCGCGACCCGCGCCCGGGCCAAGCCGTCCTGAAGCCGGGACGTCGAACTCGCGTTGAGGGCGTCGGTCATGTCTGAGCACGGTATCGGGTCGAAGGCCACTGGCAGACTTGTGGTCATGACTGCTCCCTCGAGCAAGCTCAATGACGGCAATACCATTCCCTGTCTGGGACTCGGCGTGTACAAGACGCCACCCCGAGAAACCGAACGGGCCGTCGCCGCGGCGCTCGACGCGGGCTACCGGCACGTCGACACGGCCTCGATGTACGGCAACGAGCGCGAGGTGGGCCGCGCAGTCGCGAAGTCGTCGATCCCGCGCGAGGAAATCTTCGTCGTCACCAAGCTGTGGAATGCCGATCAGGGCTACGACGCGACGATGAAGGCGTTCGACAAGAGCATGAAGCGGCTGGGGTTCGATCGCGGCGGCTATCTCGACATGTACCTGATCCACTGGCCGGTCCCTGCGATCGGCCACTTCGTCGACACCTGGCGGGCCTTCGCGGCGCTGCACGACCTCGGCCGCGTCCGCTCGATCGGCGTGTCGAACTTCGCCCCCGAACATCTGAACACGCTGATCGACGCCACGGGCGTGGTGCCCGTCGTCAACCAGATCGAACTGCACCCGCTGCTGACCCAGGTGGAACTGCGAGAAGTGCACGCGCAGTTGGGCATTGCGACCGAGGCCTGGAGTCCGCTGGGGCGGGGGCGGCTGCTTGAACACCCGACCATCACGGCCATCGCGCAAAGATATGGGAAGACACCCGCGCAGGTCATTATTCGCTGGCATTTGCGGATCGGTAACATCGTCATCCCCAAGTCGGTGAACCCCGAACGGATTGCGAGCAACTTCGACGTGTTCGACTTCGAATTGAGTGACGACGACGTCGCGGCGATCTCTTCGCTCGACAACGGAACCCGCCTGGGCCCCGACCCCCGCACCTTCAATTACACGGGCAGGTGAGATGACGCCGACTATCACGCTCAATGACGACAACGTCATTCCGGTCGTCGGTCTCGGCGTCGCCGAACTGTCGGAGGACGACACCGAGCGGGCTGTGAGCGCAGCGCTGGAAGCCGGCTACCGGCTGATCGACACGGCCGCCGCATACGGCAACGAGGCTGCGGTGGGCCGCGCGGTAGCGGCTTCGGGCATCCCCCGCGACGAGCTTTTCATCACCACCAAGGTCGCGACGCAGGACCAGGGATACAACTCGACGAAGGACGCGCTCGCCGCCAGCCTCGAACAGCTCGGCCTCGACTACGTCGACATGTACATGATTCATTGGCCCGCAGCGCAACTCGGCAAGTATGTGGACACGTACGGCGCCATCCAGAAGCTTCATCAGGAAGGTCAGCTGCGCACCATCGGCGTGTGCAACTTCCTGGAGGAGCACCTGACCACGATCGCGGACCTGACCTACACATACCCCGCCGTCAACCAGATCGAGCTGCATCCGCTGCTGAACCAGGCCGAGCTGCGCGCTCTGCATGCCGAGCGCGGCATCGTCACCGAGGCGTACAGCCCGCTGGGCGTCGGCAAGCTGCTCGACAACCCCACGATCACCTCGGTCGCGCAGGCGCATGGCAAGACCCCCGCGCAGGTGGCGATTCGCTGGAGCGTCCAGCTGGGCAATGTGGTGATCCCCCGCTCGGGCAACCCCGAGCGCATCAAGCAGAACATCGACGTGTTCGACTTCGAGGTCACCGACGACGAGATGGCACAGATCGACGGGCTCGACTCAGGGACTCGTTTCCGGCCGGACCCGGCCACCTACACGGGCACCTGACCCTTACCGCGAGCGCAGAGGACTCAGCCGGTCGGACAGGTGCTTGCCGCCTCGTGCAGCCTGTCGGCCGACGCCTGGTCGATAGGTAGCGAATAACCGCGCAGCACCGCCGCGAACTGCACCGCGTACTGGCACCAGAACGCATGGTTGGGGGGCATCCACGCCGACGGACCCTGGTCGCCCTTGTCCTGGTTGGCCGCACCGGCGACGGCCAGCAGGTTGCCCGGGTCGTTGGCGAACCGCTCCCGCATGTCGTCTGACCAGCCGCGGGCGCCCAGGTCCCACGCCAGGGCCAGTGGCACGATGTGGTCGATCTGCACCGCGGCTCCTGTCTGTTCACCACGCACGAACGCGATTACCGCGTTGGTGTAGGGGTCGTGCAGCGTGCCGGTCGCGACCGCATGCGGGCAACGCTTGATCGACACGTAGGTCTTGTCGACGAGATCGCGGTCGAGGATGTCGTTTCGGGTGTCGCAGCCGTTGTGGCCACCGGGCGCGTCAGTGTCGTCGGTCCACGTCTCGCCGAACGCGGCGCGGCGGTAGTCGTAGCCCCGCACCCGCATCGGGATCACCGCAATCCCGTCGAGCACGTCGGCGCCCGGCGCGACGGTCGGTACGTCGGCCTGCGCGACGAACGCGTCCGTGTGGTGCCGCCACGCCGACGTGCCGGTCTGGTAGGCCACCAGCAGCGTGACGACGAGCGCGGAGACCAGCCAGAGCCACGTCCTACGGCTCATGCCTTCTCCAGATATTCGACGCGGTCCTCGGTGAATGGGGCTGCCAGCGTTGCCATTCCGCGATCCGCGGGGTTCTTGCGGTACTCCGCTTCGCACAACTCGCGCGCGGCTTCGATGACCTCACGGTGCTGCAAGAGCGACAGGAACTTCAGCCTGATCGGCCGGCCGGATTGACTGTCGCCCAACACATCTCCCTCGCGGCGTTCTTCGAGGTCGAGATCGGCGATCTCGAATCCGTCCACCGTGGCGGCGACGCCCCTCAGCCGCTGACCTGCCTTGGACTTCTCGGGCATCCGGGTGGCCAGCAGGCACAGGCCGGCGTGCGGGCCGCGGCCGATGCGGCCGCGGAGCTGGTGCAGCTGGGTGATGCCGAACCGGTCTGCGTCCATCACCAACATCACCGTCGCGTTCGGGACGTCGACGCCGACCTCGATGACCGTGGTGCACACCAGCACGTCGAGCGAACCACTGCGGAACTCGGAGATCACGGCGTCTTTCTCGTCGGTGGACAGCCGGCCGTGCATGATGCCCAGCCGCAGCCCGGCAAGTGGCCCGCGGCGCAGCAGGTCGTACAGGTCGACCACGGTGGTGGTCGCAAGGCCGTCGTCAGTGGGTCCCTCACTGTCGTCGATGCGCGGTGCCACCACGTAGGCCTGGCGCCCGGCCTCGACCTCCTCGGCGATCCGCTGCCACGCGCGGTCGAGCCACGTCGGATGTTCCTTGACGAAGATCGTGTTGGTGGTGATCGGCTGGCGGCCCCGCGGCAGCTCCCGCAGCGTCGAGGTCTCGAGGTCTCCATAGACGGTGAGCGCGACGGTACGCGGGATCGGCGTGGCCGTCATGACCAGCAGATGGGGGGTTACACCCTCAGCGGCCTTGGCCCGCAACCGATCTCGTTGATCCACGCCGAAGCGGTGCTGCTCGTCGACGACGACCATGCCGAGCGACTTGAACTCGACCGCCTCCTGCAGCAGCGCGTGCGTTCCGATCACGATGCCGGCCTGACCGCAGGCCACGTCGTCGCGGACCTGACGCTTCTGCTGCGGCGACATCGAACCGGTCAACAGCGCGACGGCGGTGGCACCTTCTGCACCACCCAGCTGGCCGGCCATCGCCAGCGGGCCGAGGACGTCGCGAACGGATTGGGCATGTTGCGCGGCAAGCACTTCCGTCGGCGCCAGAAGCGCGCACTGGTAACCCGCGTCGACCATCTGCAGCATCGCCAGCACCGACACGATCGTCTTGCCGGAGCCCACCTCACCCTGCAGCATCCGGTTCATCGGCCGACTGCCGGCCAGCTCGGCCGACACCACGTCGAGCACCTTGCGCTGCCCGCCGGTCAGCTCAAAAGGCAACTGGCGCAACATCGCTACGAACAACCCGTCGTCGCGCCGGGGCGCTGAGGGGCCCGTCTCGCTCAGCGCGCTGTATCGCCGCACCACCAGCCTCCACTGCAACCCCACCGCCTCGTCGAACGTCAGGCGCTGCACCGCCCGGTCACGCTGCGACGCGTTCTCGGCGACGTGGATGGCTCGCAACGCCTGGTCCTCGGAGAGCAATCTGCGTTGGCGCACAATCGATTCCGGCAACGGATCGTCGATAGGGTCCAGTACGGCGAGAACCTGGCGCACGCACGCGTAGATGTCCCAGCTCTGCACCGTCTTGCAGGCGGGGTAGATTGGGAAGAAGTCACGCTTGAACGCTGCGAGCAGTTCGTCCTCCCCCGATACCCCTGACGCGTCGGCGATGCTCTTCAGGGACTTGGTGCCGCCGGTCTTGCCGGTCGGCGAGTCGAGGATCAGAAAGTCCGGATGTTTCAGCTGCATTGCACCCTTGAAGTATCCGACCTCGCCGGACAGCATGATGCGTGTGCCCTCAACGAGCTTGTCGCGCAGCCAGCCGGCGTTGAAGAAGGTGGCGGTCACCTTCGGCTGATGTGAACCCAGCGTCACGCGCAAGTATTTCGGTTTCGGGTTGTTGGGCCGCGGTTTCATCTCGCCCATCTCCGCGCGGGTGATGACGTCGACGAACGTGACGTGCTCGCCTTGCTCGATGTCGAGTTCCTCGTTCTCGCCGCGCACCTTCATGGGTTCGCTGTACTTGCGGGGGTAATGGCGCAGCAGGTCGTTGACGATGCGCATGCCGAAGTTCTCCTCGAGCTTGCGCGCGGTCTTCTTGCCGAGGACGAAGTCGAGGCGGTCGTCGAGCGTGGCCACGGCTACTCCACTCCGATCAGCAGCGCGTCGCCGTGATGGCCGGTGTGGTAGCTCACCAGCTCGGTGCCCGGGTGATGACGGTGCACGTGCGCCTTCAGGTCGTCGGCCACCTCCGCGTCGACGCCCTCGCCGACCAGCACGGTGACCAGCTCGCCGCCGGCTCCGAGAAGAAGGTCGAGTAGCCTGCGCGCGGTCGCGGCGACGTCGTGGCGCACGACCAGCACCTCGTCGCCGGCGATGCCCAGGCCGTCACCCGGCTCGCAGGGACCAGCGAACGTGAGGGCTTCCTCTTCGGCGACCCGCACCGATGCCCGCCGTGTGGCGCCGGCGGCCTGCGCCATCGAGTACCCGTCGTCGACGACGGCGCGGCCGGGGTCGTGCACGGCCAGGGCGGCCAGGCCCTGCACCATCGACCCAGTGGGCACCGGGACGACGTCGACGCCCCATCCGGTGGCCGCGGTGCATCCGGCCACCAGCTCCTCGGCGGCGACCAGCCCGTTGGGCAGCAGCATCACCTGGCCCGCACCGGTGTCGACGGCCGCGCGCAGCAGGTCCTTGGCTCTGATCGACGTGCAGGGCCCGGCTTGGCCGCGCGCGCATCGCAGCACATGAGCGCCTTCGCCGGCGAACAACTCTTCGGCACCCTGCCCGTCGACGAGCGCGAGCACCGCGCGTCGCCGCGTCCACCGGCTGTGCACGGCGCCGCGCAGCGTCGAGATCTGGATCCGGCTCGGCGTGCCGAGTGTCAGACCGGCCTCGATCGCGGCTCCGGCATCGTCGGCGTGCACGTGCACGGAGTAACGGTCACCGCCGTCGCCGGCGATGGCCACGGACTCGCCGAGCTGTTCGAGACGTTCGCGCAGCGCGTCGAGCTGCTGGCCCGTTCCGTTGATCTGGTACATCACCTCGTAGTGCGGTGGACGCACTTCGACCGGCGCTTCCTTGCTGAGCACCCGTGGTGACGGCCTGTACTCGCCGCGGGCCGGCGCGTGGCCGGTGAGGGTGGCCGCCAGCGCGTCGAGCAACACCACCAAGCCCCGGCCGCCCGCGTCGACGACGCCGGCCTCGGCCAGCACGGCGAGCTGGTCGGGCGTGCGGTCCAACGCGGTCACCGCTGCTTCCGCGGCCGCACGCACCACGGTCGGCACGTCGTCTCGCTCGGCAGAGCAGTGCTCGGCCTGTGCCGCGGCGGCCTGCAGCACCGACACGATGGTGCCGGCCACCTCCTCGCCCATCGACCCGACCACCAGCACCACGGCATGCCGCAGTGCGGCAGCCAGCAGCGCCGCGTCGACGTCGGCAAGCTGGTTCTCGGTGTCGGCGGCCGCCGACGCCGTCACGTCGGCCAGGCCGCGCAGAATCTGCGACAGAATCACCCCGGAGTTGCCGCGCGCCCCGTGCAGCGCGCCGCGGGCCAGTGCCGCGGCGACCTGCGACACGTCGCCGGACCTCTTCGCGTGCCGCTCGGCCTCCGCGACGGCCGCACGCATGGTGAACAGCATGTTTGTGCCGGTGTCGGCGTCAGCCACGGGGAAGACGTTCAGCTGGTTGATCTCCTCGGCGTGCACCGCCAGCCCGCCGACCGCGGCATGCGCCCAGTCGAGCAGGCCGGATGCATCCAACCGCCGACCCGACACCACACCTCCTGCCCCGGCGCACCCGCTGCGAGCCTAACCAGTGCCCCTGACAGCCTGGTTACGGTCATTTTGGCGATCATTCCCGCGGCCGGTATCCTGATTCGGTTGTCGGGTCACCCGATCTGCGGTTGCTGGCCGCCGATGAGCGTTCGCGCGAAGAGCATCGGCCCTGACACACACTGACTGACCGATCCGAATGGAGAATTCTGCTATGGCTGCCGTCTGCGATATCTGCGGGAAGCGCCCGGGCTTCGGCAAGTCGGTGTCGCACTCGCACCGCCGGACAAGCCGTCGCTGGAATCCGAACATCCAGACTGTGCGCGCTGTCGCTCGCCCCGGCGGCAACAAGCAGCGCCTCAACGTCTGCACGTCCTGCCTGAAAGCCGGCAAGGTCGCCCGCGGCTGACAGCTCGCCGCGAAAGCGAATTCCAGGGCGTTCATCTGGCCGAATCACAGCCCTAGGTTCCCGCTCGCGTCGAAAGCGACTCAGGGCAACCGCCAGTCGATCGGCTCGCCGCCCAGCTCGGTCAGCAACGCATTGGCGCGGCTGAACGGTCGCGACCCGAAAAACCCCCGGTGCGCCGAGAGCGGCGACGGGTGGACCGAATCGATGGTTGCCACGCGTGACCCCTCCGCCAGCATCGGCTTCAGCGTCGCCGCGTCGCGTCCCCACAGGATGGCCACCAGCGGGGCCGGCCGCGCGGCGAGCGCCCGGATCGCGCATTCGGTGACCACCTCCCAGCCCTTGCCGCGATGCGACGCCGGGTTCTGCGGCCGCACCGTCAGCACCCGGTTCAGCAGCAAGACGCCGCGCTCGGCCCACGGCGTCAGGTCACCGTTGCCGGGCGGCTGATAGCCGAGGTCGGCACAGTACTCCGTGAAGATGTTCTCCAGGCTGCGCGGCAACGGCCGCACCTCCGGTGCTACCGAGAAGCTCAGGCCCACCGCATGCCCCGGCGTCGGATACGGGTCCTGTCCGACGATCAGCACCCGCACTTTGTCGAACGGAAAGGTGAAAGCCCGCAAGACGTTTCGTCCGGCCGGCAGATAGCTCCCCCCGGCGGCGAGCTCGCCGCGCAGGAAGTGCCCCATCGCCGCGACCTGTTCGGCCACGGGCTCGAGCGCTTGCGCCCACCCGTCGTCGACGAGCTCGGACAGTGGGCGCGCCGCCACGGCGGGCAACCTACGCCAGCCCTTGCACGAGCAGCACCACCGTGTCGGCACCGGCGAGGCGGTCCCGAGAAATTGACCGGTACTCCGGCGATTCGGCCCACCCGCGGAACGCCGGCTCGTCGGGAAAGGACATCAGCACGACCTTGTCGCGATCCCACTGGCCCTCCACCACCTGAGGTGCCTCGTCGGCGGCGAGCAGTGTCCCCGAGTGCTGACGAAAGACGTCCATGAACCTGGCCTGATACCGGTCGTAGGCCGGCCGATCGGTGAACTTCAGCGAAGCGATCGCGTAGACGGTCACGGCGCCACGGTAGACGGCCGAGTCGGTCAGCCGTACGAATCCCAGCCCGCGTGTCCGTGCCATTCGCTGCCGTCGACGCACACCCGTGGTGGCCCGTCGACGACCGCGCCGATCACCCGCCAGCGGTCCGGCACCCGCCCCTCGAAAGCGGCGACCAGCGCGTGATCCTCCCCGCCGCCCAGCACCCATGCCCACGGGTCGGCGCCGGCCACCCGAGCGGCCTCCCGGACCGCGTCGTGGTCGGAGGCCAGCGCCGCCGTCGACACCTCGATGCCGACCCCGGATGCTTCGGCCACGTGGCGCAGGTCGGCGACGAGTCCGTCGGAAACGTCGGTCATCGCGCGTGCGCCGGCTTTGGCCGCGAGCACGCCCTGGCCGTAGGGCGGCTGAGGGACGACGTGGCGGCGACGTAGATCATCGAAACCGGGAAAGTTCAACTGCCACAACGAATATCCCGCTGCCGAGCGGCCGAGTTCCCCGCATACCGCGATCATCGAGCCGACGCTTGCCCCAGCCCGGGTGACCGGCTCGCGCCCACCCAGGTCACCGAGCACGGTCACCGACACCACCCACTGCGGGCTGCTGACCAGATCACCGCCGACAATGCCGGTGCCCACGCGGCTGGCCTCCTCCCACATCCCGTCGGCGAGCTCAGCCACGTGCGTGGCCAATGTGTCCGCCGGCGCCCCGAACGCGACCACGAAGCCTGTTGCGGCAGCCCCCATCGCCTCGGCGTCTGCGGCGTTCTGCGCGATCGCTTTTCGTCCGATGTCGTGCGGTGTCGACCAGTCCCGACGGAAATGCCTGGACTCGACGAGCATGTCGGTGGAGACGACGACGCGCCCGTCCGGCGCCGAGAGCACCGCCGCGTCGTCGCCGGGGCCGAGCAGCGTGTGCGCGCCGTGACGGCGTCCGGTGATCAGCCGGTCGATCACGGCGAACTCGCCGAGGTCAGCCAGCGTCGGCTCCTTGGTCACGTGCCGCTCCATCCTGAACACCGTGTCACCTGCGGTACTTTTGGTCTCTGCCGGCCAGCGTATGCGCGAGGACCCGCCGGCTCGGGAGGGAGAGGCTCGGGTGATCGAGGCGTTCATCGCCGGCAGGGCACAGCCCTGAACGACGGTCCGCCGCGGGCGCTGCTGATCGCCGCCGTCGGTGTGGCCGTCGCGGCCATGGCAGCCGTGCTGGTGATCGCGGTCACGCAGTCGGAGAAGCCGCGCGAGCAGGCGCTCGTCGTCCCCGCGGTGCCGGTCCCGCAGGCCGACACTCCCGAATGCGCGACGGTGATGAGCGCACTGCCGTCGCAGCTCGGCGACTACGGGCGGGTGACTCCTGCCGACCCCGTCCCGCCCGGGACCGCGGCCTGGCGGTCCGGCAACGGCGAGCCGATCCTGCTGCGCTGCGGCGTGGGCCGGCCCGGCGACTTCGTCGTCGGGGTCCAGCTCAACGTCGTCGACAACGTCCAGTGGTTCCGCGTGGCCGAACAGGGCACGGGGCGCGCCACCTGGTTCGTCGTCGACCGCCCGGTCTACGTCGCGCTGACCTTGCCCCAGGACACCGGCGCCACGCCGATCCAGGAGATTTCCGACGTCGTCGCAGCGAAGCTACCCGCGGTGCCGATCAGGCCGGGGCCGCCGCGATAGTCCCGGTCAGCGCAGGCCCACGCCGCGGGCCAGCGCCGTGTCGACCATCGTGGCGAGCAGAGTCGGATAGTCCACTCCGCTGGCCGCCCACATCCGCGGATACATCGAGATCGTGGTGAATCCGGGCATCGTGTTGATCTCGTTGACCAGCGGCCCATCCTCTGTGAGGAAGAAGTCGACGCGGGCCAGCCCCTGGCAGTCGATCGCGTGGAACGCACGGATCGCCAGTGCCCGCACCTCATCGGCAACCTGGTCGTCGACCTTCGCCGGCACGTCGAGTTCCGCGCCGTCCTCGAGATACTTGGTCGCGAAGTCGTACATGCCGTCCTCGCGACCCCGTACGCCTTCGACCCGGATCTCGCCGAGAGTGCTCGCCCGCACGTCGCCGTCGGGCAGCTCCAGCACCCCACACTCCAGTTCACGGCCGCGAATCGCCTTCTCCACCAACACTTTCGGGTCATGCTCACGCGCATCGGCAATCGCGGCGGGCAGCTCCTCCCAGGACGCGACCCGGCTCACCCCGATCGACGACCCTCCCCTGGCCGGTTTGACGAACACAGGCAGGCCCAGGCGCCGCTTGTCCTGTTCGGTCGGCTCGGCCTGTCGCGGGCGCAGCACCACATGGTCGCCGATCGGTAATCCCTCCGCGGCCAGCAGCTTCTTGGCGAACTCCTTGTCCATGCCCGCGGCGCTGGCCAACACCCCCGCGCCGACATAGGGCACGCCGGCCAGTTCGAGCAGGCCCTGGATGGTGCCGTCCTCGCCGTAGGGCCCGTGCAGCACCGGAAAGACGACGTCGACGGACGCCAGCGCCTCGCCGAGCTGCAACGGCCGTCCGGACGACGGGCCCACCTCGGGCATTTCGCCGTCCCGGATCGCAAGAGTCTCGGGATCGGGGTTGGTAAGAAGCCAGGCACCCTCGCGGGTGATGCCGACCGGCACGGTTTCGAACCGCGCGGGATCGAGATGACGCAGGATGCTGCCGGCCGACACGCAGGAGATCGCGTGCTCGTTGCTGCGACCGCCGTAGATCACGGCGACGCGGGTCCTGCCCGCACCGGGCGGGTTGTCGGCGGTCACAAGCTAGAGAGGCTACAGCTCATAGCGCTGCCAGCGCGCTCTCGATGTCGGCGACGAGGTCGTCGGTGTCCCCGATGCCGGCCGAGAGCCGCGCGAAACCGTCCGGCACGAGCTCGCCCCTGCGGCCACTGTGTCCGCCCAGCGATGTGGTCGCGCCGGCGGGTACGACCAGCACTCCGCCCGGCTTCGCGAGAACCCGCAGCACCGACATGATCCGCCACTCACGTTGCGGCCAGGTGGGATTCGATCTGCGAGGGTAGGTCTTCAGAGGTTTGGATTCGTCAGCGGACAGACAGAGGCTCGATGCCGGCACCGGCCCCGGCTTGTAAACTGCTTCCGGTCCAACGGATTTCACGCAGCGCTTTGAATCAAGCGTATCTGCCGGACCCGGCTCGCTCACTCCGGCTTGTGGCTGCGCCCGAGCAGCAGCGCCACCGCATCGGTCACCGACAGGCCGCGATGGCACACCCTGTTGACCGCATCGGTGAGAGGCATCTCGACGTCGTAGCTCGAGGCCAGCGCCAGCACGGACTGGCACGACGCCACGCCTTCGGCCACATGACCGGCGGCGGCCTCCAGAGCCGATTCCATTGTGCCGCCGCGGCCCAACCGCTCGCCGAACGTGCGGTTGCGCGAGTACGGCGACGTGCAGGTTGCCACCAAGTCGCCGACACCGGCCAGCCCTGCCAGCGTGGCGGGCTTCGCGCCGAGTGCAATGCCCAGCCGCATGATCTCTGCCAGCCCGCGGGTGATGATGGCCGCCGCGGTGTTCTCGCCGAGTCCGACACCCGAGGCCATCCCGCACGCGAGCGCGATCACGTTCTTGCAGGCGCCGCCGACCTCCACCCCGATCACGTCGGCATTGGTGTACGGCCGGAAGTAGCCCGCGCTCAGCATCCGCTGGAGTGCGACCGCCCGGCCCGAATCGCTGCATGCGATCACGGTCGCGGCGGGCTGGCGCTCGACGATCTCACTGGCCAGGTTCGGACCCGACAATGCGGCGACGCGCGACGAGTCGGCACCCGTGACCTGTGCCACCACTTGGCTCATCCGCATCAGCGTGTCGACTTCGATGCCCTTCGCCAGGCTCACCAGCGTCGCCTCGTTGTCGATGAAATCGGTCCACCGGGCGAGGTTTGCCCGCATTACTTGTGACGGCACCGCCAGCAGCACGCTGGTCACTCCCGTCAGCGCCTCGGCCGGATCCACGGTGGCCCGAATCTCGGTCGGCAGCTGCGCGTTACCCACGTATCGACGGTTGCGGTGTTCGGTGTTGATCTCGTCAGCGACATCGGCGCTTCGCGCCCACAGCGTCACGGAATTGTCGGCGTCGGCGAGCACTTGAGCCAACGCGCTACCCCACGCCCCTGCGCCCATCACTGCGACCGTGCTTGCCGGTCGCTCGGACAAGCCTCGCTCCGTATACACCGCCTCACCCTATCCGCCAAACCCCTGCTGGCAGGATGACAACCATGGCCGGTGACGTCGGGCTGATCATCGCCGTCAAACGGCTCGCGGTCGCCAAGACTCGACTGGCGCCGGTCTTCTCGGCAGGGACCCGCGAGAAGGTGGTGCTGGCGATGCTGCTCGACACCATCGCCGTCGCGGCGCGGGAGCCGTCGCTGCGCGGCATTACCGTGGTCACACCCGACGACGTCGCAGCCGACGCTGCACGCCGCCGTGGAGCCGACGTGCTCGCGGACCCTACGCCCGAGGGGCATCCCGATCCGCTCAACAACGCGATCCTCGCTGCCGAGGCCACTACCAAATATCCGAATGTCCTTGTGCTGCAAGGCGATCTGCCCGCACTTCAAACTCACGAGCTCACGCAGGCGATTGCCGCGGCGCGTGCCCACCCACGGAGTTTCGTCGCCGACCGCCAGGGCACCGGAACGGTCGCGCTCTTCGCTTTCGGCACCCCCCTAGAACCCGCCTTCGGGCCGGATTCGGCTCGGCGACACCGCCGTTCGGGTGCGGTGGAGCTCACTGGGCCATGGCCGGGGCTGCGTTGCGATATCGACACCCCGGAAGACCTTCACGCCGCCCGCCGCCTCGGCGTCGGGCCGGCCACCGCAGCGGCCATCGCCGGCAGCGGGTGAACACCACTTCAACAGCGGGTAGCCGAACGTCGCATCTTCGGCCGTAGGTAGCCCGTCGCGCCGCCGATGAGGAATGATCGACAGGATGACCGAGACCCAAGCCGAAGTCAGTCCGAACCGAACCGAGTGGCCGTCCTCCGCCCGGCTCGAGGTGGCGGGTTCCCAGCCGGAGGCGCCACCGGCTGCCACTGCGGAAGCGGTCGTCGATTCGCTGCCCGAAGATAGATACCTGAACCGCGAGCTGAGCTGGCTGGACTTCAACGCCCGCGTGCTGGCCCTGGCCGCCGACCCGTCGTTGCCGCTGTTGGAGCGCGCCAAGTTCCTGGCGATCTTTGCGTCCAATCTCGACGAGTTCTACATGGTGCGAGTGGCGGGCCTGAAACGTCGCGACGAGATGGGCCTCTCCGTCCGCTCGGCCGACGGGCTGTCCCCCCGCGAACAACTGCGCCGCATCGGTGAGCGCACCCAGCAGCTCGCGAGCCGCCAGGCGCGTGTGTTCCTCGACTCGGTGCGAACGGCGCTGGCCGACGAAGGCATCGTGATCGTCACGTGGGAAGACCTCGACGAGGTGGAGCGGACCGAGTTGTCGACGTACTTCCACGAGCAGGTGTTCCCGGTGCTGACGCCGCTCGCCGTCGATCCCGCACACCCGTTCCCGTTCGTCAGCGGGCTGAGCCTCAACTTGGCAATCACGGTCAAGTCTCCCGACGACGGCGGGCAGCACTTCGCGCGCGTCAAGGTCCCCGACAATGTGGACCGATTCGTCGAACTCGGCAGCCGCGAAGGCGTCGACGAGGTCGCGCGGTTCCTTCCGATGGAGGAACTGATCGCGGCGTTCCTGCCGCTGCTGTTCCCCGGCATGGAGATCGTCGAGCACCACGCGTTCCGCATTACGCGCAACGCCGATTTCGAGGTCGAGGAAGACCGCGACGAAGACCTACTGCAAGCCTTGGAGCGCGAGCTGGCGCGGCGGCGGTTCGGATCACCGGTGCGGCTCGAGGTGTCCAACGACATGACCGAGCACATGCTGGAGTTGCTGCTGCGCGAGCTCGACGTCGACCCTGGCGACGTCATCGACGTGCCAGGGCTTTTGGACTTGTCGTCGCTGTGGCAGATCTACAGCGTCGACCGCCCGGCGCTGAAGGATCCGCCGTTCGTGCCGGCGACGCACCCGGCGTTCGGTGAGCGCGAGACGCCCAAGAGCATCTTCTCGACGCTGCGCGACGGCGACGTGCTGGTGCATCATCCGTACGACTCGTTTTCCACCAGCGTGCAACGTTTCATCGAACAGGCCGCTGCCGACCCGAACGTGCTTGCGATCAAGCAGACGCTGTATCGCACGTCCGGCGACTCGCCGATCGTCAACGCGTTGACCGACGCGGCCGAGGCCGGTAAGCAAGTGGTCGCACTCGTGGAACTGAAGGCCCGCTTCGACGAGCAGGCCAACATCAAGTGGGCCCGCACGCTGGAGCAAGCGGGCGTGCATGTGGTGTACGGGCTGATCGGGCTCAAGACACACTGCAAGACGTGCCTGGTGGTGCGTCGCGAGGGCTCGGTGATTCGGCGCTATTGCCATGTCGGGACCGGCAACTACAACCCGAAAACCGCACGGCTGTATGAAGACATCGGGTTGCTCACCGCCGCGCCCGACATCGGCGCGGACCTCACCGATCTCTTCAACTCGCTGACGGGCTATTCCCGGAAAGTCACGTACCGCAACCTCCTCGTCGCGCCGCACGGCGTGCGGAAGGGAATCATCGAGCGCATCGACCGCGAGATCGCGGCCACCCGGGATGGTGCGGAAGGCCGAATCCGGCTGAAGGCCAACGCGCTCGTCGACGAACAGGTCATCGACGCGCTCTACCGCGCGTCGCGCGCCGGGGTGCACGTCGAGGTCGTGGTGCGCGGCATCTGCGCGCTGCGGCCGGGTGTCGCGGGCTTTTCCGAGAACATCACTGTCCGTTCGATTCTCGGCCGGTTCCTCGAACACTCGCGGATCTTCCACTTCAACGCCGTCGACGAGTACTGGATCGGCAGCGCCGACATGATGCACCGCAACCTCGATCGGCGCATCGAGGTGATGGCTCAGGTGAAGGACCCGAAGTTGACGGGGCAACTGGACGACATCTTCGAGTCTGCGCTGGATCCATCGACGCGCTGTTGGGAGCTGGGGTCGGATGGCCAGTGGATCGCCGCGCCGCAAGCCGGAGAGAAGGTGCGCGACCACCAGGTTTCGCTGATGGAGCGACACCGGCACCGCTGATGTCCCAAGCCATTCTCGCGGCCGGCGCTGTGTTGTGGCGCGCGATCGACGGTTCCGCGGATGTGGAGGTGGCAATCATCCACCGCCCGCGGTACGACGACTGGTCGCTGCCGAAAGGCAAGTTGGACCGCGGCGAGACGGAAACCGCCACCGCCGTGCGCGAGGTGTGCGAAGAGACGGGGCAACGCGTACATCTCGGACGGGCCTTGGGCACCGTCAGCTATGAGATCCCGGAAGGGGTAAAACGCGTCCGCTACTGGGCTGCGCGCGGGCTCGGCGGAGACTTCACCCCCACCGCCGAAGTCGACGACATGGTGTGGCTGTCGGCCTCCGACGCGATGGGCAAGGTGTCCTACCCACACGACCGCAAGGTGCTGAGGCGGTTCACCAAATTGCCCGCCGATACCGAGACGGTGTTGATCGTGCGCCACGGCACGGCGGGCAGCAAGAAGCGCTACAAGGGCGACGACCGAAACCGGCCGCTGGACAAGAAGGGTCGGCAGCAGGCGCAGTTGCTCGTAAACGAGTTGCTGCCGTTCGGTCCGGCGTCGCTGTACGCCGCCGACCGGCTTCGCTGCACGCAGACGATCAAGCCGCTTGCCGGCAAGCTCGGCACACAGATAACTGCAGAGCCGACGCTCACCGAAGAAGCGTATTGGCAGGATCGGGACACGGCGCGGCAGAGGGTACTCGAGATCGCTTCAGCCGGCGGCACTCCGGTGATCTGCACTCAGGGCAAGGTCATTCCGGACTTGATCCAGTGGTGGTGTGACCGCGACGGGATCAGGCCGGCCAAGTCGCGCAACAGCAAGGGCAGTACCTGGGTGCTGTCGCTGGCCGACGGCAAGCTCGTCAGTGCGGATCACATAGCCAGTCCGCTGCCACCGAAGTAAAGGCCGTCGAACGACCTAACCGCCGCGGGCATTTCGCCCGCGGCGGTTAGGTGCTGAAAAACTTACCGACGGCCGCGCTTGGTGGGAGCCTTCTTGGCGGCGGTCTTCTTGGCCGGCGCCTTGCTGGCTGCACGCTTGGTGGCGGCCTTCTTGACGGCCTTCTTCGCGGCCGACCGCTTCACAACCTTCTTGGCGGCCGACCTCTTGACGGCTTTCTTGGCGGCGGTCTGCTTCACAGCCTTCTTAGCAGCCGACCTCTTGACGGCTTTCTTCACGGCGGCCCGCTTCACAGCCTTCTTCGCGGCCGCTTTGCGGACACGGCCGCCGGCACCTGATCCTCGTTTCACTGCTGGTCCTTCCGCTGGAAGACGCTGTGCGCCAGAGACAATTGCCTTGAACTGAGCACCCGGCCGGAATGCCGGGACAGATGTGGGTCTTACCTTCACCGTTTCACCGGTGCGTGGATTGCGCGCAACGCGGGCGGCGCGACGCCGCTGTTCGAATACGCCGAAGCCGGTGATGGTCACGCTGTCGCCCTTTTGCACCGCGCGAACGATGCTGTCGACGACCCCCTCAACCGCGTCCGTCGCCTGCCGACGATCCGCACTCAACTTTCGTGTGAGTTCGTCGATGAGCTCTGCTTTGTTCATGCAAATCCTCCAAGCCAGCGGTCCCTTCCTGGACCGACTAGAGGACACGGTAAACCCTTGACGTGCTGATTTCCAAGAGCCACGCGCAATTTCGGTCGAGTTCGTGTCGAATATCGGCAATCCGATTGCCGCGCTTGGCCGGTGGGCGCCGGCCGCCGAAACGGCCTTGAGGGCCTCAGAATTGGGTGATCTTGATTCGCTACACGGGCGTGGAAGTGGTCGGTTTCCATTCCGGGCGGCTGGCTTCGAATTCGACGATCTGGTCGAGTTTGCGCAGCGTGAGGCCTATATCGTCGAGACCTTCAAGCAGTCGCCAGGCGGTGTAATCGTCAACTTCGAACGGCACCACCACGGTTCCGGCAGCCACCGTCCGATCTTGAAGATTGACAGTGATTTCCAAGCCCGGATTCTGTTCGATCAGCTTCCACAGCAGTTCCACATCCGATTGCGCAACTTCGGCCGCCAGCAGTCCCGCCTTGCCGGCATTGCCGCGAAAGATGTCAGCGAACCGTGACGATATGACGACGCGGAAGCCGTAGTCCATCAGTGCCCACACCGCGTGCTCGCGTGACGACCCGGTGCCGAAATCGGGTCCGGCGACCAACACCGAACCCTTGTCGAACGGCGAGAGGTTCAAGACGAAATTCGGGTCGGTTCGCCATCCCGCGAACAGCCCGTCTTCGAATCCTGTTCGGGTGACCCGCTTCAGATAGACGGCCGGGATGATTTGGTCGGTGTCGACGTTGGACCGCCGCAACGGAACTCCGACTCCGGTGTGGGTACGGAATGCCTCCATTGTCTAAGCCTCCTAATGTTGTTCTGGTCAGTTCAGGTCTGCCGGCGCCGACAGGGTGCCGCGGACGGCGGTTGCGGCGGCGACTGCCGGCGACACCAGATGGGTCCGGCCGCCCTTTCCCTGGCGTCCCTCGAAATTGCGGTTCGACGTCGACGCACACCGTTGCCCGGGCGACAGCTGATCGGGGTTCATGCCTATGCACATCGAGCAACCGGCCTGACGCCACTCCGCGCCGGCGGCGGTGAATATCTCGCCCAGGCCTTCCGATTCGGCCTGGACGCGCACCCGCATCGACCCGGGCACGATCAGCATCCGGACCCCGTCGGCGACCTTACGGCCGCGCAGTACGTCGGCGACCACCCTTAAGTCTTCGATCCTGCCGTTCGTGCACGAGCCGACGAACACCGTGTCGACCGCGATGTCGCGCATCGGCGTTCCGGCACGAAGATCCATGTACGCCAACGCCTTCTCGGCGTCGTGACGGCGTCCCTCGTCGGTCATCAGCTCGGGATCGGGCACCGCCTCGGATAGCGGCACGCCTTGGCCGGGATTGGTCCCCCACGTGACGAACGGGCTCAGCGCGGCGGCATCGACGTAGACCTCGGTGTCGAACTCGGCGCCGTCGTCGGTGCGTAGCCGATCCCATTCGGCGACCGCGATCTCCCATTGCGCGCCATTCGGCGCATGCGGACGGCCGCGCAGGTATTCGTACGTCGACTCGTCCGGCGCCACCATGCCTGCGCGTGCACCGGCCTCGATGCTCATGTTGCAGATCGTCATGCGACCTTCCATCGACAGCGATTCGATGGTGGTGCCGCGGTATTCGATGACGTGGCCCTGACCGCCGCCAGTTCCGATCTTGGCGATGACCGCAAGGATGATGTCCTTGGCCGTCACGCCCGGCGGCAGCTCGCCGTCGACGTTCACCGCCATCGTCTTGAACGGTCGCAGCGGCAACGTCTGCGTCGCCAGCACGTGCTCGACTTCCGACGTGCCGATACCCATCGCCAGAGCACCGAATGCGCCGTGGGTCGACGTGTGACTGTCACCGCAGACGATCGTCATGCCGGGTTGGGTGAGACCAAGTTGAGGACCGATGACGTGCACGATGCCCTGTTCGGCATCGCCCATCGGATGTAGGCGGATACCGAATTCAGCGCAGTTGCGGCGCAACGTGTCGACCTGGGTGCGGGAGATCGGGTCGGCGATCGGCTTGTCGATGTCGACGGTCGGCACGTTGTGGTCCTCGGTCGCGATCGTCAGATCCGGTCTGCGCACGGCGCGGCCGGCGAGCCGTAAGCCGTCGAACGCCTGCGGACTGGTGACCTCATGAATGAAGTGCATGTCGATATAGATGAGGTCGGGTTCACGCGACGTTCCGGTGCCCTCGCCCCGTACAACGACGTGCGAATCCCACACCTTCTCCGCCATGGTGCGCGGCCGATCACAAAGGGCCATTTGTAGCTATCTCACAATCTGGGAAGTTAGTATCTCGATATGGAACAGGATAGCGGCATCGGAGTGCTCGACAAAGCGGTGGGGGTGCTGCACACGGTGGCCGAGTCCCCGTGCGGGCTGGCGGAGTTGTGCGAGCGAACCGGGCTGCCGCGTGCGACCGCGCACAGGCTGGCCGCCGGACTGGAAAAGCATCGGCTGCTGGCTCGCGACGGCGACGGGCGGTGGGCGCTGGGACCGGCGGTGAGCGAGCTGGCGGGACAGGTGCACGATCCACTCCTGGCGGCCGGGACTGCAGTGCTGCCGCGGCTGAGGGAGATCACCGGCGAGAGCGTGCAGCTGTATCGGCGGGAAGGCACTTGGCGCGTGTGCGTGGTAGCGATGGAACCGCCTGCGGGGCTTAGGGACACGGTGCCGGTCGGCACGCGTCTGCCGATGACGGCGGGCTCAGGAGCCAAGGTGCTGCTGGCGTTCAGCGACGCGGCGACGCAGCATGCGGTGCTGCCGACGGCAAAGTTCACCGAGCGGACGCTGGCCGAGGTCCGCCGCCGCGGGTGGGCCCAAAGCGTCGCAGAACGCGAGCCAGGCGTGGCCAGTGTCTCGGCGCCGGTGCGCGACGGACGCGGCAATGTGATTGCCGCGGTGTCCGTCTCGGGGCCGATCGACCGGATGGGCCGTCGGCCGGGTGCGCGCTGGGCTGCCGATCTGCTGGCGGCCTCGGAGGCGCTGACGCGCAGGCTGTGATCGCCTGACACACTGACGGCCATGGGCACCAATCAACGCGCACAGATCGTCATGTCGCAGGAGGAGATCGAAGAGTTCGTCGCGAAAAGCCGCAACGGAACACTGGCCACCATTGGACCCGACGGTCAGCCACATCTCGTCGCGATGTGGTACGCCGTGGTGGACGGCGACATCTGGTTCGAGACGAAGGCGAAATCGCAGAAGGCCGTGAACATGCGCCGCGATCCGCGAATCACGTTCTTGATCGAAGACGGCGACACCTACGACACGTTGCGCGGAGTGTCGTTCGAGGGGACCGCGGAAATCGTGGACGATCCTGACGCGATCTTCCGCGTCGGGGTCAGCGTGTGGGAGCGCTACACCGGCCCGTACACCGACGAGGCAAAACCGGCCGTCGACATGATGATGAACAAGCGAATCGCAATTCGGCTGGCCGTCAAGCGAATTCGATCATGGGACCACCGCAAGCTCGGCATGCCCCCGATGCCGCTCGCGGGTTCGACGGCACCGTCGGCCTAGCCTTTTCTCTCAGCTCGAGCACTACGGGTCGTCTTCGTCGTCGGGCAGTATCGCTCGGGGTGGAAGAAGTTGTTGATTCCCGGCTCCCTGGTGAAGTGTGGTGGTGGCAGCCACTCGACGATGCCCTCGGGGTTGACGCGCACGCTCCAGCCTTCGTCGTGCAGTTTGTGGTCGCTAGGACAACCCAGCGCAAGGTTGTCTGGTTCTGTCAGCCCGCCTCGGATGTGGGCGCGCAGGTGCATGACTTCGCATTCGTAG
>JBLNEK010000029.1:0-8020 GCA_050262635.1 Candidatus Sericytochromatia bacterium | reverse complement strand
CCCTGCATGGTGCCCAACTCGGCGCGCAGCGTCCGCACCATCCGCACCGCGGCGGCCTTCTCCTCCGGGCTATAGCGACGCGTTTGTCGGCTTCCCTGGTGATTGTTCCTTCGGCATACCTGCATCCTCGTTTCCAAGGTCAGGAGCCTCCAACATTTCCAGGGCGATTCATACAAAGGTGTTACATCCGTTACGAGTGTTACGTCCAAAGCGGACAACGTATAACAGACATAACGGATGTAACACCGTCCGCTAAGCAGGATTCGGACACGTCGGACACGTCGGACACACTCTTTGCCGCCAACAGTGCCGACTTCTGTCGTTGCGGCGCCGAACTCGCACCCGACAACGCCAGCGGTATCTGCCGTGAGTGCGTCATCTCGAATGTCAAAGCCGACTACGGGCTCAATGAAAGGAGCACATGACCACATCCCGACGTCTGTGGGCGCGCGTATGCGCGACAATGAACACAACAACCCGGAAGGGCAACGCACCATGAGTGACAACGTGATTGAGGTTTGCTCGATCGGCGACGGTCAAATCGTCCTCGGCCTCGCCAGCGACCGCGAGCACGCCGTGCCGATGCTCAGCATCACCGACACCTACGAGTCGCGTTGGTTGATCGAACTGAGCGGCGCTGAGCTTATCCGCGTCTTCGCGCAGATCGAAAACCTGTTGACCGCCGACGAGGATGAGATCCACGAATGGGTCGATCAGCTACGTAACCCAGAAGCCCGCAAGGCATTACAGGAAGGCATCGTCATGCAATTCAAGTCCAATCAGCCCGGTCGCCCCGACGAGCCGCTGGTGTCCCTCGCGGAACTCGCCATCGAACTAACCAATGGCGACATCGACGGGCTCGCCCGCCAAATCTCTGCCGACGCTATACAACTCGACGACATCGGCCGCCGCTGCGTCAGCCGTTCGACCGCACGGCGCCTGTTCACCGAACGCGCCGAGCGGAAAGCCAAGGAGGCCGAACGTCGCGCGGAATGGGCCGAGCGGTATCGCGAACTGGATGCCCGCATGAAGGCCCAGCTGCGCGGCGGAATCCCCGCAACCCCCGGCGGCTCCGCGCTCGCCGACCTGATGTCGGGCGACCAGCGATGAACCCTGCGGCGCAGCACTTCCCAGACGAAGACCGCGAAAATCCTCGAGGATCGACCCTGGCTCGAGCCGTTCGTCGAGGACGGCGACACCACCATCGACGCGGCGATCGAACGCTACGCCAAGGTGATGGCCGAAGTCCGCGCCGAGGTCCGCGTCACCGGCCACACCATCTATCGGCGCATGCGAACTGCGGGCGGCCACGAAACGACCGCCTTGGCGACCCACCCGAAGGACAACCTGTGACGGCACGGCGGGGGGTCACCGTCGAACCCGACGGCGCCGTGTTCTGCGGTCTGGCCGTGCCGTTCGGCGAAACCGCATGGGTGCAAGGCCATGACGGCGAAATCATCGCCGAACGATTCGACGCCGATTCCATCCGGACGTTGCCCAGCAACGTGCCGCTGTTGGTGTCGCACCGCCGCGACGAACCGCCCGCCGGCGTTGTCGCCGGCACCGCCATTTCCACGACGTTCGGTGTGGGCGTCGAAGGCAAGCTGATTGGTAGCGACCACGAGATCGAGGGCTGGCGGCGCCGTTTCGCCGAAGGACTTATGTGCGGGCTGTCGATCGGGTTCACCGCCTCCGGTCGGCAGCAGTGGCAGTTGCCGGAGCGGCGCGGTGCGCCACCGCTCGTTGTTCGGCGAAACGTGGAGATCGTCGAATTGAGCCTGGTGCAGTGGCCGGCGTACGAGTCCGCTGGCATGACGTCGTTGCACGTGCGGACCGCCCAGGCGCAACGCACACATGAAGTCGCCGACGAGATGTTCGCCGAGTACAAGGCCCGGCGGGCCAAGGAGCGCCTCGAAAACGAGCGGTTCATGATCGAGACGAGGGTCTTCCTGAAGGGTGTCGACGACTTGCTGGCCAGGCGGGGCCGATGAACGGGAACTACCGGAGACGGACCCGTGGCAGCACTGTGCAGCGTGGTTATGGGGCGGAACATCGACGGCTGCGGGAACGCGTCAAACTCATCGTGCAATCCGGCCAAGCGGTCTGTTGGCGGTGCAGCCAACGCATCCAGCCGCTCGAGCCGTGGGATTTGGGTCACCTCCCAAACCGGTCCGGCTGGGCCGGGCCAGAACACCGTAGCTGTAGTCGACGCTACGGGTTGGCCGAACAACGACGACGACAGGCACAGCCGCAATGCGCGATTTTTTAACATGCGATGTGCCGCGACTGCCTAGCAGTCGCGAACACACACGCAGAGCAGGTGGCCAGGTCGGTTTTGCTGGAACCTTGTTGCCTAGGAAGGTGATTTCAAATGGCCACGAAGAAAGGCCCACTTGGTTCAGACGTGACGTTGGTCAGCGTCGCCGAGGGTGACCGGTTGGAGCAACTCAAGCGGATGGCCCGCCGAGTGGGGGAGGAAATCGACACGACGGGCGACGCGCGGGCGCTCGTGCTGCTGACCGGACGTCTGGCTGACCTGCTTGAGCAGATCGACGAGCTCGACACCGAGGGCCAGACGTGCGCGGCCGATCAGATTGCGGCGCGCCGGGCACGACGTCGGAGCAGCTGATGACGATGTGCTGGACCGGCTCGGCGTCCCTGCATACGCCCCTGTCGACCGCCGTCCCAGACGGCGAAGGGCAAGATCGAAGATTGAGGGAGTCCGCAGCCAACTGTGACAGTCCCAGCACACCAACCACGGACTCCCCGTAGTAACGGGGATGCCCCATTTCCGGCGCGGAAAACCATTGTCAAACAACATCATTACTCCGCCCCCTCTGGGGACACCACCCCCGCCGCGGTCACCATCCCGCCATCTCAGGCTTAGGGAACGGTATCCCACGCTGCTGAAGTGAGGTTGTTGTCGAGGGATAGGCGCGGGCCGCTGCTGGGATGGGAGGCTCCGCAGGAGTGATCCGTGGAGATTGCGGGTTGTTGTCATGGAGCGGCTTCCAGGCGTGCCACCTGGTCCTTAAATATTTTGACCAGCGAGGCGATGTCTTGCTCTGACGGGTCTCCTGCGCCCTTTTTACGGCAGCCTGATTGGATTAAGACGCCTCGGTAATAGCCCATCACTTCCAGTTCGGTGATGTCGGGGAGGGCGCTCGTCGTAAGCAGTATTGCGGTTGCCCATTCAGGCAGACCGGGCAAGGAACGTTGGGTGACAGTGCTTGTCACGGCTCCGACCTTGAACGTTCCGCACTTGCTGACCACACTCTTGAAATCGGATCGCTCTGTAAGCAGCGCAATGGTCGCGTTGAACATGATGGTTTTGCCGTCGGTCAGTCCGCCCGTCACTGATTGAGACATCGTTTGCAGGACTAAGGCTGAACATTCTGGCGGATCAATAGGAGATACGCTCTGAGGCGAGTTACCGGCCATCTTGGGGCCAAGAAACCGCGCATCTTTCATTTCCGGAAACGATGAGCGGTCGACGAGCATTGAACTCGTAAGTTGCTTAATGTCGGCTTTCCGCGAATCTTGGGAACTAGTAGTCGACGTGCCGCCTCTGGTTGAAATCTGAAAGACGACGATAATGACGACTGCTATCACCGTGGCTGCGATTCCGCCGAAGATGATCCATCCGGTTCTCGACGACTTCGCTGGCTTCGCAGTGTGCACCCACTCATAGGGCGATTGCGGCTGGCCCTCCGGCGCAGGCTGCGAAGCACTACGCGAGCTTCGTCGTCCCGGGCGGTCCGGATCGTTTCGATGCAAAGAACTGCCTCCTTCGGAGCTAGATCGGAGACTGATCATAGGGTTCTTGTGAGGGTGGGTGGTGACGCAGAGGACCCCGGCGTCGTGATCGAGGACGGCGCCGAAGTCGTTATGGGTTTTGACGGCACTTCAACAACGTTGAGGAAATGATCCGAGAGGCGTGCCGCCGCTATTACGTGCGGGAGATCGTGTGCGACCCGTTCAGGTGGGCACGCAGCATTCAGGCGTTGGAGGAGGAGGGGCTGCCGGTGGCAGGAGTATCCGCAGTCGCCGGCGCAGATGACGCCCGCGACGCAGCGGTTCTATGAGGCGGTGCTCAACGGCCAGCTGACCCATTCCGGTGATCATCGGCTGGCGCGGCATATCGGCAACGCGGTGCTGAAAGTCGATGCGCGGGGCCAGCGGCTCGTCAAAGAGACCGCGAAGAGTTCCCGCAAGATCGACCTGGCGGTGGCGGCGCTGATGGCATTCGACCGGGCATCGGTGAGCGATCCGCATCCGATGCCCGCGATCTATTAACCGATCAGTTTTTGGTATTGACCCATGACTCGAACAAGTCCCTCGTCGACGAAGGCGTCGGCGATCCTGAGTCCGGTGACGATCAGCTGCACGCGCTGGACTAATTGCTCATACTCCTCGGAACGACGGACCGCGTCGATCTGCTCCGCCGTGCCTCGCACCAGCCAGAAGCCGCCCACATCCCCACCGGTTGGTCCAAGAACGACTACCTCAAAGTGCTCGATCCGCCCTTCCTGGTGAAGGCGTCCGAAATACTCCATCGTGTCGCCGTAGGCCTCGAGGGCGCGCTTCTCGCTCCCCTTCACGGCATCTCCCCAACCTATGAATAGACCAGCTTCAGCCATGACCTTTCCTCTTTCTTTAAGGGGTGCAAGCCGACATCTTTATCGGTGCCACAAATTATGTTCCGGGTTGAGGGCTGCTGGGTGGGGTTTCTCCATTCCTGATCTCCTCGGGAGCAGAGGCCGGGGCAGCGGTGGTCGGCGAGCACGATCGCGGCGGTGATGGCGTTCGACCGGGCATCGGCGGCGGATGTGCACCCGATGCCGGCCATCTACTAGATGTATTGCACGAATCTTGCACGAACAAGTGTTTGTGCTGTTCAAATGGCGCCCCCGGCAGGACTCGAACCTGCGACCTACCGCTTAGAAGGCGGCTGCTCTGTCCTCTGAGCTACGGGGGCAGCGCCGGAAGTCTATCGAAGAGCAACGCCTCGCCGAGGCCTCGGCAAACCCTCCCGCACCTTCTGCCCGCGGACTAGCGTGGTCCCCGGATGCGGCGACGGGAGAGGTGAGCGAGACGGTGGTCGAAGCAGTAGACGCGGCGGGTCTGCCCGCGGAACTCGGTGCCTTCGACATGTTGCTGCACCGCGGCGAAGCCAACCCGCGCACCCGCTCGGGCATTATGGCCCTCGAGATTCTCGACACCACCCCCGACTGGAACCGGTTCATCGCGGTGTTCGAGCACGCGTCACGCCGGGTGCTGCGACTGCGCCAGAAAGTGGTCGTCCCGACGATCCCGACGGCGGCCCCGCGATGGGTGGTGGACCCGGACTTCAACCTGAATTTCCACGTCCGGCGCGTGCGCGTGCCCGACCCCGGCACCATGCGCGAGGTATTCGACCTCGCCGAGGTGAGCTTGCAGTCCCCGCTCGACATCTCGCGCCCGCTGTGGACGGTCACGCTGGTGGAGGGCCTCGCCGACGGCCGCGCCGCCCTCCTTCTGCATATGAGCCACGCCGTCACCGACGGCGTCGGCGCCGTCGAGATGTTCGCCCACATCTACGACCTCGAACGCGACCCGCCTCCCCGTGAGCCCGTCCCGCTGCCGATCCCGCAGGACCTCACCGGAAACGACCTCGCCCGCGAGGGCATCAGCCGGCTGCCCTTCGCCCTGCTCAGCGGCGTCCGAAGCGCGGTGTCGGGTGCCGCCCAGGCCGTCGGTCGCGTTCTGAGCAACCCGGTGTCTGCAGCCGAAGGCGTGGTCGAGTACGCGCGCTCAGGCGCACGGGTGATGTCGACGGTCGCCGAGCATTCCCCGCTGCTGCGCCGGCGCAGCCTGTCCTCGCGCACCGAAGCGATCGACATGACACTCGCCGACATCCGCGCCGCGGCTAAGGCAGCCGAGGGCTCCATCAACGACGCCTACCTCGCCGCGCTGTGCGGAGCGCTGCGGCTTTACCACCAGGAGTTCGGCGTCCCCATCGACTCCCTTCCGGTGGCTGTGCCGGTGAACCTGCGCGCCGACGCCGATCCCGCGGGCGGCAACCGCTTCGCCGGCGTGATGATCTCTGCGCCGCTCGGCATCTCCGATCCCACGGCACGGATCCAGAACATCCGCACCCAGATGGTCAAACGTCGCGAAGAACCCGCGATCGACATGATCGGTGCCGTCGCGCCGCTGATCGGCCTGCTGCCCGATCCGGTGGTCGAGTCGATCGCCAGCGCGGTGGTGTCCTCCGACGTGCAGGCCAGCAACATAGCGGTGTACGCGGGCGATACCTACATCGCCGGTGCAAAAGTGTTGCGCCAGTACGGGCTTGGGCCGCTGCCGGGTGTCGCGATGATGGTCGTGCTGATATCGCGCGGCGGCATGGCCACCGTCACCACCCGCTATGACCGGGCCTCGTTCACTGACGACGAGCTCTGGGCCCGCTGCCTGTTGGACGGGTTCAACGAAGTGCTCGCGCTCGGCGGCGAAGGCCGCGCCACAGCTGCCTCCTTCCCCGAATCCACCCTCGACCAACCGCCATCGCACAACGGGAGTTCGCCGTCATGAGCCCCTCCGACAACCGTGCCCTCGATCGCCGCGACATGCGACTGCCCGGCTCCGTCGCCGAGATCGCGGGCAGCCCCGCCGGCCCGAAGATCGGCGCATTCTTCGACCTCGACGGCACCCTGGTGGCCGGGTTTACCGGCGTGATCATGACGCGGGATCGCTTCCGCCGCCGCGAGATTGGCGTCGGCGAGTTCCTCGGGGTGGTGCAGGCCGCGCTGAACCATCGACTCGGCCGCGCCGACTTCGAGCAACTCATCTATCGGGGCGCGTCGATGATGAAAGGCCGCTCGATCGACGAGATCGACGAACTCGGGGAGCGGCTGTTCGTCCAGCACATCGTGTCGCGAATCTACCCCGAGATGCGCGAACTGGTCCGCGCGCACCAGGCCCGCGGCCACACCGTCGTGCTCAGCTCGTCCGCGCTGACCGTCCAGGTCGAACCCGTGGCGCGCTTCCTGGGCATCGACAACATCTTGAGCAACCGTTTCGAGGTCGACGAAAACGGTTGCCTCACAGGCAACGTGCTGAAGCCGATCCTGTGGGGCCCCGGCAAGGCCAACGCTGTGCAGAAGTTCGCCGCCGACCACGACATCGACCTGAAGAAGAGCTACTTCTACGCCGACGGCGACGAGGACGTCGCACTGATGTACCTCGTAGGCAACCCGCGCCCCACCAACCCGGAGGGCAAGCTCGCGGCGGTAGCGGCGAAACGGGGATGGCCGGTCCTGCGGTTCTCCAGCCGCAGCGGCAGTAATCCCGTCTCCGCACTGCGCACACTGGCCGGCATCGCCTCGATGGCACCGGTGGCCGCGGGCGCCGTCGGCGTCGGCCTGCTGGCCGGCAGCAGACGGCGCGGGGTCAATTTCTTCACCACCAACTGGGGTCGGCTGCTGCTGGCAACCACCGGCGTCGACGTGAACGTGATTGGTGAGGAGAACTTGACCGCGCAGCGGCCGGCAGTGTTCATCTTCAACCACCGCAACCAAGTCGACCCCGTGATCGCCGGCTTTCTCGTCCGCGACAACTTCACCTCCGTCGGCAAGAAGGAACTCGAGCGAAACCCGATCCTGGGCACGATCGGCAAGGTCATGGACGCTGCGTTCATCGACCGCGAAAACCCCAAAGCCGCAGTCGAAGAGCTGCACAAGGTGGAGGAACTCGCGCGCAAGGGCCTGTCAATCGTCATCGCCCCCGAAGGCACCCGCCTCGACACCACCGAGGTCGGGCCGTTCAAGAAGGGCCCGTTCCGCATCGCGATGGCGGCCGGGATACCCATCGTGGCGATCGTTATTCGCAACGCCGAAGTCATCGCGGCGCGTGACTCCGGCACGTTCAACCCCGGCACCGTCGACGTCGTCGTTTACCCGCCGATCCCCGTCGACGACTGGACGCAAGACAACCTCGGCGAGCGCATCGCCGAAGTCCGTCAGCTCTATCTGGAAACGCT
>JBLNEK010000028.1:0-10357 GCA_050262635.1 Candidatus Sericytochromatia bacterium | reverse complement strand
TGCCCGAGCCGCACGGCGACGCCTGGCGATGGGCATCCAACGCTGCCGCGGCCCGGTGGGTCGAACTCAGCGATGACGAGGGCGTCATGCGGTGGGTCTACAGCCGTGGGCGCGAAAGCGGCGGTCCGCCGACCGCGTACATCACCGTCGGTCCGCTGCCCGATCGGGTGGCCACCGTGCGTCGCGACGGCCTTGCCGCGCTGACGCTGGCGCGCGAGATGCCGACGGCGGCCGCCGGCGCGCCCTGGTTGCTCGCCGGTGCCAAGACGCTGTCCTATGCGGTGAACATGGCCGCGCTGCGCTACGCCGCCAAGCATGGCGCGGGCGATGTGATCTTCATCAGCACCGACGGCTACGTCCTGGAAGGACCCCGTTCGACGGTGGTGATCGCCACCCCTGATGGCCTGCTCACACCGCCGCCGGCTCTGCCGATCTTGCACGGCACCACCCAACAGGCGCTTTTCGCCGTGGCCGCGGAGAAGGGCCACCGTTGCCAATACCGCCCACTGCGACCCGCTGATCTGCTTGCGGCGCAAGGTGTTTGGCTGGTTTCGAGTGTCACGCTGGCAGCCCGCGTGCACACTCTCGACGGCAGGCTGCTGCCCGACGCTCCGCTCGCAGCGGAATTCTCTGAACTCGTCGACCTCGCCATCGTCAGCGACCGGTGACGTCCGGTATTAATTGCTTGTCGCGGCAGGCGATCACAGGTACTTTCGCCCGTACACGGGAAAGGAGGTGGTCCGAGAATTGATTGACTTATGGACACGTGAGGTGACTGCCGGCTAGCTGCCGCACGCGAGGAAACCCCCGCTGATCGGCGCTGGTAATTCCCCGCAGTCACCCGGCCCCCGAGCCCCTGGTCTGTCCAACCGGGAACGACGGCTCGGGGGCCGCTCCATTTGTGCGGCTATGTCAGCTGCGGGCAGAACGCCGCCGTCGCGGCGCTCACGAACGCGCCCGCCTGGGCGGGGGACCAGCCCCGCGACGCCGCGAGATTCGCAACGACCTGGTTGACGCCGTCCCCGTTGCCTGGTCGGTGCAGACCGACCTGCCCAGCGCGACGACCTGCTGCGTGTCCCCGGAGGCGATCCCCGCCGCGGCAACCGCGATGAGGAAGTCCTCCTCGGGTCCGGCAGCGGCGACAGGAGCGCCGATCAGGGCGATAGCCGCGAGTCCGGCGGCAGCGGCACCGGCAAATGTGTGTTTCATCGTCGGTCCTTCCTAGACTCGGGCAACGCCGAGAAGGATCCCATTTTCGTCCCAGCTGGTGATGAATCCGCAGGTAATCGACAAAAACTCTAGCCGGCGAAGCGCGAGAGGCGCGCGGAAAGGTGCGGGACCAGGCCGCCGTCGGCGTCGACGCGTTCCTCGACATAAGCGAGGTCGCCGCCCTCGACGATCCCGTACAGCCGCTTCGCACCGCCGACCAAGACGCCGGATCGGCTGCGCGCCAACGCATCTGTGACCAGTTCCCACGACGACTGGTTTAGCGGGCGACCGTAGAACAGCTCGACGTAGCCGGCGGAATGGGCCAGCAGAAGCTCGATCGCCTGGCTCTCGGCGGGATCGGTCGGGTCGTTGACGAACCGCCAGAACCCGGTCTCCCGCAGGGCCGGCTCATGGTATTCGCCGCTCTCGGTCAACCGCCAGGACCGCGCCTCCCAGTTCAGGTAGTCGCGGCCGTCATGGGAGACGATGATCTGCTGGCCGAAGCGGTAGTCGCCGTGCGGGCCGCGACCCTCGCCCTCGCCGCGCCAGACACCGACCAGCGGCAGCAGCGCCAACAGCGCGTCGTGCAGGTTCGCGCCCTCGCGCAGGTTGGCGGTGTCGGCGGGCAGCGGCAGGTCTTCGAAGACCGGGATGTTGCGCGAGGCGGTGGTTTTGGCGCGTTCGGCCGCGGCGGCAACCGCGCGGTCGCCAGATCCCGGCCGCGGAATGGGTGAGTTCACGAGTCGTCGGAGATGAGCCGGTAGACCGCATACAGCGCGAACCATGCGATCAGCACGGTGCACGCCACCAGCAGGATCTCGTAGAGCAGCACCACGGGATCAGTCTAGTGCTCGCGGGCAGTCACGCTGAACCTGCGAGTGTGCATGTTTGCACGCCAGAATCACGGCGTGTCGCCGCGCAAACCAGCACGCTCGCGCAAAGCGCGGGAGCTCAGGCGACCTTGACGTCGACCTCGTGGATGCCCGCGCCGCGCGGGGCGACGACCGCGTCGCCACTGCCCACTGATGAGAGCGCCCGCACGGTCCATGAACCCGGCGCGGCGAAGAATCGGAAGTCACCGGTGGCCGATGCGACGACCTCGGCGGTGAACTCGTCGGAGGAGTCCAGCAGGCGCACGAACGCGCCGCCCACCGGCTGCCCGGAGCCGTCGACCACCCGGCCGGTGATCACGGTCTCCTTCTCGACGTCGACGCTGGCCGGCAGCGTCTGTCCTTGCTTGGGTGCAGAGCACATATCAGCTTCCCAACTCGATCGGGGCCCCCACCAGGGAGCCGTATTCGGTCCAACTTCCGTCGTAGTTCTTGACGTTCTCGTGCCCGAGCAGCTCACGGAGCACGAACCAGGTGTGCGACGACCGCTCCCCGATACGGCAGTACGCGATTGTCTCCTTGGAGTCGTCGAGTCCCGCCTCGGAGTAGAGCTTCTTCAGATCCTCATCGGACTTGAAGGTGCCGTCCTCATTGGCCGCCCTGCTCCACGGCACGTTGATGGCACTGGGGATGTGGCCGGGACGCTGACTTTGTTCCTGCGGCAAGTGCGCGGGCGCCAGGATCTTGCCGGAGAACTCGTCGGGGGAGCGGACGTCGACTAGGTTCGCCTCACCGATGGCGGCCAGCACCTCGTCGCGGAAGGCGCGGATGCTGTTATCCGGCTCCTTGGCGGTGTAGCTGGTCGACTTCCGCTCCACCTTGTTGCTGGACAGTGCACGACCGTCGAGCTCCCACTTCTTGCGGCCGCCGTCGAGCAGCTTGACGTTCTCGTGCCCGTAGAGCTTGAAGTACCAATACGCGTACGCGGCGAACCAGTTGTTGTTGCCCCCGTAGAGAATCACGGTGTCGTCGTTGGCGATGCCGCGCTCGGACAGCAGCTTCGAAAACTGTTCGGCGTCAACGAAATCCCGTTTGACGGGATCTTGCAGGTCGATGCGCCAGTCGAGCTTGATCGCGCCGGGGATGTGTCCGTTGTCGTATGCACTGGTGTCTTCGTCGACTTCGACGAACACCGTGTTCGGGGTGTTGAGATTGCTCTCCGCCCAGTCCACGGTGACTAGGACGTCGGAACGGGCCATGGATTTCCTTTCCTTACCTGTCCTTACCTGACGGTTACGGGCTTGAGCCGGGCCACCAACGGGTACAGCTGGCAGCCCAGGCAGATGCCAAATGCCGCGTTGAGGAACGCGGCGATGAGGGCGAACGCGGTTGCGATCTGGCCCAGCAGGGTCAGCCCGGCGGCCAACCCGATGACGCCGACGGCCGCGAACACAAAGCCGACAAGCTGCGCGAATTTCAGCGGAGCGGTCGGTTCCCGTTCGGTGGCGGGTCCGAGCCGCGGTGCGACGAAATGCGCGAAGATCAGCCCGTAGGGACCGCGCCGCGGACCGCGCAGCGCGCTGGCCGCGAACACTGCGGCCTGAAGGGCGAGGATCACCGCGGCGAGCGCGGGACTGACCGCGGAGACCAACAAGGTCGCCACCAGCACAACGGTGGTCACCCATGCGGCGAATCGTGGGCCGCGGACATCGACCTCAGTGATCGTGTTCGACATAGAAATACTCCTGTGCTGGACGAGCTGGCTGGAAAGGCACGGCTCAAGCCGCTACGAGCGTGGTGCGCTCAGCGACAACAGCAACAGAAACAACCCGCCGTGCGGCACAGATCAACTGCGCGGCGCTTGGTGAGCATCAGCTCGAGGCGGGCGAACACGTCGGCAATCCTACCTAATGGTGGTGGCCCGGAGCCAACAGCGGTACCAGCGCGGCCCGCAGGTCGCTGGCCTTCGGCACTCCTGCGGTGCGGTACAGTTGCCGGCCCTCGGCATCGAAGATGAACGTCGTGGGTAGAGATAGCACCGAAAGTCGTTGCGCCAGAGCAGGATTCGCGTCCATATCGATCTCGACGTGGGCGACGCCGGGTAGGTCATTGCAGACCTGGTCGACCACGCGGCCCACCGCTGCACACGGCCCGCACCACACCGCACTGAAGTGCAGCACCGTCGGGCCTGTCGTCGACAGGCCGAGATCGGCGGTGTCGGCCACCGGTTCGGGGGTCTCCCGCAGCACGCCTGAGCGACGGTTGATCGAAAACCCGATCACCGCCGCGAGACCGAGCGCGGCCGCGACCACGCAGATAGCCAAGACCAACGATGAGCTCATGACACTGTGAACTCGTCCAGGCGCACGGATAGTCCCTTGGCGATGCCTTCGATGATGACATCCGAGCCTCGCGCGCCCTCTCTGTTCGGGCCGACGCCGAACGGCAGCTTCTGACCCGGCAGCTGCTTGCTGAACGCCGCCAGCACCGCGGCGAGCTTGTCGTCGGGCACCGGCCGGTCCGCGGTGCCGGGGCCAGTGAGGATCCCGCGGGCGGTGAACACCAGCGTCGTGCTCTCGGGTCCGGTCATCGATAGGTCGACCGAAACACTGACCCGCTCCGCAAAGCCGGCGGCTTTCGGCGTTCCGGTGAACACCAGCCCCACGCTGCTTGAAATTCCGGATTCGGTGGTGCCGCCGGTCGCGTCGTTCGTCTCCTTCGGCGGTGCCTCCACCATCAGGTCGTTGATACCCATGAAGCGGCCGAGGTGCGTGGAGTCGATGATGATCCGGCTCTCCAGCTTGTCGACGGGCAGCAGGGCGCCCGGCCGGATCAGCCACGATGAATGCGTGAGGTCGACTTGGTGCATCGTCGCCTCCAGCGAGGCGTTGCCGATGACGGGGCGCTCGACGCCGCTGGCCTTGATCTCGACCTCGTCGTAGCGGTGGGCGAGCGCCTGCGGGACGAACGGGAAGCCCAGGATGGCCACCCAGGGGTCGAACCCCAACCCGGCGTCGGCGCGAAGAGTGCGCGCCAGCCGGTACTCGGCGTAGATCGCCGTGCCGAAGTCTGCTCCCACCGCCCCGCCGACGAGCACGACGATCGTCACGGTCAGGCCGATCAGCAGCGCGCGCACCCGCACATTCTGGCGTATCGGGTTGCCGTATCCGCCCGGCGGAGCAAGGCTTGCCCGACCGATCATCGATCCGCAGACGGCTAAGTCGCTGGTCGCGGGTTATCGTTGACTGGCCACGCGGACGCACGTCGACGCGTCGTACACCGTGCGCTGGAGGCTGTGTTGGACTTACTGCTACTGACCGGGGATCCGCATCCGGATTCGGTGCTGCCCTCATTGTCTCTGCTGCCGCACACCGTACGGCGGGCCCCGAGCGAGGTGTCGTCCCTGCTTGAGGCGGGCAGCGCGGACGTGGCCATCGTCGACGCACGCACCGACCTGGCCGCCGCCCGGGGGTTGTGCCGGCTGCTCGGCACGACGGGAACGTCGGTCCCGGTGGTAGCCGTCGTCAACGAAGGCGGCCTTGTCGCCATCAACGTCGACTGGGGACTCGACGACATCCTGCTGCCAGGCACCGGGCCGGCCGAGGTCGACGCGCGGCTGAGGTTGCTCGTCGGGCGCCGTGGCGGAGCGGCCAACCAGGAGAACGTAGGCAAGATCACACTCGGCGAGCTCGTCATCGACGAGGGCACTTACACCGCCCGGCTGCGCGGGCGCCCGCTCGACCTGACGTACAAGGAATTCGAGCTGCTGAAATACCTGGCGCAACACGCCGGCCGGGTGTTCACGCGTGCCCAGCTGCTGCAGGAGGTCTGGGGCTACGACTTCTTCGGCGGCACCCGCACGGTCGACGTCCATGTCCGGCGGCTGCGGGCCAAGCTCGGCAGCGAATACGAGTCGCTGATCGGCACCGTGCGCAACGTCGGGTACAAGGCTGTCCGCCCTGCGCGTGGCCGCCAGTCATCGGACGCAGATCTCGACGAGGACGAGTCCGAGTTCGCGCCCGCGGCCAATGAACTACCGCAGTCGGTTTCGGAGGCGCTTCGTGGTTCGCCGGACCCGCTGCACACTTCGTGACGGACATCGACTGGCGGCCGACCCTCACACCGGGCGAGCAAGACCAGGTCCGCGACCTCATCGCGGCGGCATCGAGCGCCGACGGCATCGCCCCGGTAGGCGAGCAGGTTCTGCGGGAGCTGCCGCTGCAGCGGACCAAGCACCTGATCGCCACCGACGGCCAGCGCCTCGTCGGCTATCTCAACCTCGCACCCGGCACCGACGCGGCGCCGCCGATGGCCGAGCTGGTGGTGGCACCCGATGCGCGCCGGCGCGGGATTGGCGCATCGATGGCACGCACCGCGATCGGAGCAGCCGGCGACTCGGTCCGGTTCTGGGCACGCGGCAATCTCGAGCCGGCCCGGCAGACGGCCGCTGCGCTGGGCCTGAAGCCGGTCCGCGAGATGTGGCAGATGCGCCGCTCTCTGGAGGACCTGCCGCCCGCCGCGATTCCTCATGGTGTGCGCGTCCGCACCTATCGCGGGGCCGCGGACGACGCCGAGTTCCTGCGGGTCAACAACGCCGCCTTCGCATGGCATCCCGAGCAGGGCGGTTGGACGCCCGAAAACATGGCCGAGCGGCGGCGCGACACCTGGTTCGACGCCGACGGACTGTTTCTGGCGTTCGATGAGAACACCGACAAGCTGGTGGGATTCCACTGGACCAAGGTGCACCCGGGCCGCGCGGACCTCGGCGAGGTCTACGTCCTCGCCGTCGACCCCGGCGTGCACAGGCGCGGGCTCGGCAAAGCGCTGACGCTCGTGGGTCTGCGCCATCTCGCCGAGCGGTTGGCGGGCGACCCCAACGCGGCCGTCGTTCTCTACACCGAAGCCGACAACGACGCGGCCGTCGGCACCTACCGACGGCTCGGCTTTGGCGTGTCCGGTGTGGACACCGCCTATGCCGCAGCCTGATTGGCAGGTCGGAGACACCTGTCGTACCCACGGTGTTCACAAAGTTGTTCACCGCCCGTTCACCTGCCATGAGTCGGCCGTCCACCACGGCCACATACGTTGCCGGAGGTGTCTCGCGTCAATTTCGGCGCTCGTTTAGGAAGGTTCAACAGACGGTGAAGTTCATTGGGTTGGGCAAGACGGTTGGTGCGACGGTGTCGGCGGCCGCGATCGTCGCCTTCTCGCTCTCGGCGTGCGGCAGTGACCAGAACACGGGCACGTCGTCGGGCACGGGCGCGGACTGCAGCGGCAAGAACTCCCTGACCTCAGAGGGCTCGACCGCGCAGCAGAATGCGATCGGCGTGTTCAACCAGGCGTGGGGCCAGGCCTGCCCCGGCAAGAACCTTTCGTACAACCCCACCGGCTCCGGGCAGGGCGTGCAGCAGTTCCTCGGCAACAAAGTCGACTTCGCTGGATCCGATTCGCCCTTGGCCAAGGACCAGGTAGACCCGGCCAAACAGCGGTGTGGCGGAAACCCCGCCTGGAACCTGCCCCTGGTGTTCGGTCCGGTGGCGCTGGCCTACAACGTGCCCGGCGTCGACAACCTCGTGCTGAACGCCGACGTGATCGCCAAGATCTTCACTGGGGCCGTCAGCACCTGGAACGACCCGGCCATCGCCGCGCTCAACAGCGGTGCGTCGCTGCCCGACACGAAGATCGTGCCGGTCTACCGATCGGATTCCTCGGGCACCACCGACAACTTCCAGAAGTACTTGACGACAGCCGCGCCGGAATCGTGGACGAAGGGCGCCGGCAAGGAGTTCCAGGGCGGCGCCGGTGAGGGCGCGCAGAAGTCGGCGGGCGTCGTGCAGGCGGTGCAGTCCACAGAGGGGGCCATCGGCTACGTCGAGAAAGGCTTCGCCACCCAGGCCAAGCTGACGGTCGCGCGCATCGACAACGGCAGCGGCGCCGTCGAGCTCACCGACGAGTCGGCCGCCAAGGCGATCGCCGGCGCGAAGTTCGCCGCGGAAGGCAATGACCTTGTGCTGGATCTGAACTCGCTGTACGGCACCAAGGAGGCCGGTGCCTATCCGCTGGTGCTGGCGACCTACGAGATCGTCTGCTCGAAGGGCTACGACGGCGACACCGCCGCCGCGGTGAAGTCGTTCCTCAAGGTCGCGGCGGACCAGGGCCAGGCAGGGCTGTCGCAGGCCGGATACATCCCGCTGCCCGACAGCTTCAAGCAGCGTCTGCTTCAGTCGGTCGACGCCATCGCCTAGCGGCGACAAAGCGGGCACGTGCTGTGACAATTGGAGCCGACGGAACAAGGGATAGTGTCGGTGTGGCTGAATTCAACCCCGTGAACGCCGGGTCAGGCGAAGCCCTGGCCCAGTCGTCACCGGGTGGAAAGCACGTCGTCACAAACCCGTCCGGGCACGCCAAAGTCCGGTTCGGTGACCGCCTCTTCCGCGGCCTCGCCGAGGGGTCCGGGGTCCTGGTCGTCGTCCTGATCGCCGCGATCGGGCTATTCCTGCTGTGGCGCGCGATCCCCGCACTGGCGCGCAACACGGAGAACTTCCTGCTGTACGGCCGGAACTGGGTAACGACCGACACGTCGGCGATGAGGTTCGGCGTGCTGGACCTTTTCCAGGTGACGGTGTTCGTGTCGCTGTTCGCCCTAGTGCTGTCGATGCCGGTGGCGCTGGGCATCGCGATCTTCCTGACGCAGTACGCGCCGCGCCGGATCGCCGGCCCGCTGGCGTACATGGTGGATCTTCTCGCCGCGGTGCCGTCGATCATCTACGGCGCCTGGGGCTTGTACGTGCTGGCCCCGCAGATTCGGCCTGTCGCGGTGTGGCTGAACGAAAACCTCTCGTGGATACCGGTTTTCGCGACGGGCAGCGCGTCCGTCATCGGCGGCGGTACGATCTTCACGGCGGGCATCGTGCTGGCGGTGATGATCTTGCCGATCATCACCGCGGTGACGCGAGAGGTGTTCGTGCAGACGCCGACGGGCCACATCGAGGCCGCGCTTGCGCTCGGCGCCACGCGCTGGGAGGTCGTGAAGACGACGGTGCTGCCGTTCGGCCGGTCCGGCTACGTCAGCGGCACGATGCTGGGACTGGGCCGGGCACTGGGGGAGACGATCGCGCTGCTGATCATCCTGCGCGGCACCCAGCAGGCGTTCGGCTGGTCGCTGTTCGACGGCGGGTACACGTTCGCCACCAAAATCGCCGCCGCCGCGGCGGAGTTCAACGACCAGTACAAGGCTGGCGCGTATATCGCCGCCGGCCTGGTGCTTTTCGTCCTGACTTTCGTCGTGAACTCGATCGCGCGGGCGGCCGTGGCGGGGAAGAAGGAGCAATGACGACGCTTGACCGGCCGGTGAAGGTGCCGACGTTCCAAAGCGTCAGCCTGCGCCGCAAAGTCGCCAATCACGTTGCGGCGGTGTTGGTCAGCGCCTCGATGATCATCGCCCTGATTCCGCTGGCGTGGGTGCTCGTCGCAGTTCTGGCCAAGGGCTTCAAGATCGTCTTGTCCGCGCAGTGGTGGTGGAATTCACAAGCGGGCATGACGGCATTCGCGCCCGGCGGCGGCGTATACCACGCGATCGTCGGCACCTTGCTGCAAGGGCTGGTTTGCGCCGCGATCTCGATCCCGATCGGGATCTTCGTGGCGGTCTACCTCGTCGAGTACGGTGCCGGGACCCGGCTCGGCAAGCTGACGACATTCATGGTCGACATCCTCACCGGTGTTCCGTCCATCGTCGCGGCACTGTTCATCTACGCGCTATGGGTTGCGGCGCTTGGCTTTCAGCGGTCGGGATTCGCGGTGTCACTGGCTCTGGTGCTGTTGATGATCCCGGTGATCGTCCGCGCGTCCGAGGAGATGCTGCGGATCGTGCCGATGGACCTGCGGGAGGCCAGTTACGCACTCGGCGTGCCGAAGTGGAAAACGATTGTGCGCATTGTGATTCCGACGGCGCTGTCTGGGATCGTCACCGGGATCATGCTGGCGCTGGCGCGCGTGATGGGTGAAACCGCGCCGCTGCTGATCCTGGTCGGCTACTCGCAGGTGATCAACTTCGACATGTTCCACGGGTTCATGGGATCGCTACCGGGCATGATGTACGACCAGACGTCGGCCGGCGCCGGCGCCAACCCGGTGCCGACCGATCGGCTGTGGGGCGCAGCGCTGACATTGATCATCCTGATTGCGATACTGAACGTGGGAGCGCGGCTGTTCGCGAAGTTGTTCGCACCCAAGAAGGTATGAGAGGACCGGTATGGCCAAGCGGCTTGACCTCAAGGACGTCAACATCTACTACGGGTCCTTTCATGCCGTCGCCGATG
>JBLNEK010000027.1:0-17329 GCA_050262635.1 Candidatus Sericytochromatia bacterium | reverse complement strand
GTCGGGTCGCCCCCGGGTGTGGTCCCCCCGCCCGGGGGTACCCCCTTCACGTCGATGACCACCGCGGCCGCATTCTGACTCTCGGTCCAAGTCCACTTGATCGTGCTGGCGGCTGACGTCGAATCCTGCGTCTGCATCGTCAAGGCCTTGGTAAAGGCAATTCCTTGCGTGACGGTCTGCTGGTGTATTTCCGAGAATCCGCTTCCAGCTGAGACCGGACGCGCCTGCGCGTCCGTGGGTTCCAGCATGATGGCGCCCACGGTGCGGCCACGCTCCGGATCGGCCGGTGTGAGTGTGGCGGTCAGGCTAGTGCCGCTGTTCGTGACAGTTCGGCCGGAACCGATCGCCCCGGCGCCGTCGACTCCGCTGGTATTTACATCGGTGTATTCAAGGACCGACCATGCGCAGATGTCCTGCACCTGATCGCCGAAGCTGATGAGGACCGTACCGCGAGAAGGGTTAGCGCCCATGGCGCGAAAGCACGTAAGCCGCCGGTCTTCGTCCGTCGTGGTGACTGTCGTGATCCGCTCCCAGTTCAGGCCGTTCCCAGTGACTGTCGGTGTGGCCAGGGTGCCGAGCGTCAGAAGGTGCCTGACGTTGGTGACGAAGACCAGAACCAGTGCCGAGGCGGTCGGCTGAATCTCAGCCGTGGTGAACTGACTCACATCTTCGATCGAATTTCCCGTTGTCAGAGCGTGTGCCATGGTGCTAGTCCACTCCATAGCTGAGCATCTGGGCGAATTGCGGGTCACAATCAAGGGGCGGCGTGAGACGACTGAGCTCTTGGAAACAGCGGTCGTTGCTCAGGGCCTGATACGCCGGATCCTGCTCGAGGTCGACGCCTTCCGATTTCAACGCGTCCCGAAGCCCCGCAAGCACTGGCCCCATCTCCGCTAGGTCTCCGCTCGGCCACAACCGTCGGTAACTGGCGACCGCATGCTCCCAGGCTTGCCTGGTGCCGGGACTGTGGCCGATGGAGGCCAGCCCATTTGACATGACCTCGTCTATGAGACGAGCGATGCGCGCTGGGCATTCCCGGTCTCTGGCTGACAGCTCGTCCAGCGCACCACGGAACCTCTTGCCCCACTGCGCCCAACAATCCGTCAGGCCGGCCTTGACGATCCGATCGGTGAAGTCGCCCTTGAACTTGGTGGGGTTCGGCCGCCAGAACTTGACGTCGTCGATCAATCCAGGGAACTCGAGTGCGCCGTCTGGTCCGTTGCCGATCGTCACCGACGCTGTGGGGTGCACCTGCTGTAGGGGTCGGTCGCGCCAGGTCTTGACCGTCTCGCCGTTGACGAAGATCTGCACTATGCCACGGCCGTCGTGCTCGACGCCGGCAGCGGTCCAGGCCAGGGGGTCGACGCCGATATCATCGAATGCGACGCCGAAGCGCTGTAGTCCGTCGGTGGTGTTGAAGCCGAAATCGAAAGTACGGTCGGAGAAATGCGCGAAGACGGCCAACGGGCGGGTGTCGAAGATCTGGCCGTTACCACCGGGTCGATCACAGCGGAAGACGACTTCGGCTCGAAACGCGCCCAGCCGATCCCAGCCACGGGTCGGCGTGACAGAGATCAGCCCGCGGCGCCGGAACCGAACAGCGCCCGAACCACTCGCCACGCCGTCGTGAACGAAGTCTCCAGGTCCCAAACCCACCGCCGTACCGTGGCTCCCGCGACCGGGCGAGTGGTCGAACACGACCCCCGGGGTACCGGCATAGCTGTGATGCAGAATCAATTCCCACGGCTCGATCATCGGCACCCCTCTGCGATTGCTTCGTCGGCTAAACCATATCGCCGAGTGCGGCACGCATACGGGATTTGCCAAAGTACGAGCCTGCGGCAAAGACGGGCGTCGCCGAATCGCGGGCGGTGAGCTAGGACTCGGTCAGCCGGCGCTTCTCTGCTTTGACGTTGAAATCCGGTGGGGGATAGGACAAGTCAAGGTCCTCCAGCGCCCCGATCAGCAGCTCGGTGACCGCGAGACGGCTGTACCACTTCTTGTCGCTCGGCACCACATACCAGGGGGCGTAGTCGGTGGAGGTGCGATCCAGCATCGCCTGGTAGGCCTCTTGGTACTCGGGCCACTCCTTGCGTTCCTGGATGTCGCCGGGGTTGTATTTCCAGTACTTGTCCGGGCGCTCCAGTCGCTCGCCGAGCCGCTTCTTCTGCTCGTCGAGCGAAATGAACATCGCGACCTTGACCAAAGCGATTCCCTCTCCGGCGAGTTCGCGTTCGAACGCGTTGATCTCTTCGTAGCGGGAATTCCACACCTCGGGCGGCACCAGGTTGTGCACGCGAACCACGAGCACGTCCTCATAGTGCGAGCGGTCGAACACCCCGATCATCCCGAAGGCCGGCACTGCCCGACTGATCCGCCACAGATAGTGGTGCTCACGCTCTTCCTCGTTCGGCACGCCAAACGCGGTGTACCGAATGCCCTGCGGATTGCCAGCGCCCACAACGTGTTTGACGATCCCACCCTTGCCGGAGGTGTCCATTCCCTGCAGCACCAGCAGCACCGCCCGGCGCGCGCCCTCGTCGCTTCTGCTGTTCGCATAGAGCAGTTCCTGCAACTCGGCGAAGCGTTCGTTGCGCTCGTCCTGGATTGCCGGTGCGTCGTCCTTCTCGCCGCTGAAGCCGGGAGTGGAGTTGGTGTCGAGGTCGACGACCTTGGTGCCCGGGCGAAATCGCAGGACGTTGCGGGCGTCGCGGTCCCAGCAGTCTGTCACATCTCGACCGTAACGCGTGGCGGCAGCGTGGGCGACGGGTGCGGTTGTGACCGGAACGTCTCCAGAGAGCCGCCGGCTTCGACGATGCCGCACAACGCATTCCACGACAGCATGGTCAGGTAGTCGATCAGCTCGTCGGCGGTCATCCGCGGGTCCGACATCCACGAGTGGGTTGCCAACTGCACGCCGCCGACGATCATGTACGCCCACGGCTCCACGCCCCCGGTGTCCATGCCGACCGCACTCATCCGGGACCGCAGCATCACCGCGAGCATCCGCGCGATGATCCGTTCCGAGTCCGCGACCACTTTCTTGCTCGCCGAGCTGTTTGACATGACGAAGCGATAGGGCTCCGGCTCCGCCGCCACCGTGTCCACGTACACGCGGATAATCTCGCGCGTCAACTCGAACCCGTCGAGGTTCGACGACAGCGCCTTGGCCATGTTGGGAATCAGCGTGGTTTGCGCGAAGCGCATCATCACCGCGGTGGTGAGGTCGTTCTTGTCGACGAAGTAGCGGTACAGCACCGTCTTGGACACCCCGATGTCAGCGGCGATCTCGTCCATGCTGACGTCGCGGCCCCGCCGGCGGATGGCCTCCAGCGTGCCGTCCACCAACTCGTTGCGCCGGTCCACCTTGTGCTGGTGCCACCGGCGCTTGCGACCGTCGACCTTCGGTGTGGTCGTCGGGATTCGATCTACCACTGCCACGGATGTCCGTTCATTAGCTCGCTTCGATATTACGGCCCGAATGGGTTCGGCAGCGCATCCAGAGGATCATCCCGATTTGCCTGGATGATGGTGGGGTGGCACACCGCATGCCGAGCACGCCCAGACGCGAACATCCCAGCGCCGACCTGGAGGGAATGTTCGCCGTCGACGCCGGCGCGGACGCCCAGCGGCGCACGCAGCTGCGCAGGATGAAGCTCGTCGCGCTCGGGTTCTTGCTCGGCGCCACCGTGATCTTTTTGGCCTGCCGATGGGCGCAGGCCCACGACGCACCGACCTGGGTCGGTTACGTGGGTGCGGCCGCCGAGGCCGGCATGGTGGGCGCGCTGGCCGACTGGTTCGCCGTCACGGCGCTGTTCAAGCATCCGCTGGGCATCCCGATCCCGCACACCGCGATCATCAAGCGCAAGAAGGACCAGTTGGGTGAGGGGCTGGGCAATTTCGTGCGCGAGAACTTCCTGTCGCCAACGGTGGTTGAAGCCAAGCTGCGCGACGCGCAGATCCCCGGCCGGCTGGGCAAGTGGCTGGCCGACCACGGCCACGCCACGCGGGTCGCGGGCGAGGTGTCCAACGTGCTGCGCGTACTGGTCGAGATGCTGCGCGACGAAGACGTCCAGCACGTCTTCGACCGGATGATCGTCAAGCGGATCGCCGAGCCGCAATGGGGACCGCCGGTCGGCCGGGTGCTCGGCACGCTGCTGCGGGAGAACCGCCAGGAGGCGCTGCTGCAGCTGCTGGCCGACCGCGCGTTCCAGTGGTCGCTCAACGCCGGCGAAGTGATCCAGCGGGTCGTCGAGCGCGACTCGCCGACCTGGTCTCCACGCTGGGTCGACCACCTCGTCGGCGACCGCATCCACCGCGAGCTGATGGACTTCACCGACAAGGTCCGCCGCAACCCCGACCACGAACTGCGCAGCTCGGCGACTCGCTTCCTGTTCGAGTTCGCCGACGACCTGCAGAACGACGACGACACCATCGCCCGGGCCGAGGCCGTCAAGGAGCAGATCATGGCCCGCGACGAGGTCAGCCGCGCCGCCGAGACGGCCTGGTCCGCGCTCAAGCGCATCCTCGTGGAGTCCGTCGACGACCCGTCCAGCGCGCTGCGCACCCGCATCGCCGACTCGGTGGTGGTGATCGGCGAGTCGCTGCGCGACGACGCGGACCTGCGCGACAAGGTCGACGAGTGGATCATCCGGGGCGCCAAGCACCTGGTGTCGGAGTATGGCGTCGAGATCACCGCGATCATCACCGAGACCATCGAGCGGTGGGACGCCGAGGAGGCCAGCCGGCGCATAGAACTGCACGTCGGGCGGGATCTTCAGTTCATCCGCATCAACGGCACGGTCGTCGGATCGCTGGCCGGTGTGATCATTTACACAGTCGCTCAGGTGCTTTTTTAAGAAAACGCTAACTGACTGCTTGCAGCAGCAAGCACCACGCCGTAGGGTGGCGATTGTCCGTACCGATACCCGTTCGTCGAGGTGGTGAAAACGATGCCCACACAGGAGGCAGACATTGTCACCGCGGACATCGCCACCGTGGTGACGACCGCCGCGCAAGATATCGGCAGCTTCATCAGGACGCAGCGCGAGGCTGCTCAGGTCTCGGTACGGCAGTTGGCCGAAAAGGCCGGTGTCAGCAATCCGTACCTCAGCCAGATCGAACGCGGGTTGCGCAAGCCCTCTGCCGAAGTGCTCAACCAGATCGCCAAGGCATTGCGGGTGTCCGCCGAGGTGCTCTACGTCCGGGCCGGGATTCTCGAGCCCGCCGAGCCCAGCGCGGTGCGCCACGCGATCGTCAACGACTCGGCGATCACTGAGCGGCAGAAGCAGGTGTTGCTCGACATCTACTCCTCCTTCTGTCAACAGGTCGAGCGTCATCAGACCGAAGCTGCCCGTGAGGAGTCGTCATCTGCATAACTGTCCGACACCGATAGCAACCCAACGCAAACGTTAGTGATCGAAAGGAAAAGACATGGCTGACCGCAACACCCCCACCGTCGAGGACCTCAAAGCTCCGTTGTTCGCCGCCGTCGGCGCCGCCGACCTGGCTCTGGAGAGGGTCAACGAAATCGTCGCCACGCTGCGTGAGCGTGCCGAGGAAGCTCGTACCGACTCCCGTAGCCGGGTCGAGGAGACCCGCGGGCGCATCACCAAGCTGCAGGAGGAGCTGCCGGAGCGCGCTCAGGAGTTCCGTGGCCGGCTCTCCGGCGACGAACTGCGCAGGGCTGCCGAGGGCTACCGCGAGCAGGCCACCGAGCTCTACAACGATCTGGTCGCCCGCGGTGAGGCTGCGCTCGAGCGGTTGCGCAATCAGCCGGGCTTCGAGGAGCGTCGCGCCCAGGCCGAGAAGCGGTTCAGCGAGACGGTGGAGCTGACCCAAGAGGCGCTGGGCAACGTGGCGACCCAGACCCGCGCCGTGGGTGAGCGCGCCGCCAAGCTGATCGGTCGCGAGCCGGCGAAGAAGGCCGGCAAGAAGGCCGCGCCGGCGAAGAAGGCCGCCGCCAAGAAGGCCGAGCCCGCCAAGAAGGCTGTCGCGAAGAAGGCACCGGCCAAGAAGGGCGCGGCCAAGAAGGTCACCCAGAAGTAGGCCGGTCCTGGGGTCGACGAAGCTCCCGGGAAAGCGGGAGTAATTCGGTGATCGGGACGGTGCCCGCTTAGGCTGAAGAGATGAACTCTGCTGGGCTTGCGGGCACCGTTCTGATGATTCTGGGGTTTGCCGTCTTCGCGGCGACCATCTACGCGTTCGTCCATGCGGCGATGCAGCGCAGCGACGCCTACACCGCGGCGGGAAAACTCACGAAGCCGGTGTGGCTCATCATCCTTGGGGTGTCGGCGCTGCTGTCGTTTCCCTATCTGGGGGTGCTCAGCATCATGGGTCCGATCATCGGGGCATGTGCCGCCGGCATCTACCTCGTCGATGTCCGGCCCAAACTGCTTGAGATCCAAGGGAAGTCGCGCTAACCGATGCGGGTGGCTGTGCTTGCCGCAGTGGTCGCCGCGTTCCCGCTGACCGTGGCCGCGCCCGCCCACGCGGACGATCCCCCTCCGCCGCCGTACATCGAGCGCGCCGAGTGGGTGCACTGGGCGGACCTGTCGAGCCTTCGGGTGTATCCGACCGTCGCCGGGCGCGAGGCCAGCACCGAGTTCGTCGGCCCCGACGAGGCATGGGCCGAAGTGCTCGTCGATGCTCCCGACGCCGACCTGCCCGGGATGCGTGAGCAGTTCGACTGCCATTGGCAACTGGCCGAATTAGCTCAACCCGGTAAGACCAGCTGGAACCTGGAGCCCTGGCGTCCGGTGGTGACACCCGCGCAGATGATCGACACTCGCTGCAATCCGGGCAACGTCGAAGAACCGTTCTAGTGACATCCCCCGCCGAGCTCGCCGCGCTCGTCGACCACACCCTACTCAAGCCCGAAGCCACCGCCGGGGATGTGCACGCGACGGTGCGCGACGCCGTCGCGCTCCATACGTACGCGGTGTGCGTGTCGCCGTCGATGGTGCCGGCAGCGATCTCGGCTCGCCCGCCCAACGGACTCATAGTCGCCGCGGTGGCGGGCTTCCCGTCGGGCAAGCACCGCAGCGAGGTCAAAGCACGCGAAGCAGCGCTCGCCGTCGAGGACGGGGCCGCCGAGATCGACATGGTGATCGACATCGGGGCGGCGCTGGCCGGTGACCTGAACGAGGTGCACGACGACATTGCCATTGTGCGCCAATCGATTCCGAACGCGGTGCTGAAGGTGATCGTCGAGTCGGCGGCACTGCTGGCATTGCGTGGCGAGTCGACGCTCGTCGACGTGTGCCGGGTCGCCGAAACCGCCGGTGCCGATTTCATCAAGACCTCCACCGGTTTTCACCCCAGCGGCGGCGCCTCGATCCGTGCCGTGGAACTGATGGCCGACGCTGTCGACGGCCGGCTGGGTGTTAAGGCCAGCGGCGGAATCCGAACCGGCGCAGACGCGCTCGCGATGGTTGCCGCGGGCGCCACACGACTGGGCTTGTCGGCCACCCGGGCGGTGCTGGCCGACCTATAGATCGGCGAAGCAGGGATTCTCGTTGCCCTGCGGTATCTTGGCGTCGCGCGTCGAGAACTGGCCTGTCACAGCGTCATCCGTCACCTGGATCGCGTCGGCCCTGATGCCGAGCGGAAGCTCGTTGGCGAACTTGTCGGTCGCCGAGTCCAATGCGGGCTGCACCGACTCGCTGGGCAGGATGAAGCCCAGACCGGACAGGCTGACCACCTGCAACTTGATCTTCTTGTCGACCACTTGCGGTTTGGTCACGATGTCGCCGAACGTGCCGTCGAACGTGATGGTCTGGTCGGCGGGGTTGGTCTGAACGCCGCTGACGAAGCTGCCGACGACCGGAATCGCGTCCTGGATCGTCTGTTTGATGCCCTCGGCGGTCCAGGTGATCGTCGCGTCGAGCGATCCGATGGTGCCCTTGGAGTTGGCGTCGCCGTGCAGGTCGACGTCGTTGATCGAGACCTGGGCCTTCATGCCCTTGGCGCTTTGGATCTGGTTCCCCGCGGTGGTGACCGTGATGTTGTCGTAGTGCCCGTTGGCGTGCTGCCACAAGAACGGGGGCAGCGAGCTGAACGACACGGTCGCCGAGTCCTCCGACACGCACTCGGCCGCCGCGGTGACCTTGCTGTCTGCCCGATGCCGGGCGTACAACTCGGCGCTGAGAAGCCCGGCCGCGACCAGCGCCACCACGATCACGAGGATCAGCACGATCGACAGCGGATCGCGAAGGGCGCCAAGGCCTTTCGTCGGACCCTTCTTCGCGGGCCTCTCCGGGGGCGGCGGCCCGGCCGAGGGGATGTGCTCGGTGGGCGCTTCGGTGTGCGCCGGTCGCGCGATGTTCTGGGTGGGCGCGTCCATCGGGCTGCCCGGCCGGCCGATGTGCTGGGTCGGTGCCTCACGCGGCGGCAGCGGACGGCCCGGAGGGGCGGGGGGCCCCGGAGTACCTGGGCGCCCCCAGGCCGTCGGGTCGCCGTGCGGGGGACCAGGGGGATTCGTCACCCGCGCGATTCTGCCCTATCGGCCGCAGCGAAAGAGCAGCGATTCCGAAGTACCGCGAGTGTGTCGCGGGCCTCGTCGACCGCGCGCAGATCGACATCGGCGACCATGAGCGCGGGACCCGCACCGCAGTCGGCCACCACTTCGCCCAGCGGCGAGGCGATCAGGCTGCCGCCGACGCCCATCGGCGCCCCTCGGGCCGCCAACTCGTCGCCCGGGTACGCCTGCCCGGCCCCCGCGACGTAGCTGGTGCAGTCGAGCGCGCGCGCCCGCACCAGCACCGTCCACTGGTCGAGCTTCCCGGGGCCCGACCCCCACGACGCGCTGACAGTCATCACCTTCGCGCCCCGGTCGGCCAGTTCGGTGTACAGGGCCGGGAACCGGACGTCGTAGCAGGTGGTCAAGCCCACCCCGACGCCAGCCACCTCGATCACCACCGGCTCATGTCCGGGCGCGACGGTGCGCGACTCGGTGAACCCGAACGCGTCGTAGAGGTGGATCTTGTCGTAGTGGGCGTCGACTCCGGGTCCGGTCGCGATCAGTGTGTTGGTGACGCGCCCGTCGCCGCTGGGCACGAACATCCCCGCGACGACGACGACGCCGGCGTCGGCGGCGATGGACCGCACGCCCGACGCCCACGGCCCGTCGAGCGGCTCGGCGACCGGCGCCAGCGGTACGCCGAACCGGCACATCGTCGCCTCGGGAAACACCACCAGCGCCGCGCCTGCCTCGGCCGCGCGGCGGGCGTCGTCGGCGACCAGCTCGAGGTTGGCGCCAGGATCGGTTCCGGCGCGGATCTGCGCCACCGCGATGCGCATGCGGTCGAGCCTAGGGCTCACGCGTTCTCGGCTATCCACCACGTGGTGAAGCGCTGCTCGGCGGCAACGAGCTCGGCCAGCTTGGCACCGATGAAGCTCTCGAGCTTTCCGCCGACCAGCGGGATGCTGACCTCGATGGTCGCGGTGAAGGACAGCCGCGCCCCGGCGTCTCTGGGTGCCAGCCTCGCCGTGCCGACGAGCGACACCGGCGCCCCGGGCACCGCGCCGGACAAGTCGGCACGGGCCACGCCGCCGGCGAGCGGCTGCCAGGTCTCGCTGCGGACGATCTCGAGGTCGCGAGGGTGGAACTGCGTGACCACTCCCGGCAGCCGGTCGCTGCGCAGCGTCTGCGTGGTCGTCACGGTCACCGTGCCGTCGCCTGCGATGACCATCGCGTCCAGCGTCGCCATGTCGGCCCCCGAGTCGTCCAGACGCGCCAGCCAGTACTGCTCGTCGGAGAACGCCGAGTGAACCTGTTCGACGGTGCCGTGGTAGTCGGCCGACAAGTCGAATGAACGCGGCATAGCTGGCCAGGCTACCGTTACCGGCCGTGGCCACAACCGGATACGCCGGGGCGCGGGTGGCGGAGCATGTTCCGCTCGCGCCGCTGACCACCCTGCGGGTCGGCCCGGTGGCACGGCGCGTAATCACCTGCGACACAACCGATCAGATCGTCGCGACGCTGCGTTCCCTGGCCGGCGAGCCTGTGTTGGTGCTGGCGGGCGGATCCAACGTGGTGATTGGAGACGACCTGACCGACCTGACCGTCGTACGACTGGCGACAACCGGGGTCACGGTCGACGGCGCGACCCTGCGGGTCGAGGCCGGCGCGGTGTGGGACGACGTCGTCGCGGAATCGCTGCGTCACGGGCTAGGGGGGTTGGAGTGCCTGTCCGGAATTCCCGGTTCGGCCGGCGCCACGCCGGTGCAGAACGTGGGTGCCTACGGCGTGGAGGTGGCCGACACGGTCACCCGCGTGCGGCTGATGGACCTGCCCAGCGGCGACGTCCGCTGGGTGACCCCCAATGAGCTGGGTTTCGGGTATCGCACCAGTGTGCTGAAGACCACGTGGTCCGCTGTGGTGCTCGAGGTCGAGTTCGGGCTCGACGGGTCCGGCCGGAGCGCTGCGCTGCGCTACCGGGAACTGGTCGACACGCTGGGTGTGGGGGAGGGGGAGCGCGCAGACCCCGACGTGGTGCGTGACGCGGTGCTGGCGTTGCGCAGACGCAAGGGCATGGTGCTCGACGACGCCGACCACGACACCTGGAGCGTCGGCTCGTTCTTCACCAATCCCGTTGTCTCCCAACGGGACTTCGAGCGGCTAGCGGAGTTCAGCAACGGGTCCGTTCCGCACTTCCCGGCGCCGGACGGGGTCAAGCTCGCCGCGGCGTGGCTCGTCGAGAACGCCGGTTTCGGCAAAGGCTTCCCCGGTCCGGACGCGCCGGCCCGGCTGTCCACCAAGCACTCGCTGGCACTGACCAACCGCGGCAACGCCACCACAGCCGACATCGTCGCGCTGGCCCGCACGGTTCGCGACGGTGTGCGCGACGTGTTCGGTATCACTCTGGTCCCGGAGCCAGTGCTGGTAGGCGTGACGATTTAACACCTCCGGCACGCTTCCGTACCCTTGATTCACGTGACGACAGCCAACAACCCGCCGCGAATCACCCGCCGCCGTGCGCTCTCAGCGCTCGCGGTCGGCGCGGTCGCGCCTGGCGTCCTGGCGTCGTGCGTCAGCAAATCCGGCAGGCAGGACGAAGCTGGCGGGCCGCCGCCGAAACCGACCGTGACGTTACGCCCTGGCGACTTCGCCAAAGACGTCGTGCCGACGGCTGCGGTCGGCGCCGAGGTGCGCGACGGCTTCTTCCAGCGGATGACGCTGACCAACGACGGCGGCAAAGCCGTCGCCGGGGCGCTGTCCCGCGACCGCACGTCGTACTCGGTGACCGAGCCGCTGGGCTACGGCGTTCAGTACACCTGGAGCGGTTCGGTGGTCGGCCGCGACGGCATCGCCGTTCCGGTGCAGGGCAGCTTCAGCACGGTCAATCCCGACAAGACCGTCAGCGGCCAGTTCCAACTTGCCGACGGCCAGACCGTCGGGGTGGCGGCGCCGATCATCCTGCAGTTCAACGCGCCGATCACCGACAAGGCAACCGTCGAGCGCGCGCTCATCGTCACCACCCAGCCCGCTACCGAAGGCAGCTGGGCGTGGCTGCCCGATGAGGCCAAGGGCTCTCGTGTGCACTGGCGGACCAGGGAGTACTACCAGCCCGGCACCACCGTGCACGTCGACGCCAAGCTGTACGGAGTGAATTTCGGCGACGACGCCTACGGGGCCGAGGACGTCTCGCTGAACTTCACGATCGGCCGCAGGCAGGTGGTCAAGGGGCATGCACCGTCGCACCGCATCCAGGTGGAGACCGACCAGAGCGTGATCATGGACTTCCCGTGCAGCTACGGCTCAGGTGACCTGCCGCGCAACGTCACCCGCAGCGGCACGCACGTGGTCAGCGAGAAGTACGAGGACTTCTGGATGAGCAATCCGGCCGCGGGTTATGCCAACGTCCACGAGCGCTACGCCGTGCGAATCTCCAACAACGGCGAGTTCATTCACTGCAACCCGGAAAGCCTTGGGGCGCAAGGTAACACCAACGTCAGCAACGGCTGCATCAACTTGAACCTGGAAAACGCGCGGGAGTACTTCAACAGCGCGATTTACGGCGATCCCGTCGAGATCACCGGTACGTCGATCCAGCTGTCCTACGCCGACGGCGACTTATGGGACTGGGCGATGGACTGGGAGACCTGGCGCTCGATGTCGGCGCTCACGCCCGAGGCGTCTCCGGGATCGATTCCCACCAGCGCGCCGGTCACGCCGTCGGGCGCCCCTCAGCCCGTCAACGGCCGTCCCGGCGGCTAACTGTCGTCGGCGCTGCGACTCGGTTCGATGTCGTCGGCGCTGCGACTCCGGCGGCGGCTGAACCGCGACGCGCTCGCCTGGTCGCGCGGCCGGATCACCACCAGGTCCAGGTTCACGTGGGGCGGACGGGACGCTACGAAACCGATCACCTCGGCGACGTCCTCGGCGACCAGCGGCGTGATGCCGCGATACACCGCGTCGGCGCGCTCCCGGTCTCCGTCGAAACGCACCAGCGAGAACTCCGTCTCCACCGCGCCCGGCGCAATCTCAGTGAGCCGCACGGGTTTTCCCAGCAGCTCCCCGCGAAGCGTGCGGTGCAGCGCGCCCTGGGCGTGCTTGGCCCCGGTGTAGCCGGCGCCACCGTCGTAGGTCTCCAGCGCCGCGACAGACGTAACCGTGACGATCAGCCCGTCGCCGGACTCGATCAGCTTGGGCAGCAGCGCCCGGGTGACGCGCAGCGTGCCGAGCACGTTGGTCTCCCACATCCAGCGCCAGTGCTGCAGGTCCGCGTCGGCCACCGGCGCCAAACCCCTCGCGCCGCCGGCATTGTTGACCAGCACGTCGACGCGGTCGAGCCGGCGGGCGAGCGCGCCGACCGCTGCGTCGTCGGTGACGTCCGCCGCGACCGCGGTCCCGCCGATATCGCGCGTCAACGCCTCGAGGCGCTCGGCCCGCCGCGCCACCGCGACCACATGAAAGCCCTGTGCTGCAAGGGTTTTCGCGGTAGCCGCCCCGATGCCGGAGCTGGCGCCGGTGACGACGGCCACCTTGCGCGGCTGAGCACTCATGCCCACCACCTTAAAGAGGTCGGAACGTCGGCTTGTGTGCGCAACAGCGAGCCGTGCTAAGTTCCTGTCCGTGTTCACCGCGCAGTCGTGTTGTCGCTGTCGTCTTCGCCGCGCCTGACCGCTGAGTCGGTGCGGCCCCCCGGGTCCCGCCCCACCGACTGACAAAGGACACACAAGTGCGATCCACGATCTTTCCCACCCGGCACAACGTCGTCGCACCCGCCCTGGGCCTGCCCGAGGCGGCCGCCGCATTGATCCTCGGTGCGGCGAGGACACGCGGGCCGATCGCCCGCGACGAACCGGGGTGGTGTCGCTGGGCGGGCTGTACACCGACCCACTGGCCGCGATGCGGCGGGCGTTCCGCCGGCAAGCCTCGGCCTAGGTCGACGAGTTCGGGCGCGGCAAGAGCTTCGCCCGTCAGACGCCGGCGTGCCGGCTCTCCATCCTCTCCGTCGTCAGCCGGCGCCACCGCCAACACACTGGCATCAGCGACGATCACGTTCCTGCGCGTGCCGCGGGAATAGGCCGCCACCGGTTTCGGGTAGACATGGGATGTGATGTGCACGCCGCTACCTCGACGTGTCGCGGTGCTGTCCGTGCACACGTCGCCCCTGGCCCAGCCCGGCACCGGCGACGCAGGTGGCATGAACGTCTATGTCTTGCAGTCGGCGCTGAACATGGCCGGCCGCGGCGTCGAGGTGGAGATCTTCACCCGAGCCACGTCGTCGTCCGACCCGCCTGTGGTGCGGGTGGCGCCCGGTGTGCTGTTGCGCAACGTGGTCGCCGGCCCGTTCGAGGGCCTCGACAAGCACGACCTGCCGACGCAGCTGTGCGCGTTCACCGCCGGGGTGCTGCGGGCCGAGGCCAATCACGAGCCCGGCTACTACGACATCGTGCACTCTCACTACTGGCTTTCCGGCCAGGTCGGCTGGTTGGCCCGGGATCGCTGGGCGGTGCCGCTGGTGCACACCGCACACACGCTGGCCGGCGTGAAGAACGTGGCGCTGGCCGACGTGGACGCCCCCGAGCCGCCGATGCGGGCAATCGGCGAGCAGCAGGTGGTCGACGAGGCCGACCGCCTGATCGTCAACACGGAAGACGAAGCACGACAACTGACTTCGCTTCATCAGGCCGACCCCGCGCGCATCGACGTGGTGCACCCGGGGGTGGACCTGCGGTTGTTCACGCCGGGTGACAAGAGCGCGGCGCGCGCGGCGCTCGGCCTCGGCGCCGACGAGCAGGTGGTGGCGTTCGTCGGGCGGATCCAGCCGTTGAAGGCGCCCGACATCCTGCTGCGCGCGGCGGCGAAACTGAGTGGTCGCCTCCCGCGGCTGCGGGTGCTGGTCGCCGGCGGTCCGTCCGGGTCGGGCTTCGAGGCGCCCGACACGCTGGTGCGACTAGCCGCCGAACTCGGAATCAGCGCGCGCGTGGCGTTCCTGCCGCCGCAAGGGCGATCGGAGCTGGTGAGGTTGTATCGGGCCGCGGATCTCGTTGCGGTGCCGAGTCATTCGGAGTCGTTCGGCCTCGTCGCGATCGAGGCACAGGCCTGTGGCACACCGGTGGTCGCGGCCGCGGTCGGCGGGCTGCCGGTCGCCGTGCGCGACGGCGTCAGCGGCGCGCTCGTCGACGGCCACCACGTCGACGACTGGGCCGACACCATCGCGGCGATGCTCGACCGCGGGGGAGACGTGATGAGCCGTGCGGCGGTCGCACACGCCGCGCGCTTCTCCTGGTCCCGCACCGTCGACGCACTCCTGGCCGCCTACGGCCGCGCGATCACCGACTACAAAGCCGCCCACCAACCCGATTCGGTGGTCGCGCTGGCGTCGCGGCGCAACGGGCACCGGTGGACCGTCAGGCGGGGGCTGCGCGCATGAACCCGACGCAGCAGATCATCGAGGACGCGCTCGACGAGCACTCGCTGCCGTACTTCCACCACGAAGGCGCGAATGGCGGACTGCCCGGCATCATCGTCGAGCTGCCTGGTGAGCGCCGGCTCAAGACCAACACGATCCTGACCGTCGGCGAGCACTCGGTCCGCGTCGAGGCCTTCGTCTGCCGCAAGCCCGACGAGAACCACGAGGCCGTCTATCGCTTCCTGCTCAAGCGCAACCGCCGGCTGTACGGCGTCGCGTACACGCTGGACAACCTCGGCGACATCTACCTCGTCGGCAGGATGGCGCTGGCGTCGGTGACCGCCGAGGAGATCGACAGGGTGCTGGGCCAGGTGCTCGAGGCGGTGGACGAGGACTTCAACACGCTGCTCGAACTCGGTTTCTCCACCTCGATCCGCCGGGAGTGGGCGTGGCGGGTGTCGCGCGGGGAATCGCTGAAGAACCTGCAGGCGTTCGCTCATCTCATCGATGACCAGGCTCCATGAGAGACTCTCCCACATGGAAGACGTCGGCACGCTGGTGCTGCTGCGCCACGGCGAGAGCGAGTGGAACGCCAACAACCTGTTCACAGGCTGGGTGGACGTCGACCTCACCGACAAGGGCCGGGCCGAAGCCGTCCGGGGCGGCGAGCTGATCGCCGAGCACGACCTGCTGCCCGACGTGCTCTACACGTCGCTGCTGCGCCGGGCCATCACCACCTCACACCTGGCGCTCGATGCGGCCGACCGGCTCTGGATCCCCGTCAAGCGCAGCTGGCGGCTCAACGAGCGGCACTACGGCGCGCTGCAGGGCCTGAACAAGGCCGAGACCAAGGAGAAATACGGCGAAGAGCAGTTCATGACGTGGCGTCGCAGCTACGACATCCCGCCGCCGCCCATCGAGCCGGGCAGCACGTTCAGCCAGGACACCGACCCCCGTTACGTCAACATCGACGGCGGCCCGCTCACGGAGTGCCTGGCAGACGTGGTGGCCCGCTTCCTGCCGTACTACACCGACGTGATCGTCCCTGACCTGCGGCTGGGCAAGACCGTGCTGGTCGTCGCGCACGGCAACTCGCTGCGGGCCCTGGTGAAGTACCTCGACGGCATGTCCGATGACGAGGTGGTCGGGCTGAACATCCCTACTGGGATCCCGCTGTGCTATGACCTCGACGAGAACCTGCGCCCGGTGACGCCCGGCGGGCATTATCTGGATCCGGAGGCGGCCGCCGCGGGTGCGGCCGCGGTGGCGAGCCAGGGGGCTTCGGCAAACACTGGGTGAACGCCAGCCGAATACCTCCGCCTACGCCTGTGAGATGTCCCAAAATGGCCGCACCCTGCTGGGGTGACGTTCACCAGGAACGTACGATTTGGCCGTGACTGTGGCGTCTGCGGTCCTCGTGGCCGCGGTAGCTGCCCTGGCGGCGCTGGTGGTCGGGCTCGCCGTCGGTGGCGGCGTGATGCCACGAATCTCCGAACGACAGCGGCGGATCGCGGCGCAGCAAGCCGGCCTGACGGTCTCTCAGATGCTGCAGCGCATCGTGGCCCTGGCGCCGATCGGCATCGCAGTCGTCGACAACCACCGCGACGTCGTGTTCCTGAACGCCCGCGCGGAGGAACTCGGCCTGGTGACTGACCGGCTGCTCGACGAGCGGGCGTGGGTGGCCGCGCGCCGGGTGCTCGCCAGCGGCGAGGACGTCGACATCGACCTGTCCTCCGGCCAGCCGCCGTCCGGGCGGTCCGGGCTCTCCGTTCGCGGACGGGTGCGGCTGCTTGCCGAGGACGACCGGCGGTTCGCGGTCATGTACGTCTTCGACGACTCGGAAGTCGCGCGCATGGAGGCGACCCGCCGCGACTTCGTCGCCAACGTCAGCCACGAACTCAAGACGCCCGTCGGCGCGATGGGCCTGCTCGCCGAGGCGCTGCTCGAGTCGGCCGACGACCCGGAGCTGGTGCGCCGCTTCGGGGAGAAGATGCACCTGGAATCCCAGCGGCTGGCGAACATGGTCAACGAGCTGATCGAGCTGTCGCGGCTGCAGGGCGCCGAACGGCTACCCGAACTCGAGGCCGTCGACGTTGATACCGTTGTGGCAGAAGCTCTTTCGCGGTCCAAGGTGGCGGCCGACAATGCTTCCATCTCCATAGCCACCGACAAGCCCAGTGGCTTCAAGGTGCTCGGCGACCAGGCATTGCTCGTCACCGCGCTGGCCAACTTGGTGAGCAACGCGATCGCGTACTCGCCGCCGGGTTCGCCGGTGTCGATCAGCCGGCGCCGGCGCGGCGGGAACATCGAGATCGCCGTCACCGATCGGGGCATCGGTATCGCGCGTGAGCACCAGGAGCGCGTCTTCGAGCGGTTCTTCCGCGTCGATAAGGCCCGCTCGCGCGCGACCGGTGGGACGGGGCTGGGCCTGGCGATCGTCAAGCACATCGCCGCCAACCACAACG
>JBLNEK010000026.1:0-4398 GCA_050262635.1 Candidatus Sericytochromatia bacterium | reverse complement strand
ACCAGCCCGAGGGGCCGGCATCCGGAGCGACAAGAGTCCCGTTGGGTCCGTCCCGACGGCCCACCATCAGCGGAGAGCCGCCCGTGGCGGGTGACGTCGCCGGTGCGATGCGGCTGCTCGACGAGCTGCTGCACGACCACGAGCGGATGCTTGGCCGGACCATCCGGACATGTTGATCACCTGCGACGACCTGGCGTACTGGACCGAGGAATCGGGTGACGGGAGGTAAAGAGGGACGCTCACTTTACAGGCGTCTACCCACACCGACGATCAGTGCGGCATGCCAGTCCAGCTCGTCCTCGGGCAGAGCGGCCAGCACAGCCCTGGCCTCCCGACGGACCGCCGTCACATCGGTGACCAGCCCCGCCGTCGATGCCATCGACAGCCGGTAGTCGAGGAAAGGCTCGATCCCGGGCCACGGCACGAGGACCGTTACCCGCTCCACCACGACCTTGAGACCGACGTTCTCCAGCAAGGTCCTCACGGCCTGAGTAGAGCCTACTCGCTCGCCGAGCGCATCGATGATTTCTCCCACCGAAGACCGAGTCCGGCCGGCGTGCCGCCCAAGCACGTCCAGCACCACTTGCTTCGGCGCATACGAGGGCTCCGGTTTGGCCCAGGTTGTGAGGCCGACAACGGGAGCTATCCGCGCCATCTCGCTCACTGCAGTGGCGGGATTCGGAAAGTGGTTGATCCCAAAGAGGCAGACCGCGGCGGCGAGGGAGTTGTCACGGAAAGGTAGCCGCTCAGCATCGGCACTCACCCGCTGACGGGCCGGATTGTGTCGCAGCTGCCCGAGCGACGCGTCAAGGGCCACGGTTTCGGTGAAATGGTGGCCAGCGGCGCCCGTTCCGGCAGCCACGTCGAGCACCGGCCCCTGGGCGACGCCGACGGCGTCGACGAGCGACCGGGCGAGGTGGCGGTACACGAGGCGGTCCGCGGCGTCAGCGAAGCTGTCGGCCGATTTATCGTAGGCGGCGGCCAGCAATCGTTTGGCGTCCCGGTCCGAACCTCTCATCCCGACGCCCACACCTCCATCCCCTCTTTGGCCCGGGCCGACCACCACAGGAGTCCCTCGCGTTCTCGGCGGCGCACTGCCTCGTCGGCCGCATCGGTGGCGCCAAGCGCCTTGTCCCAGCCAAGCTGCGCCAGCGCTCCGAGGAGCGCCAGCCGAAGTGCCTCTTCGTCGTGTTCGCGACCGACGATGCGTCGAAGATCGGCCACCAGCTCGTCATGGCTGGCGTCGATGCACGCGCCGTTGATCGCCAGGAACCACGCGAAGTCCACCGCCGCCGGGCCCCACGAAGTGAGACTCCCCCAGTCCAGGACCACGACCCGGTCGTCGACGAAACCGAGGTTTGCCAGCTTCAGGTCCCCGTGGACCAGCGTGCAGACGTGGCGGCTCAGGCGCGCGGCCAGCGCCTCGGGCCTTTCGTGGACCCTCGTGACCGCCGCGACGACGTCGGCCGGCACCAGCTTCGCGAACCGTTCCCACCCGCGCAGGGCGAGCCGGGGCACCTCGGCGTCGCCGGCGAACCGCGCGCAGACGTGAGGCGACAGGAACCGGTACAACTCGGCCAGTGGGGCGACCCCCTCTGGCGCAACACGACCTCGGAAGGCCGCGTGCATCGCTGCGGCGGCCGCGACGATCCGGGTGCTGTCGCGTCGCGACAACAGGTGACCGTCGGGAAACAGCGCACCGGACACGTCCCGCATGACGACAGTGAACTTGCCCTCGCCTACCGCCTCGACGGCAACGATTGCATGGTCGATCAGAGCGGGCACCGTGGCCAACGCACCACACCACCACAGACGGCTTACCCGTCCGGTGTCGCCGGTCGCCCGCATAATCCAGTCGAATTGAGGCGCGACGTGCTTGACGACCAACGTCTGCCCGTCGGCCAGCAGCACCCGCTCGAGCCGGGCACCGGATTTGCCCGCGGCAACGAGGGGGCGTCGCTCGACGGCGGTATCAAGCACGCGTGCACCGTAACCGGCGTCGCGGGTCTTCTCGCCCATCGAGGGCTCACCCCCTAATCAGTGTGATACTCGGGTTGCCGCTCGACCCACTGATTTCGACACGAGAGCACCTGCGCCAGAATCACGCCGGGAACATTGTCCCGAGCGCCGACCATCGTATATGAGATAGCCTCGAAATGAACTCCCACCCACCGTTTTCGTTTACGTCTTACTGGACAGGATCGGGGGGAGCCAGCCGGGGTGGAGGGTGACGGGGACCGCCAAGATGAGGGCGACGATCCCGGCCGCCGTGGCGGCCGCCCTGCCGTAGCGGCCGACCTTCTCGTAGGTCATCAACGCCCCGAGGGCGGCCATCCATCGCAGGTCGGCCACGCCGGCTGCGAACATCACGAGCATGAGCGCCCAGCAGCAGCCCAGGCAGGACAGCCCGTGGCCCCATCCCAGGTGGAAGGCGGCGCGGAGACCGCGCCGGTAGTGGCGAAGCAGGTAAGCGGCTGGGTGGCGGCACTGGGTTAGGCAGCGGTCCTTGAGGCCCGAGAACTGGAAGCCGCCAGCGAGGGCGAGGGTGGCTGCGCCGACGAGCCACGGGTGCGCCGCCAGCCAGGGGACCCAGTTCACCGCATGGTGCACGCCACCGTCGAAGGCCAGGGCGACCCAGCCGAACAGCACCCACACTGCCAGGTAACCGCCGACGAAGTACGCCAGGACCGGGCCGCGCTGTTCCTGGGCGGCGGACGCGGCGGCGAAGAGCCGAAGCAACGGCACCGCCGAGGGCAGCATCATGGCGGCCACCATGATCGTCCAAACCGTGGCAAAGCCGGCAAGGGCGGCGACCGCGGGTATTCCGCGGTTACCGTCGACCAACGCATCGTGATGGAAGCTGTGGCTCAATCCGGTGGCGTGCGCGGCGATTGCCGCCGCCCACGCCAGGCCGATCGCGATGGGCACGGCGGCCGGCAGCCGGTGCCGGCCGGTGGTGGCCGCACTGGTCATGCGCCGGCCGTGTAGGTGAGGTGGTAGTCGGACTGGATGGCGTTGCAGTCCTCGAACGACCAGACCATCCCGTGCTGGGGGAGGTTGACGGTGTGGTGGTGCGCCCGGCCCACGTAGGCGGGTGATCCGGGGACGGTGGAGAACAGCGAGTCGCGTAGGGTCGTGATGGTGGCGCCGTCCGGGCCGCGGAACGGCTCCATCTCGGCCGACACCGCATCGCCGATACGTAACGTGCCGTTGCCGCCGCGGATTTGGTGGGCGATCGGCGCCCGCTCGACGGCGACAACCTCGCCCACCAGAGCGGCCAGGTCGGACAGCGGCCCGCCGAGACGGCCGTGGTAGGCGTCGATGATCGCCTGGAACTGTGCGTCGCTGGCCCGGTCGTCGACGAAGCTCACCACACGCCAAGTTCCCGCGGCCAGCACGTTCCCGGGGATGTGACAGACGTTGATGAACGACAGCCCGCTGACGTCGATCCCGCGAATGAACCCCCGCTCGAACCAGTAGGCGTTGACCGCCTCGCAGCTCCCCCCGTCGGGGTCCGCGCCCACCCAGCACGGGCAGAGCACCCCACAGGAGCACGCCTCCAGCAGCGTGCCCTCCAGGTCGTAGACGACCGTCCCTGCCGCCGGGTGCTTGGTGATTGTCATGGCAGCCCCTTCATTGGCCCCTCATTGATTGGTTGGTTCTTGGTCATGCTCGGGACGGGTGGCAGCGGGTATCGCTGTTCCAGCCCACTCGCGGGCGTAGCGCTCGGCGATACCAGCCGCTCGGCAAGCTCGTGAGCATCGATCGGGCGTCCGCACGCAGCGCCGTGGTACAAACCGAGCCGCTGCCCTAGATCGACCCTGCGTGGCCTCACGTGATCGTTGATATCGTGTCGGCGCGCACCACGGTCTCGGCCGGCTGCACGGCGGTCATGACTGCTCTTCTTTCCTCGGTCTTCCAATGTCTTCGGGAGCCTGCGCCGGCCGCCGTGTCGTGCCCGTCAACGGACCGTCAAACTGGGCTCCCGGTGCTGTCAAAGCTTTTGGTCGTGGTGACGGTGCGACGGTGGCCCGCGGCGCTGAATGGCCGCTGAGTTGGCGCTGAATGCCCTCCCGCCGCTTGGTCATGCCTCATCGCGAGGCCGCCTCCTTTGTGGTCACGGCCGGCGGAGGCTGATACGTAACCGTCTCCCCGCGGTCTGTCGTCGGGGCTTCGCGGGGTGTCGAATGTGACGTCGGCGGTCATCGTTCCGGATGATCGGTGCGAGGACGTCGCCCGGCGAGCTGCGGGCGGCCCCGGGAGTTGGGGATGGAGCTTTGGATCCTGGGCCCGGTGGCGGCGGTGACCGAGGACGGTCAGCCGCTGGCGTTGGGAGGGGCCCAGCAACGGGCGGTGGTGGCGTTGCTGGCGCTAGAGGCCGGCCGCGCCGTCCCCCGG
>JBLNEK010000025.1:0-2506 GCA_050262635.1 Candidatus Sericytochromatia bacterium | reverse complement strand
AAGTGCCTTTCCGAACTGGACCCGATTGTTGCCTGACAACACCAATCATCCCAGCTCAGAGGGCACTTTCCTCATTCCGACACCCCGCCGGCTACCAAGCAGTCGGTGAATCGAGGCTTAGCCACCGATCAGGCCTTTGCGCTTGGCCGCGGCGATGTAGCGCTGGGCGGTGCGCTCGGACACGTCGAACGCCCACGCGACCGCCTCGTGCTTCGGCACGCTAGCGGCGCGGTATGTCACGGCGACCTTCTCGAGCAGCTCGTTGCTCAGTCGGCGCCGGCGCGCGCGGTCGATGGTGTTGGCCGCGGCGCGGCGCTCGGCCGCGGAGACCTGGACGGGGTGCAGCCACACGCCCCGTTGCGGGTCGCGCCGGACCGCCACCTCAGCCAACCAGTAGGGCACGAGTGCGGCGAGGTCGAGTGTGCCGATGCGGATGTCTTTCACCCGCAGCGCGACGCGACGTTCCCGGTCCGCGGACACTCGCACGTCGACCACTTCGGGCACCCCGTCCCACACTTCCATCACGATTTCCACCGCCGGGAGGCGTTTATCGGCCGGGCGCCGGTAGATCACCTGCCGGGGCAGGCCGCGGTCGCCGACTTCTACGAATTCGCCGCTGAAGACGAGCTCGCTGCCGTCGGCGAGGATCTTCGACGAGATCACCCGCCCGATCCCGCCTGCCGCAGCGGAGCGCTGCGCTAGTTCGGTCAGCGACTCGGGCTGACCGCGTTTGCCATCGCTGGGGTTGTCGGCCATTGGGCCTTCCTTTCTGTGTACGACAGCAGAAGACCTCTGAACTGTCGTACACAGAGTGACTAATGTCGTGTCACTCTGTCAAGAGCCGCGATGCACGCGGCGAGACCCCGCGAACGCGAGAGGAGGTGACATTCGATGGACAAACTGCTGCTCTCCGAGAAGGAGACGCTGGAAGCGTTGGGCGTCGGCCGCACCAAGCTGTGGGAGCTGAAAAGAGCTGGCGAACTCGTTCAGGTGCGCATCGGCCGGCGCAGCTTCATCACCGTCGAGAGCGTGCACGCGTATGTGGATTCCCTGAGCAAAGCCGCCACGGCAGCCGTGATCCGCGACTAGAAGCTGCGAACCCGCCCCCAGACAACCGCAACGAGAAGGGAGAAACCGTGACGACCACCGAGGACACCGAACCGCTCGACCTGGGTGAGGGGCTCGATGAGTTGCGCCGTCGGATCGTTCCGCTCGACGAGCTGTACCTGTGGCATGAGCAGTGGCCGGCCGCCGGCGAGACAGACCAGGACCGGGTCGACTTCGTGCGCCAAATCATCAACATCGGGCTGATCGCAGCCAGGCTGTCGCTCGGCATCATCGACACCGAACCCCACGGCGACACGTTCGTTCACACGGCACTCGCGACTGACTGCCCGCACTGCCTGGCCGGGCGGTCCAAGCAGAAGCTCGCCGCAGAGTACTCGCTGATCGTGGCCGAGCAGCTCGCGACGTTCGATGACTGGCCGGACCCGGTGGCGTTGCGCAACGAGATCGACTGGAACCTTCGGTTGATCGTCGCGGCATGTGACGACGCCCGCGGCTTCCGGGAGCACCGCTGCGTCTGAACCCGCAGGGTAGCTAAGACACGCCGTTAAGCGCCTACCGCGTAAACCCATTGAGCACAACAACACAAACCAAAAGGAGTATTGGAGTGACACACACCGTGGACGAATGCGTTGCGGTATTCAACGACGGGCTGCCACTCGATGCGCCGGGGTGCGAAGACTGCGGAGGCAGTATCCGCGCCGTGCGCGAGCAGCTCGACGGAGTTCCGGTTGCGGTGATCGACGTTAGGCACAGCGACGCTGGCTGCCTGACGCTCGCCGACTCACTCGCCAGATTCGGCGGCATGACGCCTCTCGGCGGCATAAAGACGCTGCTAGTTCGGCACCGATTCGACGGCGCAGCACCGCCGCTCAACGAGGCCGCAATCTCATTTTTCGCCGCGAGCGCCACGGCGTAAAACTCCGGCGCACAACCAATCACAATGAAAGGAGCCACAAACCGTGGTGAACGTAACCGATTTCCACAACCCCCGCCCGGTCTTCAAGTTCGACAAGGTGGGCGCACGCCTCGAGGGCGTCATCGTCGACCAGCCCGAGCTGCAGTCCGACAAGTTCGGCGATCCCGGCGACAAGCAGCTGCTGCTGGTGGTGCAGATGGGCGACACCACATGGCGGTGGTTCGCGCGTCGGCAGGCCCTCACTGCAGTCGGTGAGGGGGTGGTCGCCGCTGACGTCGACGCGATCGAGGACGGCGGCTGGATCAGTGTTGTCCGCGGCGACGACAAGCCCACCGGCGGCGCGAAGCCGATGCACAGCTTCCAGGCGACCTACCTCCCGCCGTCGGAGCTGGGGCAGGGCGTGTTCGGCGCCGAGGAGTCCGCTTAGCCTCGATTCACCGACTGCTTGGTAGCCGGCGGGGTGTCGGAATGAGGAAAGTGCCCTCTGAGCTGGGATGATTGGTGTTGTCAGGCAACAATCGG
>JBLNEK010000024.1:0-11851 GCA_050262635.1 Candidatus Sericytochromatia bacterium | reverse complement strand
GTGCGGCCTGCGTCATTTTCGCTCCTTCTCAGTGCAGTGTCAGTGCAGGTTGGTGACCGGCTCGTGGGTGACCGCCTGGATGTCGGACGCGGTCACCACGAGCAGTTGATGTCCGAGGTCGGAGAGCGCACGGGCGGCTGCCAGTTCGTCGCCGATCTCAGACACGTTGTAATCAGCCGGATTCCGGCGAGCCACGCCGATTCCGACGAAGTCCCGGCCCCGCCAGTGCAGCCGGGCCTTGGCGCGGGTCTTGTTCTCGTGCTCGTCGAGTTCGACTGTCACGGTCCACGACTTCATGGCCGCCCTCTTTTCTTACGACTCGATCTGAATCTTCTTCTCGGTCTGCTTGGGTTCGGTGATCCCCACCGAGACCGTCAGAATGCCCTTGTCGTAGCTCGCCTTGATGTCGTCCTCGTTGGCGCCCTGAGGCAGTGTGACCGTGCGCTCGAACGAGCCGTACGAGAACTCCGAGCGTCCGTTGTTCTCGCTCTTCTCCGTGCGCTCGGCCTTGATCGTCAGCCGTCCCTCGTGCACAGTGACGTCGACGTCCTTGGCCGGATCGACACCCGGAACCTCGGCGCGCACCTCGTAGCGGCCATCCTTGGTCATCTCGTCTTCCAGACGCAGCAGGCGCGCGTCGAAAACCGGCCGGATGTTGGCGAATGACGGAAAACCGCCGAACAGCTCGGCGAGCTCGGGGAAAAGCGAACGCTGCTGGCGCCGTTCCAAGTTGGTCATCTGCTCCTCCTTTGCAGTAGTGCTGACACCACCATCCGACCACTCTTCGGCTCCGGACGGTAGGGACTCAAGTCCATTGCTTGACGGCCTACTGTCGCGAGCCGGGCAGGTGCTGCAGGAACCAGTCGCGGGCCAGCTCCGCGACCTTCTCGAGCGTGCCGGGCTCCTCGAACAGGTGAGTCGCGCCGGGGACTACCGCCAGTTGGCACTGTGCCGCAATCGCCTGCTGGGCCTGCCGGTTGAGCCCGAGCACCACCTCGTCACGGCCGCCCACGATCAGCAGCGTGGGCGCCCGGACCCCGGCCAGCCACTCGCCGGCCAGATCGGGCCGGCCCCCGCGGGAAACCACCGCGGCGACGTCGACTCGCGGGTCGGCGGCGGCCCGCAGTGCCGCCCCGGCGCCGGTGCTAGCGCCGAAGAACCCCACCGGGAGCTCGGCGGTGTCTGCTTGCGTGGTCAGCCATTCGGCGACGCCCACCAACCGGGCCGCCAGCAGCCCGATGTCGAAGACGTTGGCGCGGTTGGTCTCCTCGGCGGGAGTCAGCAGGTCGAACAACAGCGTGCCGAACCCGGCCGCGTTCAGCACGTCGGCGACGAAGATGTTGCGCGGGCTGAACCGGCTGCTTCCGCTGCCGTGCGCGAAGACGACGATCCCTTTCGGGTCCTTCGGGATCGTCAGATGGCCGGCCACAGACACGCGCCCGGCGGTGATTTCCACTTCCTCGTCGCGTAGTGGCGGTGTCCAGTTCGCGCGGTCCATCTTGCTGCCTCCGGGTGCAGCGTAAGCGTCCGGGCGCTCGTCCATGACGGTTTAGTGACTTAGGACTCGTGACCCGACGGCGGTGCGCTCCTAGTGTCGTTGGTATGACCGGTCAGGTTGTGCATCAGCGAATCATCGTCGGAGTCGATGGCTCTGCTCCGTCGAACGCGGCCGTGCGGTGGGCGGCCCGCGAGGCGGCGACCCGGAATCTGCCGCTGACTCTGGTCCATGCCCGAAAGACGCCGGTGGCCGGGACCGCCGAGATGGCCTGGCCCACCGTTCCGGTGCCCGCACAGCTGACGCAGTGGCAGGAAGAGGAGGGCCGGCAGGTTCTCGCGGACTCGGTCGGCGTCGTGGGGGCCGAACTCGACGGCTCGCGGGTCGACACCAAACTGGTGTTCTCGGCGCCGATCCCGACGCTCGTCGAGATGACCAAGGACGCCGGCATGGTCGTCGTGGGCTGCCGTGGGCAGGGCGCCCTTGCGCGGACGTTGTTGGGATCGGTGAGCACCGCGCTGGTCCATCATGCGCACTGCCCGGTCGCCGTAATCCACGACGAAGCCCAGGCACGTCCCGACGGGCCCGTGGTGCTGGGGGTGGACGGCTCCGGCTGTTCGGAGCTGGCGACCGCGATTGCGTTCGACGAAGCGTCCTGGCGCGGCGCGCAACTGGTGGCCGTGCACGCGTGGAGCGACGCGGACTCCGCGTCGGTGCCCAGCCTCGAGTGGTCGGCGTTGCAGGTGGCCGCCGACAAGACATTGGCCGAGCGGCTGGCCGGCTGGTCGGAGCGGTACCCGGATGTTGCGGTGCGCCGCGTGGTGGTCTGGGACCATCCGGCCCGGCACCTGATCGAGCGCTCGGAGTCGGCGCAACTCGTCGTCGTCGGAAGTCACGGACGCGGTGGATTCACGGGAATGCTTCTCGGCTCGGTCAGCAGCGCAGTGGCTCACGGGGCGCGCACACCCGTGATCGTGGCGAGAGGGCGCTGACGAGGATCAGCTGCGGACGACGATTACCGGCGCAGCAGCGGCTTGCGCTACCGCCGAGCTCACCGAACCGAGCAGCAAGCCTGCGAAGCCCCCTCGGCCACGGCTGCCGACGACCACCAGCTGGGCGCGTTCGGACTCGCGAATCAGCCACCTCGCCGGCTGGTCGCAGACAAGGCGCCGCGTGACCGCGACGTCCGGATACTGCTCGTGCCAGCCGGCCAGTCGTTCGCCGAGGACTTCGTGCCCCTTGTTCTCGTACTCGTGCCAATCCATGCCGAGGATCGGGAAGACGCCGACGTCGCTCCACGCGTGCAAAACGGTGAGGCCGGTGCCGCGCCGCGACGCTTCGTCGAAGGCCAGCGCGGTGGCGGCTTCCGAGGCGGGCGAGCCGTCGATGCCCAGCAGTATCGGAGCGTCGGGGGAGGGCTGGTGTTCGGGGCGGATCACCGCGACCGGGCACCGGGCGTGGTGGAGCAGGCCGGTGCTGACCGATCCCAGCAGCACCCGGCCCAGCGCCCCGGTGCCGTGGCTGCCGACGACGGTCATCTGCTTGCCCTCGGAGGCTTCGACTAGTGCCCTCACGATGTCCGAGCGCAGAAGTTCGGTGCGGACGTCGGGCAGCTCGGACTGGGCGGCGCAGGACTGAACCGTCGCGGCGGCGTCATCGAGAACCTGCTTTGCGCTCTCCTCCTGCCATTCGGTGATGCTCGCTTGTACCGGCCCAACCGGCCAGGCGGTGACCACCGGTGCCACGACATGTGCCAAAGTCAGCGGAGCCCGGCGCATCACCGCCTCGGTGGTGGCCCAGCGGATCGCGGCGTTGGACTCCGCCGAGCCGTCGACCCCCACCAGAATGCCGGTCCCGCTTGTGGGTTCGGCCATCTCACTCTCCTGCGTCCGCGAGTTCGATCTTCATGTAACGGTCGATCCCGAAGCGGGCGAACTGCCGTCGACGCCTGCGCGACAGCTGGGTGGCGGCCGCGTCGGCATCGATGATCATTGGGTGGGCGACCTGGTAAGTCCGGCCGTGCACCTGCAAAGTGGCGCGGTCGGCGGCCAACACGTTGCGCAGCCAGTCGACACCCGTCCCGTAGGGCAGCGGCACGACGAACCCGCCGGCTACCGGGTCGGCGACCACCGGGGTGGCGTACTGCTTACCGCTTCGTCGGCCCGTGTGCCGAATCACCCCGGCATACCAGTGCTTTCGTCCAGCAACGCGCATCATGACCGGGTTCAGGGCGTACTTATTGAATACGCGCACCGCGTCGCGGACCGAGGTCATGGGCTCTTGTGCGCGATCGTCGACTGGATGGATTCGGCGCGGGACCGGGCCCGCTCGTCGGCGGCTGCCTGCTCCTCCGGCGTGACGATCACCGCGTCGGGACCCGGGAACACCGTGGCCTCGTGGTCGGTGGCAAGCCACCGCACCACATAGGGCGGTGAGCCGTCGGATGAATGCACCTCTTCGATGAGTCCGCGCTGATCGGTCTGGTCGACCTTGGTGCCCTTGATCACCAGCCAGTCACCCACTTTCGCCTTCATTTCTCCTCCCTGACTCAATGGCGCTTCTGCATGACTTCGCTCAACGGGCGCCGCGGCGTGGGCGCCGGCTTCTCTTCGAGGGCCGGCGCCATGCCCACGCGGACCAACACCTGCGGGAAGCCGTCAGGGAAGCTGTCGCCGCCGATGAAGCGCTGGATGACGTCGCGGCTCTCGGGCAGCTCCGTGATGGAGGTTAGCGGGCACGTGGCCAGACCGGCCATCGTCGCCTCGAGCAACACCGTGGACAGCGCCTCGCCGCAGGACAGCGCGTCGGCGCGAGTGTTCTCCGGCGTCGACAGCACGAGGATCTTCGCCTGATCGGCCAGCTGCTCCGGCCGCCGGTCGCTGTGCTCGCCGACGGGGAACTGGCGGTTCACGCCGACGCGGGCGTTCTCCTCCTCGGAGACCAGCGCGCTGTGCGGCAGACCTTGGAACATCCTCAAAGGCTCTGTCCACCAACGTAATTCGTCGTGATAGTACTGGTCATAACGGCGCAGCGACTCGGTGAGGCGGGACGCTTCGGCGAGGGTGGGTCGCGCGTCGTCGGGCAGCACGTCGACCTTCGCAAGGGACTGGTCGACCGTCGTGCGCAACACCGCCTCGAAGGTGGCCCAATCGGGCGGAGGGCCGAACGGAAGCCGGTCTGTACGGCGCAGCAGGATCGCGTCGGCACGATTGCGCTGAGCTGCCGTCACGAGGCGGGCCGGGGTGAAGTCCACCGTGGCGAGGTGGTCGAGGTTGTTCGGGTTGGGGAAACGGTCGACGTTTGTGTCCCAGCCGGCCGCGGCCATCGCGACGCGGAAGTGATCCAGTGCGGCGCCGCAACCGATCAGCGTCTGACGTCCGGAGCTGTCGGTGGCGCGCAAGGTGCGGGTGTCGTCGCTGAAGAGGTCGACCACGCCGGAACCCACCAGCCAGCGCCACGGCTGGCTGTTGTGCAGCGACGGTGCCCTGCAGGCCAACAGGATGGCCTTGGTGATCACTTCGGCGTCCACCGTCGGTCGAGTCATCGCGCCTCCCGTCCTCTTTTGACCTTAGGCCCAACTCGAGCGCGCAACAGGGTCCTTGGTCACCGGCGCTCATGTCCGCCGTCACTTCGCGCCGGATATCCGGCCACCGGAGAATGGAGGTCATGGAATTTACGCCGTATGCCCAGGTTCACGAAACCCACACCGGCGTGGTGGTTCTCGTCGGAGACCTGGCATACAAGGGCAAGAAGCCGATCACCACCGACTTCCTCGACCACTCGACGGCCGAGAACCGTGAGCGGTCATGCCGGCGGGAGGTGGAACTCAACCGCCGCCTCGCCCCGGACTCCTACCTCGGCGTCGCGCACCTGAACTATCCGTCCGGCGCCGCCGAGCCGGTGGTCGTGATGCGCCGCTACCCCGACTCCGACCGACTCTCCACCAAGGTGCGCAACAACGAGCCGGTGACCGCCTCGCTGGCCCGCGTAGCCGACGAACTCGCGCGGTTTCACCAGCGGGCCGAGCGCGGCGGCGCGATCGCCGAGCAGGGCGCGGTTGGTGCGGTCGAGGCGCGCTGGTCGGAGAACATCGCCGAGCTCAAGCGGTTCGCCGACGTGCTGCCGTCCAAACCCGTGGCCGAGCTTGAAGTGCTGGCCATGCGGTTCCTTTCCGGGCGTGCGGATCTGTTCAGCACTCGTGTCGAAGAGCAGTGCACCGTCGACGGACACGGCGACCTGCTCGCCGACGACATCTTCTGCCTGCCCGACGGTGCGGTGGAGATCTTGGACTGCCTGGAGTTCGACGACGGCTTGCGCTATGTGGACGTCATCGACGACGCCGCTTTCCTGGCAATGGATTTGGAGTTCCTCGACGCTGCCGAGCTTGCCGGGTTCTTCCTCGAAACGTACCGCCGCCTCAGTGGCGACGCGGCACCGCCCTCGCTGACTCATCACTACATCGCATACCGCGCCGTCGTCCGCGCGAAAGTCGACTGCATCCGGGTGAGCCAGGGCCATCCCGACGCGGCCGCGGACGCGGCTCGCCATCTCGACATCGCTCTGGACCACCTGCGCGCCGGTGCCGTGCGACTGGTGCTCGTCGGCGGAGGCCCGGGCGCGGGCAAGTCGACGGTGGCGCGCCTGCTCGCCGAGCGGGAGGGCGCGGAAGTGGTGTCCACCGACGACGTACGACGCGAACTGCAGCAGTCCGGCACGCTGGCCGGGTCGGCGGGGGAGCTGGACCAGGGGTTGTACGCGCCGGAGAACGTCGACGAGGTCTACCAGGCGGTGCTGCGGCGAGCGCGCCTGCTTCTCGCCGGCGGCCGATCGGTGGTTCTCGACGGCACCTGGCGCGATCCGCGGCACCGGGCGGCGGCACTTGGGCTCGCGTCTGACACACAGTCGTCGTCGGCGGCGATCCTGTGCGTGTGCTCACCTGACACTGCGACAGCCCGAGTCGCCGCCCGGCCACCCGGGGGCCCGTCCGATGCGACCCCGGGCATTGCCTCGGCGCTGCACCGCGCGGCTGAGAACTGGCCCGACGCCCACCGGCTCGACACCGACCAGCCGCTGGCAGACTCGATCCGTGAGGCCGAGACGATGTGGCGCGACATGGTGCGAACAACAGCATGACCAGTGCGCTCACTGAGCAGCCGGGGCTCGCCCACGCCAAGCTGTCTGCGGAGCAGGTGGCGTCGGCCGAACTCGGCGACGTGCTGCGGTGGGTCAGCAGCTCGGTGGACGGGTTATCCAGTGCCGAGGCATCGGAGCGGCGGCGCACGTTCGGCCCGAATTCCGTTCGGACACATCGCGTCAACGCGGTTGCGGTGCTTGGCCGCCAAGTGCGCAACGCGGTGCTGTGGCTGCTCGCTGGAACCGCGGCGGTGTCGTTCTTCCTCCACGACAGCACCCAGGCGCTGATCATCGGAGTGATCCTGCTGGCGTCCGTTGGATTGGGCTTCGTCAACGAGTACCGTGCGGAACGCGCTGCGGCCGCGCTGCATTCGCGCGTCCGGCACACCGCGGTGGTCCGCCGCGACGGGCACTTCGTCAAGCTCGACGTCAACCAACTCGTGCCCGGCGACGTCCTCCAGTTGACGCTCGGGGAACTGGTGCCGGCCGATGTGCGGCTGATCGACTCGTCGGACCTGCAGTGCAACGAGAGCATCCTGTCGGGCGAGTCGATCCCGCGCGAGAAGTCACCGCAAGCGGTGCCGCCCGGCCTGAGTCTCACCGACATGGCAGATCTCGCCTTCATGGGCACGATCGTCAGCTCAGGCGAAGCGACGGCGGTGGTGTACGCGACCGGTGTCAACGCCCAATTCGGCCGGCTGGCCGCCGGTTTGGGGGAGCGCCAGCCCGAGACCGACTTCCAGACCGGCTTGCGCCAGTTCTCGTACCTGCTGCTGCGGGTGGCGTTCGCGTTGACCGTGCTGATCCTGATCACGAACCTCCTGCTGCGCCGGCCGATCATCGAATCGGTGCTGTTCTCATTGGCGATCGCCGTCGGCATCACTCCGCAACTGCTTCCCGCAGTCGTCAGCACGAGCCTGGCCACCGGATCCCGGCGGCTCGCCCGCTCCAAGGTGCTGGTCAAGCGGTTGGTCTGCATCGAAGACCTCGGCGACATCGACGTGCTGATGACCGACAAAACCGGAACCCTGACCGAGGGCCGGATCACGTTGATCGACACGGTGGATCCCACTGGCACACACGACGATTCGGTCCTGCGCGACGGACTGCTGGCTACCGGGGTCGACCCGGCGAGCGGAGGCACCGCCGCCAACCCGCTCGATTCGGCGCTGTGGGAATCCGCGGCGGCACAACGGTTGCCCGTCGGCGGGGGCCAGCAGCTCGATCTGCGGCCGTTCGACCACATCCGGCGATCGATGGCCACGCTCGTCGCCGACGGCGACCGCCGGCTGGTGATCGTCAAAGGGGCGCCCGAAGGGGTGCTTGCCCAATGCGTCGACGTGCCCGCTGACGCGCAGCGCACGCTGCAAGCGCTGTTCGCCGACGGCAGACGGGTGGTGGCGGTGGCCAGCAAGGCAGCGCCGGGCATCTCGACGCTCACCGCTGATGATGAGTCCGGGCTCACGCTCGGCGGCTTCCTGGTGTTCGCCGACGAGCCGAAGGCGTCGGTGCGGGAGTCGCTGGCCCATCTCGCGTCGCTGGGCATCGAGCTGAAGGTCGCCACCGGCGACAACCCGCAGGTGGCCGAGAAGGTCTGCGCGGAAATCGGTTTGGCGAACAAGGGGACGATCACCGGCGCCGAGATGGAAGGGTTCGGCGGCGACGACTTCCTGCGAGCCGTCCGCGAGAACACGATCTTCGCGCGGATCACGCCCGAGCAGAAGGGCCGGCTGGTGTCGGCGGCCCGGCGCAGCGGCCGGTCGGTGGGCTTCCTCGGCGACGGCGTGAACGATGCGCTGGCCCTGCACTCAGCCGATGTGGGCATCTCGGTCGACACCGCCACCGACGTCGCCAAGGACGCGGCCGACGTGGTGCTGCTGGAGAAGGACCTCGGTGTGCTGGCCACCGGCGTCGCCGAAGGGCGGCGAATCTTCGCCAACACCATCAAGTACGTGTTGATGGGGACGTCGAGCAACTTCGGCAACATGTTCAGCGCGGCGGCGGCCTCGGCGGTGCTGCCGTTCCTGCCGATGCTGCCCAGCCAGATCCTGCTGAACAACCTTCTGTACGACACGTCGCAGCTGGCGATCCCGAGCGACCGCGTCGACGAGGAGCAACTGCACGCTCCAGCGCACTGGAACATCGCGTTCATCCGGCGCTTCATGCTGACGTTCGGCCCGATCAGTTCGTTGTTCGACTTCATGACGTTCGGACTGCTGCTCGGCGTGTTGCACGCCGGGGCCGTCGAGTTCCGCACCGGCTGGTTCGTCGAGTCGCTGGCGACCCAGACGCTGATCATCTTCGCGATCCGCACGCGCAGAGTTCCGTTCCTGAAAAGCCGACCGTCGGCGTTGCTGATCGGCAGCACGCTGACGGTGGTCGCGATCGGCGTGGTGCTGACCGTGTCGCCGTGGGCGCACAACCTCGGTTTCCGGCCGCTGCCCTGGCAGTTCTTCGCCGCACTCGCCGCGCTGACGGTCGCCTACCTGGTGCTCGTGGAGCTCACCAAGACGTTCTTCTATCAGGACCCTATGCGGCTGGCCGGCCAGCCGCATCGCACCCGAGGGCACCAGCACCGAATTCATCGCCGGGCCGCACGATTCAGCCACTCCGGACGCATCGCGTCGCCGGCCGGATGAACAATGTCATCGTGCGCCGGACGGTAATCCGAACCCTGCTCGTCGCGACGATCGTTGCGCTCGTCGCCGGTGGCGTCGCGTGGCTGGCCGGGTCTCGTGATATCGCCGACATGTGCTGGGCCGCGGGCACGTTGGTCGCTATCGGACCAGCGGTCTGGTGGGTGGTGGCGGCACTGCGCCGAGGCCACCTGGGCGCCGACGTCATCGCCGTACTGTCACTGGCTGGCACCCTGGCTGTTCGGGAGTACCTGGCGGGCGCACTGATCGGCGTGATGCTGGCTACGGGCCAGGCGCTCGAGGATGCCGCGGAGCGGCGCGCGGCCAAGGACCTGCGGTCGTTGCTCGAACGTGCCCCCCGGGTCGCGCGTCGACGAACGGAGGACGGCTTGGAGACGGTACCGGTCGACGAGGTGGTGGTCGGTGACGTGCTGGTTGTCGGGCCCGGCGAGATGCTTCCGGTGGACGCGAGAGTGACCTCGGAGTGGGCGATACTCGACGAGTCCGTGCTGACCGGCGAGTCCCTGCAGGTCGAGTATCAAAACGGGCAAGCGGTGCGCAGCGGGGCTGTCAATGCCGGTGCGGCCCTGGAGATCCACACCATGGCCCCGGCGGCCGAGAGCACCTACGCAGGCATTGTGCGGCTGGCGCAGCAAGCCGCCGCCGAGAGCGCACCGGTGGTGCGTCTCGCCGATCGCGTCGCCGCGTGGTTCCTGCCTCTGGCGCTGGCTGTTTCCGGTCTGGCGTGGCTGCTCAGCGGGTCCGCCGAGCGTGCCGTGGCGGTGCTCGTCGTCGCCACGCCGTGCCCGCTGTTGCTGGCCGCGCCGGTGGCGATCGTCTCGGGCCTGTCGCGAGCGTCGCGGATCGGCGTCGTCATCAGGGACGGTGGTGCCCTCGAGAACCTCGGGCGGGCAACGACGTTGGTATTGGACAAGACCGGTACGGTGACCACCGGACGTCCGCGCGGCACCGATGTGATCGTCGCACCGGATTGGACGCCGGCAGAGGTACTGCGGCTCGCCGCCTCGGCCGACCAGGTATCGCCGCACGTGATGGCCCGCGCGATCGTCGAAGAGGCGGTGAGCCAACAGCTTCCGCTGAGCGTGCCCGCCGACGTGGTGGAGGAGGCGGGCCGCGGAGTGATCGCCACGGTCGAGGGCAGGCGTGTGGCCGTGGGAACCCGTGAACTGCCGCCGGGTTCGCCGCAGTGGGCCACCGCGGCCGAAACGCGTGCGGCGTTCGACGGTGCGGTGATCGCCTGGGTGAGTGTGGACGAACGTCTTTCTGGCGCAATCGTTTTCATTGATCCGGTGCGCCCGGACGCACCTCTGACCATCCGCCGACTGCGCTCGGCGGGCCTCTCGCGCCTGGTGATGTTGACCGGCGACCGTCCCGCCCCCGCACAGCAGATCGGCTCGGTGCTGGGACTCGACGATGTGCGCGCCCAGCAGACCCCGGCTGACAAGGTTGCCGGCGTGCGCGCCGAGTGCGAGCGCGCGGTGACCGCGATGGTGGGCGACGGTGTCAACGACGCTCCGGCGCTCGCGGCCGCGGATGTGGGCATCGCGATCGGCGTGCACGGATCCACTGCCAGCTCGGAGGCTGCCGACATCGTCCTCACCACCGACCGACTCGACCGGCTCGCCGATGCAATGGTGATCGCCCGGCGTTCACGACGAATCGCGGTGCAGAGCGCGGGGATCGGCATGGCGCTCTCGCTGGTGGCGATGGGCTTCGCTGCGTTCGGATTTATACCGCCCGCCGCCGGAGCGCTGCTGCAGGAGGCGATCGACGTCGCCGTGATTGTGAACGCACTGCGCGCGCTGCGCGGCCGCGACCCGACGGCGCCGACCATCGATCCCGCCACCACCGGCCTAATCCGCCGGTTCTCGGCCGAGCACGACGAGATGCGCCGGGAGTTGTCGTGGCTGCGTGACGTCGGCCAGCTGCTGACCAGCGGACAACGGGCGAGTGCCTCGGCGCTGCTTGGTCGCGCGGACGATTTCATGCGCTCCACGCTGCTACCGCACGAGCATGCCGAGGACCGGATGTTGTATCCGGCCCTTGCTCGGCCGCTGGGCAGTGCGGAGGCCACCACCACGATGAGCCGGATGCACGGCGAGATCGACCGGCTGGCCGGGCGGCTGCATGCTCATCGGGAAGCCGCGGACGCCGCAGGCGGAATCCGAGACGACCAGGCCGACGATCTGTTGGCCTGCCTGTACGGGCTGCACGCGTTGTTGTCATTGCACTTCTCTGTCGAGGAAGAGAGCTACTTCGCGTTGATTCCGCCGGTCGATTAGGCGTAATGACCAGAGCGACTTCGCCGATGAAGCTGTCACCCTGTTGCCTCATGTCAAGATGCGCGCGAAGGCGGATTCGTTGCCTCACGTGAACGTGCGCGCTTGTTGACTTGGGCTTTGGTGGTGGGTACAGCCTTGGTAGTGGTCATGGTGAGGAGCTGAGCGGTTAGACATCCCAGGACCGTAAGTTGTCAAGCCGCTTGGATGTTTGGTCCTGGTTGACGGTGTGCCCAGGCTTTGTGTTCGTCGTAGCGGGTGTGGTGGCGTAGGCAGCCGTGCAGGAT
>JBLNEK010000023.1:0-9130 GCA_050262635.1 Candidatus Sericytochromatia bacterium | reverse complement strand
CGTTCCACACCGCCGCCGCCGAGTCGGACCGGGCGCTGGCCGACGGCGGCTGCCCGGCCCACGGCTGACGGGCGGGCGTGGCTTCCTCTATATACGGGTGGATCGGCGGCACTGTGGCCCGGTTATGGCCCGGGCCTCTCCAAAACTGCCTCTGACCTGGCTCCCCCGGCTGGACTCGAACCAGCAACCCTTCGGTTAACAGCCGAATGCTCTGCCAATTGAGCTACAGGGGATTGCTCACCCACGTGCGATGCGGGACGACTCTAGCGTACGGGCACCATCGGACGCCAAGACACGCGCCTGCTCGAGCCATCAGGCAGGATGGACCACGCAGCACTACGTGGAGGGGACGACAGTGATCGGTTACGCCGTCGCTTTGGCCGCAGGCTACGTGTTGGGGACGAAAGCCGGCCGCCGCCGCTACGAGCAGATCGTCGGCACCTGCAAAGCAGTGACCAGCAGTCCCGCCACCAAGACGGTGATCGACGCGGGCCGCCGCAAGCTGGCCAACCGCCTCTCCCCCGACGCGCCCATGGTCACGCTGACCGAGATCGACGAGACGACCATCGTGTTCCAGCCGGAGGTCCCGCAGCCCCAGCGCTGACGATCAAGCGGACAGGTCGTTGCCGTCCCCGCTTGCCTGCTCCAGCAGGCTGCGTCGGTACGCCTCCATCGCGACGAGCTCGCCGAACAGCGCGTGGTACTGGTCGCCCTGCTCGATCGGCGACATCCGCTGCAGCTTCGACTTCACCTCCGCGATCTGCCTGCCGATCCACACCTCCTGCAGCCGGGCCATTACACCGCCGACATAGCGGGGCAGCTTCTCGTCGTCGTCGACGCGGATCGTCTCCACGCCCAGCTCACTGACCAGCGGCCCCGCAGCGGTGGCTTCCTGACGGACGGCGTCGATCCATGCCGCGCCGGTCAGCCCGACCGAGGTACCGCCCGCCGCCTCGATCGCCGCCCGCACCGCGGCATAGCCGGGATGTGTGAAGCTTTCCACCGGCAACGAGTCGAACACCGGCCCGGCCAGCGCCGGATACTGCAACGCCCCCTTCAGTGCCTCGCGCTGCGGCCACAGCGTCGGATCGCGTGGATCCGGCCGCTCCACCGACCCCTCCCGCCTCGCCGATGGCCGAGCCGCCGCCGCGGCACGCCGGGACTCGCGGCGCAGCGTCCCTCCCCGCCGCTGCCCCTCTTCGCGCGCCCGGCCAATCACCTGAGCAACGTCGTCCCAGCCGACCCACCCGGCCAGCTGCCGGGCATACTCGTCGCGCAGCGTGGGGTCCTTGATCCGCGCCACCATCGGCACGCAGCGGCGTAGCGCACCTACCCGGCCTTCGGCGCTGTCCAGGTCCATCTCCGAAAGCGCTGAGCGGATCGCGAATTCGAACAGCGGCGTGCGCCGAGCCACCAAATCGCGCAGCGCGCCGTCGCCGGCCTTCAAGCGAAGGTCGCACGGGTCCATGCCGTCGGGGGCGATCGCCACGAACGACTGCCCGGCCAGGTTCTGCTCCCCGTCGAACGCCTTGAGCGCGGCCGCCTGTCCGGCCTGGTCGCCGTCGAACACGTAGATCAGTTCGCCGCGAAAGAAGCTGTCGTCCATCATGAGTCGGCGCAGCATCGCCAGGTGCTCCTCGCCGAAGGCCGTGCCGCACGACGCCACCGCGGTGGTCACCCCGGCCAGATGCATCGCCATGACGTCGGTGTAGCCCTCGACGACAACGGCTTGGTGCCCCTTGGCGATGTCGCGCTTGGCCAGGTCGATGCCGAACAGCACCGCCGACTTCTTGTACAGCACCGTCTCGGGGGTATTGACGTACTTGGCCTCCATCGGGTCGTCGTCGAAGATGCGACGAGCGCCGAACCCGATGGTCTCGCCGCTGCTGGCCCGGATCGGCCACAGCAGCCGGCGGTGGAACCGGTCCATCGGCCCGCGGCGGCCCTCCCGCGACAGCCCGGCCGCCTCCAGCTCCTTGAACTCAAAACCCTTGCGCAGCAGATGCTTTGTCAACGAGTCCCACCCGGACGGGGCGAAGCCGCAGCCAAAGCGGCGCGCCGCCTCGGCATCGAAGTTCCGCTCAACCAGGTATTGACGGGCCGGTGCTGCCTCCTCGGATTGCAGCGCCTCGGCGTAGAACTCCTGCGCGGCCGCGTTCGCCGCGATCAGCCGGCTGCGGCTGCCGCGGTCGCGCTGCACGGCCGAGGGGGCGCCGGTGTAGGTGATCGTGTAGCCGATCCGGTCGGCCAGCCGCTCGACGGCCTCGACGAAGGTGACGTGCTCGATCTTCTGCACGAACGCGTACACGTCGCCGCCCTCACCGCAGCCGAAGCAGTGGAAATGGCCGTGGTTGGGCCGCACATGAAACGACGGCGACTTCTCGTCGTGGAACGGGCACAGCCCCTTCAGCGAGCCGACACCCGCACGGCGCAGTTGCACATAGTCGCCGACGACCTCGTCGATGCGGTTGCGTTCGCGGATGGCGGCGATGTCGCGATCGGAGATCCGCGTGCCTGCCATCGGCTCAGTCTAGAGCGGGCTCCAGACGCTCCAAGCGGCCTTCCGTGAACGACGCGATCTGGTCGACGATCACTCGCAGGCGCTGCCCGTCGTCGGCGGCGGCGTTGAACGCAGGAACGAACAGCGGGTCGAGAGTGGCGGGTGCGCCGGCGAGCAGCCAGCGTGCCACCCGGTGGATGCGGTCGCGCTGCTGCTCCTGAAGTCGCAGGTGTCGCGGGTCAGACATGATGAACTGGAGCGCCAGCGTTTTCAGCACGGCCACCTCCGCGCGCACCAGTCCGGGGACCCGCAGGTCCGTGTCGTAGCGTGTCAGCGGCCCGGACCCGGCCGCCTTCCGGGTCTCGGCGATCGCCGCGTTCGCGAACCGACCGACGAGTTCGCTGGTCAGCCGTTTCAATGCGGCCGACGACGCCAGCGTCGCGTCGTACTTGCCGACGGCGGCGACGACGGGCAGCCGCGAGAGCCGGCCCGCGGCGGCGACCAGGTCGTCGGCTCCGAGCCCACTGTTCTGCGCGCCGAGCCGCCCGAGCGCCGCCGCGGCGTCGTCGTCGGCAAGCACCCGCAGGTCGATGCGCCCGGAGATCACGCCGTCCTCGACGTCGTGCACCGAGTAGGCGACGTCGTCGGCCCAGTCCATCACTTGCGCCTCCAGGCACGGCCGGCCCGGCGGGGCTCCTGCGCGCACCCAGGCGAGCACGTCGGCGTCCTCGGCGTAGGCGCCGAACTTGCGCCGGTCGTCTCGACGCAGCCACGGGTACTTCGTCACCGCGTCGAGCGCGGCGCGGGTCAGATTCAGGCCCGCGCTCTGCCCTTGCGCGTCAAGGCTTTTCGGCTCCAGCTGGGTGAGGATCCGCAGGTTCTGCGCGTTGCCCTCGAAGCCGCCATGGGCGGCGGCGAGCTCATCGAGCGCCCGCTCGCCGTTGTGCCCATACGGAGGGTGACCGATGTCGTGGGCCAGACCGGCCATGTCGACGAGGTCCGGGTCGCAGCCGAGACCCACCGCCATGCCACGGCCGATCTGCGCGACCTCCAGGGAATGCGTCAGCCGGGTGCGCGGGGTGTCGCTCTCCCGCGGCCCGACGACCTGCGTCTTGTCCGCCAGCCTCCGCAGCGCGGCGCTGTGCAGGACCCGGGCCCGGTCTCGGGCGAAATCGGTGCGGTGCTCGGGCGCCGTTCCGCTGAGGGCGGCATTCTTCGGCGCCTCGACCACCATTCGCTCGCGGTCGTGCGCGTCATAGCCAGGCTCAGGCACGGTCACCGACGCTCAGTCTGCCAGCCACTCCCACTACATTGGCGAGCATGCGTTGTCCTGCCGCCCGTCTGCTCGGCCTCGTCCTTGCGGTTCTCACCGCGGCCCTGCTGGTGGCTCCCGCCGCCGCGGCCGAGCCGCCGTTGCGGCTGGCCACCTACATCACCGACAACGCGGGTGCGCTCAGCGCCGACGCGCAGGATCAGGTCCAATCAGCGATCAACAAGCTCTACGACGACCGCAAGATCCGATTGTGGATCGTCTTCGTCGACGACTTCTCCGGCCAAGACGGCAAGAGCTGGGCTCAAAGCACTTATCGGACAAGCGATCTCGGCAGGTCAGACGCGTTGCTCGCGGTGGCCACCGATGACCGCGCGTACGCGTTCCTGGTCCCCGACACCATCGATAACGTCACCGCCGGCGAGGTCTCGGCTCTGCAGCGCGACCAGATCGAGCCGGCGCTGCGCGCGGGTAACTGGGCCCAGGCCGCCATGGCTGCCGCCAGCGGGCTGAATAGCGCGAGCGGTTCCAGCGGTGGCATGTCATGGGGCGTGCTGCTCGCCATCGTCGGCGTCATCGTGCTCGCGCTGGCGGTGCTGCTGGCGTTGACGAGGTGGTTGCGACGGCGCAGACGGGCCGCAGAATTCGTCGCGGCGCGCCGTGTGGATTCGACGAACCCGAACGCATTGGCCTCGGTGTCACTGGACGCGCTCGACGACCTCTCCCGCGAGAAAGTCGTCGAGGTGGACAACGCGGTGCGCAGCAGCGAGAACGAGCTGGCGCTGGCGGTCGAGGAGTTCGGCGCCGCCCGGACCGAACCCTTCACCCGGGCGGTCGACAATGCCAAAGCCGCGCTGGCGCAGGCGTTCACGGTTCGCCAGCAGCTCGACGACGCAATACCCGAGACGCCGGCGCAGCGCCGGGACCTGTTGACCCGCGTCATCGTGTCCGCCGCCACCGCCGACCGTGAGCTCGAGAACCAGAAAGAGGCGTTCGACCAGTTGCGTGACCTGGTGATCAACGCGCCGGCCAAGCTGGACACCCTCACCCAGCAGGTCGTCGACATCACCGCGAGGATCGAACCGTCCCGGCATAAGCTGGGCGCGCTGCGCAGCGAATTCGACGCCGCCGCTTTGGCTTCGGTGTCCGGCAACGTGGACGATGCGCAGCAGCGGGTGACGTTCGCCGAGGAGAACATCACCCGCGCGCGGGAATTGGCGACGCGTCCGGTAGCCGGCCAGTCGGCTGAGCTGGTGGAGACTGTGCGGGCGGCGGAAGCCGCACTGGCGCAGGCCCGTTCGATTCTGGACGCTGTGGACTCCGCGGAGAGCGACATTAAGCGGGCCGCGGCGATGCTGCCGTCGGCGATCGCGGACATCCAGAACGGGATCGCCGCGGCAGACGCGCAACTTCGCCAGGGCAACGTACCGCGGGCGGGCGAGCTTGCCACCGCCCGCGGGGCGGCCGCCACCGCGGTGCAGAACGCGCAAGCGCACGGATCCGCCGACCCGCTGGGCGCATTCACGCAACTGACCAAGGCCGACGCCGAGCTCGACCGCCTGCTGGCCGGCCTGGCTCAGGAGCGGGAGGTCACCGAACGGCTGGCCCGGACGTTCGACCAGGCGCACTTCACTGCGCAGTCGCGGGTGCGCGGGGTCTCGGATTACATCGACGCTCACCGGGGCAGCGTCGGCCCGGAGGCTCGCACGCGACTCGCGGAGGCCGTCCGCCAGCTGCAGGCGGCACAGGCGACGAGGGCCGGCAACCTCAACGATGCGATCGCTTACGCCAACGGTGCCTCGATGCTTGCGGCCCAGGCACAGTCACTGGCTAACGCCGACGTTCAGAACGCGGAGCGCATGTACGTCGGGCGGTTCGGCGGCGGCGGTGGCTCGAACATGGGCGCGATGATCGGCGGGATCATCATCGGCAACATTCTGAGCGGCGCGATGCGCGGAGGGTTCGGCGGCTGGGGCGGCGGCTGGAGTTCTACCGGCTTCGGCGGTTCCTCGGGCCCGTCGGGCGGCGACTTCTTCGGCGGCGGCGGCCGCTTCTGACGCGCTCTCAGCGGCGAGCAGACCCAAAAAACCCTTATTCAGGTACTGAATGGGCGACTGTGTGTCTGCTGGGCGCCGTAAATGACTCGCGCAGTTCGCGTTTGAGCACCTTTCCAGCGCCTGATTTCGGCAGCGGCGCTTCCCTGAATTGGACTGAACGCGGGCACTTGTAGCCAGCAATCTGCGTCCGACAGTGCTCGATCACGTCGTCGGCTGTAAGGGTCGCCCCCTCCTGCGGCACCACGATGGCATGCACAGCCTCGCCCCACTTGTCGTCCGTGATGCCGATGACAGCGATCTCCAGGACTCCGGCCATCAGGGAGATGGCGTGCTCGACCTCGCCCGAGTACACGTTCTCCCCGCCCGAAATGATCATGTCTTTGATTCGATCGACGATGAAGACGAAGCCCTCGCCGTCCATGAACGCCGCGTCTCCGCTGTAATACCAACCGTCGGACAGCACGGATGCTGTCTCCTGCGGCTTGCCCCAGTATCCCAGCATGATCATCGGCCCCTTGGCCGCGACTTCACCGATTGTCCCGCGAGGCACTTCTCGGCGATTTTCGTCGACGATCTTCAGCTCCGCCGTGTGGGCGGCCTGACCGCATGATTTGAGGCGTCCGACATCGGGTCCCTCGACGGAGTGGTAGCGCGGCGGCAGCACGGTCAAGACGGGCGCCGCTTCGGTCATGCCGTAGCCCTGCAGGAACCGGCTTGTCGGAAAGACACGAAGTGCCTTGCGCAGCATGCCTTCTGCCATCGGTGAGCCGCCATACTGGATGTATCTGAGGCTCGACAGATCAAAATCGCTCACCGTCGGGTGATTGATCAGCATGTTGAGCATGGTCGGCACATACACGGCGTGTGTGACGTTCTCGCGTTCCATTGTCTGCAGGCAGTCGGCGGCGTCAAAGCGCGGCACGAACACATGACAGCCACCGGCGGTCGTGACTCCAAAGGTGGCAGAGCCGTCGGCAAGATGGAACATCGGCGCAGAATGCAGAAATGTCATGTCCTGCTCGTAGTGCAAGGCGGCGATCACGTTCATCGCATTCCACACAAGGTTGTTGTGGCTCAGCATGACGCCCTTGGACTTCCCGGTCGTACCTCCGGTGTAGAAGAGACCCGCCAAGGTATCGCCACCGGCGCCAGCGTCTGCAATCGGGTTCGCGGCCGCGAGCTCCTCGTAGGACCTCATGCCGGCTGGGGATGCGTCATCGTCGAGATAGAAGAGTGCCTCCACCGCCGGCATCTGGCTAGCGACGGCTTGAGCGTGGACTTTCATGTCGCCGTCGACGAACAACACTCGCGTGCCGCAATCCTCGAGCACATATCGGATCTCGGGCGTCGCGAGCCGCGTGTTGACCGGCACCATGACCGCACCCGCCCATGGGATGGCGTACATGAGCTCGAAGTAACGGTCGCTGTTGAGCGCGAGGATCGCCACGCGATCACCAGTCCCGACACCAACTTCTTTCAATCCGCCAGCGACACGCGCGACCCGCTCAGCCGTCTCGGCCCACGTCCGCCGCCGCCCCCCGAACACGGTCGATTGCCCTCGCGGGCAGATCTGCACTGCGCGCCGCAACCCCTGGGTCAAATACATGACGACCACCACCTAGGTCGGGTGTCATCATAGTCCGGTCAACCGCTGTTTACAGTTGTCTCGAAGGAAATACTCAGCAGCCGCGCAGTCTCGCGCCCAGGTAGTCCGCGACGGCGTCGATCCCGATGCGCTCCTGCGTCATCGCGTCCCGCTCGCGTACGGTGACGGCCCGGTCCTCGAGCGTGTCGAAATCGACTGTGACGCAATAGGGTGTGCCGATCTCGTCCTGGCGGCGATACCGCCGCCCGATCGCGCCCGCGTCGTCGAAATCGACATTCCAGCACTTGCGCAACTCGGCGGCGAGATCGCGTGCTTTCGGCGACAGGTCGGCGTGCCGGGACAGCGGCAGCACGGCGATCTTCACCGGCGCCAGCCTCGGGTCAAGCCGCAGCACCGTCCGTTTGTCCATGCCGCCCTTGGCATTCGGTGCTTCGTCCTCGCTGTAGGCGTCGATCAGGAACGCCATGAACGACCGCGTCAGCCCCGCCGCCGGTTCGATTACGTACGGTATATAGCGGGTGTCGCTGGCCTGGTCGTAGAACGACAGGTCGACGCCGGAGTGCTGGGAGTGGGTCTTCAAGTCGAAATCGGTGCGGTTGGCCACCCCTTCCAGCTCTCCCCACGGATTGCCCTGGAAGCCGAACTTGTACTCGATGTCGACCGTGCGGTCGGAGTAGTGCGACAGCTTGTCTTTGGGGTGTTCGAACAGCCGCAGGTTGTCTCGGTCGATGCCGAGGTCGAGGTACCACTGCAGTCGAGTGTCGATCCAGTACTGATGCCATTCGGGCGCGGTGTCCGGCTCAACGAAGAACTCCATCTCCATCTGCTCGAACTCACGCGTGCGGAAGATGAAGTTGCCCGGGGTGATCTCGTTGCGAAAGCTCTTGCCTATCTGACCGATTCCGAACGGCGGCTTCTTGCGCGACGTCGTCACGACGTTAGCAAAATTGACGAAGATGCCCTGCGCAGTCTCGGGCCTCAGATAGTGCAGCCCCTCCTCGGTTTCGATCGGGCCAAGGTGGGTCTTGAGCATCATGTTGAACTCGCGCGGCTCGGTCCACTGGCCCTTGGTGCCGCAGTCCGGGCAGACGATCTCGGACATCGGAACCGAATCCGGTTCGCCGAGGCCCTTTTTCGCCGCGTACGCCTCCTGCATGTGATCCTGACGATGCCGCTTGTGGCAGCGCAGGCACTCCACCAGAGGATCGTGAAACACCTCGACGTGACCGGAGGCCACCCACACCTCGCGCGGCAGGATGATCGAGCTGTCGATGCCGACGACGTCGTCGCGGCCCGACACCACCGCATGCCACCACTGCCTCTTGATGTTCTCCTTGAGCTCGACACCCAGCGGGCCGTAGTCCCATGCCGACTGCAGGCCGCCATAGATCTCGCCGGACTGGTACACCAGGCCGCGCCGCTTGGCCAGGTTGACGACGGTATCGATCACGGAAGCCACGGGTCACCAGAGTAACCACCGTTCATCCGGCTGCCCCCCCGAGTCCGCTGCCCCCGCGTCCGCTGCCCCGCCGAGTCCGCTGCCCGCCGAGCGTGAATGCGGCGACGGCGCACCGGCGTGTCGCGCAGCTGAGCGCACTGTCGGCGTCGACGGGCCGCCAGAACGCCCTGTTGCATGCGCGAGCACGCATGTAACCTGACCCCTAATGGAAACGGTTTCCAACTTGGCGGCTCCCTCT
>JBLNEK010000022.1:0-10234 GCA_050262635.1 Candidatus Sericytochromatia bacterium | reverse complement strand
AAGTGCCTTTCCGAACTGGACCCGATTGTTGCCTGACAACACCAATCATCCCAGCTCAGAGGGCACTTTCCTCATTCCGACACCCCGCCGGCTACCAAGCAGTCGGTGAATCGAGGCTTAGGGATGGGCGGCCTTTTAGTAGGTACTTGTCAGTCGATCCTGCGTGGTAGCTCTCTACGTCAACGGGACTTCGTCCTTGCTGCGCGTGCCCACACCGTGCCCACAATTTGCTTACCGAGAGGGCATTTTCGAGATGACACGGAATCACATTTGTACAGGTAGATGACCTGCCACGGCCGTGACCAGTGCCCCGGTTCGCCTTTACACACCAGCGGTCGGCGGTTCGATCCCGTCCGCGCCCACCAAAGTTAGTACAGGTCAAAGCATAACGATCTTGAGAAATCCGTCGTGGTGAGGTGCGTGCCGCTGGGTGAGCGCCGCGTACCCCGAGGGTGGTTCGATAATGAATGCGTCGACTAGCCCTGCCGCGCGACGATCACAGGGATGCGGGCTGCATGCACCACCGCGGTGCTCACCGACCCGAGCAGCATGCCGGCGAATCCGCCCCGCCCGTGGCTACCGACCACAACGAGTTGCGAGGACTCGGACTCTTTGAGCAGATGGCGGGCAGGGCCGTCGGCTACGACCCTGCGACGCACACGGACATCCGGATAGCGCTCTTCCCAGCCGGCCAACCGCTCAGCGAGCGTCTCTTCTGCCTCCGGGCCGACCACCAACCAGTTCACGGCCGGCATGTCGGCGACGTCGGCATCGCTCCAGGCGTGCAGGGCCACGAGGTCGACTCCACGCGATGAAGCTTCGTCGAATGCAATCGCGGTGGCTAGCTCCGACACCGGTGAGCCGTCAATGCCCACTAACACCGGGGCCCGGAGCGCCGGAACGACTTCGTCATGGATGACGGCGACGGGGCATTTCGCGTGTTGGACCAAGGCGGTGCTCATTGATCCAAGCAGGATCCGGCGCAGCACTCCGTGCCCCCGGCATCCGACCACGACCATCTGCGCGTCCTCGGTGAGCACAACCATGGTGGAGACGGCCGGGGAAAAGTACATTTCGGTGTCGATCTGTACGTGACCGCCGTCCGTGGTGGCGTCTTTGGCCACGCGGGTCGCTTCGTCGATGATCTGCTGGCCTCTTTTGTCCTGCAGTGGGCCGAGTTCCGTTGGCATGTAAGCCCATTCGGTCCATCCCTCCAACGGGATGGGGAGCACGTGCACGATTGTGAGCGCGACATGGCGCATCACAGCCTCGCGTGCCGCCCACCGGACGGCCACGTGGGAATGAGCTGATCCATCCACTCCCACGACAATCCCTCGGTGTGCCGTGCGATTCAGCATTGCGTCCTCCTTTGACCATCCACCTAAATCGCCACATAGAACAACCCAGCAGATGGCGACGGGCCGCTCAGTTCCCCTACGACGGTATGAGGTCGCTTTCGGGGTCGCGCAGGTTCATTGCCGAGTCCTTGCAATATCTTTGGTGTTCGCAGGGAAACTGAGTCCTCGAGAAATTCGTCTGTCTTGGGCTAGGACCTCAGTCGGTTCGACGTGGCTGTATGCGGCTTCACTAGCGAAGAATGCGCGCCGGCGACATGACTGACGCGCGTAGGTCTGCTGGGTTGGCGCGGGCCAATCAGGAGCGAGATCGCTAGCGCTGCGAGTGCTACCAGCAGAACAGCGGTTGCGGTGATGTGGGCCAGAAGGTGGTTGTCGGTACCACTCGGGTCTAGCCACGAGATTTGTCGCTGCTTGCGGCAGGCGGCGCCGACGCGGCCTCCATCCTGTCGGTGTCGAGTCACACTCATTTCCTCCTTACCGCGTTTGGGCTGTGCCAATCGCGTTTCGGGCTGTGCTTTTCGGCTTCGCTGAATTTGTCAGCCGAGGAAGGTATTGCGCCGATTGATCAGTCGCCGGTAGACCGTCCGCTGGATGATCTCGCGCACATCATCACTCAGCTCCAAGACGAGCATAGGGTCCTCCCGCGCGGAGTCGTCGTAGGTGGATGTCGGGATCGGCTCCCCGAATTCGATGTGCCATTTCGACGGCAGTGGAATCAGCCCCGCCGCGCCAGCGAGCGGGAACAGCGGGGTAATCGGGAAGTAGGGCAACCCGAACAGCCGGGCAAGCAGCTTCAGGTCGCCGATCATCGGGTAGATCTCCTCGGACCCGACGATCGAGCACGGGATAATCGGCGCTTTGGCCCGCAGCGCCGCCGACACGAACCCGCCCCGGCCGAACCGCTGCAGCTTGTAGCGATCATTGAATCGCTTGCCCAGCCCCTTGTATCCCTCCGGGAACACTGCGGTCAGTTCACCCGTGGACAACAACCGATGCACGTCGGCGGTGCAGGCCATCGTGTGACCCGCCTTCCGGGCGAGTTGACCGACTAGCGGGCTGTCAAACACCATGTCGGCGGCCAGCAACCGCAACGACCGATGCGCCGGGTGCTTGTCGTGCACGGCGACCGATGCCATCAACCCGTCGAATGGCAACACCCCGGCATGGTTCGCCACCACCAGCGCAGCCCCGCTTTCTGGCAGGTTCTCGACGCCACTGACATCGACGCGGAACCAGGACCTGAACAAAGTTCGCAGCAAAGGCATGACGACGGCGTCGGTGAAGTGCGGGTCGAAGCCGAACTCATCCACCGCATAGTCGCCGGTCAGCCGGCGGCGCAGGAACTCCGCGATCGCGCCGATCCGGCGGCCCAGCTCATCTGGTCGGTCGGGGGCCTCCCTGGCGGCGTTGCGCCGCCTCTCGATGTCATGGACGACCGCCACGATGTCCTCGTCGGCGGCGCCGCCGTTCTGCCGGGACAACATCGACGAATGTTGCCGGTATATGTGATCGACACGCTGCCTTGCACGCCCGCCAGCGACAGCAGAAGCCGGATATTCATTAAGGGAAATTACTGTAGCCTCAGGTCCACTCTCCACGATCGTTTACTCCTCTCAGGGGAATACCCCAGTTCAGCCGCGCGTGCCTGAAGGGGACACGGACCGACGCCGGTCCCCATCACACCTTCGGCAGCGATAGGTTCCGAAGATCGGGCCGCAAGGATGCTGCTCGCGGCGGGATCGACAGGTCCGAGGCTAGGAAGCCGATGGTTAACGTACGTGGAGCCTCAGTTAAGGGCACGGTTTGGCTTTTTGGTGCCGCGACCCTGCTTCACCCCGGGGCCCCGAACAGCGATTGGTGGCTGGCCGGCACCTAGGGCGCCACGGTTTCTTCGGACGATGTTGATTGGGGTGAGCTGGGCACGAAAAGTGTGAAGGTGGTGGGGGTCCGGTTACTGAGACGCAGGCGGCCGCCCTCGGCTTCAGAAAGGTTGCGCGCCAATGAAAGCCCGATTCCGTGACCGCCGGTTGGGTGGCGATCGAACAGGTCAGTTTCGTCACCGTCGAGTTGGGTTCCTTCATCGGATACGTCCACCGCGACCGCAGCGCCCGCGTCGCGCGCATGGACGGTGACCGCGCCGACGCCGTGCCGGGCGGCGTTGTCGATGAGCACGGCGAGGATCTGGCGGACCGCCGCAGAGGATGCCGGTGACCGCGGTAGGCCGCTATCGGCGCTGATCCGCAGTGGCCGTCCGATCTCGGCGAGGACACTGTGCCAGGTGTCGGTTATCTCGGCGAGCAACTCGTCTAGGGCCAGCGGTTCTGTGGCGGTCGTCGTGCCGCGGGCCAGAGCGATCAGATCGTCGATGGTGTGGTCGAGGCGCTCGGTCGCGACGATAGCGTCGGTAATAACTCGATGGTGGTTGGCGTTCGGGGAATGCAGTGCCGCTTCGAGGCCGAGACGTAGCCCTGTCAGGGGCGTGCGCAGTTGGTGAGAGGCGTTGCCGGTAACTTTGCGTTCACGGTCGATAAGGTCACCAATCCGCGCGGCGGTCTGATTGAGTGCGGCGTTGACGGCGTCGATCTCGGGGATGCCGCTGGGCCGGGTGCGGACGGTGAAGTCGCCGTGTCCAAGTGTGCTCGCGGCCGCTGAGAGGCGCTCGAGCGGACGGGCCAGCCGTCGCGCCTGCAAGCGCGCGAGTTGCCACGTGAAGATGAGTACGAGCGCTCCCAGCGCGGCCATGAGCAGCCAGGTGATCCGGATTCTCGGGTACACCTGCGCGGTGGAGGTGGTCGCCTGGATGGCGTAAGCGACGTGGCCACCCTCGGCGATGGGTACCGCGGAGAATAGCAAACCGCCCTCGCTTTTGTGGTGGACAGTGCTGTCCGCAAGGGTCTGGGTAACGACGGGATCGGCTGTGGCTGGCCCCGTACCGCCGAGAAGTCGGCCGTCGGCAGCATAGATCGCGAGGCTTGTGCCGCGCGGGGGCCTGGGCAGGTCGCCGGCAAACCGACCGTGGAACAGGTCGGCGGCTACGTCGATGGCGGCGGCGTCGGCGGCGCGTTCGAGTTCAGCGGACTGTTCAGAGCGGTAGTAGTGCGCCGCGAACAGTGCCAAAGGAATGCCGAACAGGCTGGTCGCGAGGGTCGCGGCCAGCATCGCAAGGCTTACGATGCGTTTGCGCATCCGACAGTCTGACCGCCGGTTGTTGGGTTCCGGGTCCCGCTCATCGTGTGGGATTGGAGGAATCGAGACGGTAGCCGTAGCCGCGCAGCGTGGTGATCTGGGGTGCCGCAGATGGCTGGGCGGGGTTTGTAGTGCTTGCAGCGGCGAGTTTTCTGCGGAGTATTGCGATGTGCACGTCGAGTGTTTTTGTTGAGCCGAACCAATTTTTATCCCACACGTCGGCGATGAGGGTCTCGCGGGTGATCGCGACGTCGGGCTCGGCAGCCAGTCTTGCGAGCAGATCGAATTCCCGTCCACGCAGGGTTATGGGGTGCTCAGCGAATGTGCATGTACGGGCTGCGGGGTTTATGACCAGTTCACCGATGACGTGGGATTCCGCTGGCGCAGCGGGAACGGGTCCGCGTCGGAGGTGGGCGCGGATGCGCGCGAGCAGCTCAAGGTAGCGGAATGGTTTGGTGAGGTAATCGTCGGCGCCGGCGTCGAGACCGACGACGGCGTCGATTTCGGCATCGCGGGCGGTGAGGATCACGATTACGCAGCCGGGCTGGGTAGCGCGCAGCTGGCGACACACTTCGACTCCGTCGAGGTCGGGAAGGCCGAGGTCGAGAAGCCCCAGGTCGAAATCCCGTTGGGCCGCTTCACCCAACGCGGCACGTCCGGAGCGGCACCACGTGACCTGGTGGCCGTGGGTGTGCAGGCCGTCGGTGAGCACCTTGCCGATGGTCTTGTCGTCCTCGACGAGCAACAGCTGCGCCATAGCGGAAATCCTTTCGGAGGCGGCGCCTGTACAGCGTATCCCGAGCCGAAACTGGACAACCTAATGAGCGTCCATGAAGTCACTGTGAATTGCGGAAGTTGCCGAATGCGCGGTAGAGGGCCGGAAAGCGTTGTGGAAACTCACAGGCAACCCCGCTGTTGGCACAGGGTCTCCCATTAACTTCGTCGGCATGCCACAGCGGGAAACGATCCGGCATCGAAGGTCCTGTGGACGACACGGGTCCGCGCCTGCACGTATTGGACATCTCGAACGCCTGTTCACTCGTAGCTGTCCCTTTACACCCACATCGATAAACAATTCGGCAGTGTCCTCAGCCAGGCGGCGATCGATGGTGGCCGCCGTGGGTGAGCTGGTTGCGGTGTTGCATCAGTTCGGTGAATTGGCCATCTGCAACGACGGCGCAAGCCACTTGGCCAAAGACATTGCGGCGCAAGGTGATTTCTCTTGCAATGAGAGCTGGGCCCCTCTGGGAGGTGGCGATTTCAGTCGGACCAACGACTCACCCCCGGCTATTGATTGGCGCGATTGTCGGCGCGCGGCCTATTATCTGCGTATGAATGCAGATAAGCATCAACCCATCGCCGAAGACCAGGTCCGGTTGGTCGTGGAGGTGTTTCGGATGCTGGCTGATCCGACTCGCGTTCAGGTGTTGTGGGCTTTGGCTGAGGGCGAATCGTCGGTTAACGAGCTGGCTGAGCAGGTGGGAAAGCCCGCGCCGTCCGTGTCACAGCACCTCGCCAAGCTGCGGATGGCGCGACTCGTTCGCACACGCCGCGCCGGTACCACGATCTTCTACAGCCTGGAGAACGAGCACGTCCGCCAGCTCGTCATCGACGCGGTGTTCAATGCCGAACACGCTGGCCCGGGCGTGCCGCCTCACCATCGCCAGAACCCTGCTCTGCGGTCCCTGGAAGCCACTCCCGCAGCGCGTGAGGGCTAACAGCATGACGCACCTAACTCGGCGTGGCCCGTCGCATCGCGGCGATGATGACCACGGCCACGGCCATTCGCACGAACACCGGCGTGGGATGGCCGGTGCGATCAAGGAGATATTCGCGCCCCACTCCCACGGTGAGGCCGACAGTGTGGACAGCGCGCTGGAATCTTCGGAGGCAGGCATCCGCGCGGTGAAGATCAGCCTCCTGGTTCTAGGTGTCACGGCACTCGCACAGGTGGTCATCGTCGTCGTGTCGGGATCGGTGGCACTGGCCGCCGACACCATCCACAACTTTTCCGATGCACTCACGGCGGTGCCGTTGTGGATCGCGTTCGCACTGAGCACCAAGGCGGCGACGCGCCGGTACACCTACGGATTCGGGCGCGTCGAGGACCTCGCCGGGCTGTTCGTCGTCGCGATGATCACACTGTCGGCGATCATCGCCGGTTATGAAGCCGTCGTGCGCCTGATCCACCCGCAGTCCATCGAACACGTCGGTTGGGTTGCGCTGGCGGGGCTGATCGGGTTCATCGGCAACGAGTGGGTCGCGCTGTACAGGATCAGGAATGGGCGCCGGATCGGCTCCGCCGCTTTGGTTGCGGACGGCTTGCACGCGCGGACGGACGGCTTTACGTCGCTCGCTGTGCTGCTCAGCGCGGGCGGTGTCGCCCTGGGCTTTCCGCTGGCCGATCCGATTGTGGGCCTAATGATCACTGTGGCGATCTTGGCGCTTCTCCGCACGGCGGTCCGTGATGTCTTCCGCCGCTTGCTCGATGGTGTCGATCCCAGACTGGTCGAGACCGCTGAACGAACGCTGGCGGCTCGCCCGGGCGTGCGATCTGTGCGCAGCGTGCGGATGCGATGGATCGGCCACCGTCTACACGCCGATGCGGAGCTGGACGTCGATCCTGCACTCAATCTCACCGAGGCACACCACATCGCACACGAAGCCGAGCACGATTTGACCCACGCAGTTCCGAGGCTGACCACTGCCCTGATTCACGCGTACCCCGCTCACGACGGTGTCGCGCACGACAAGCCCGTACGGAACTGAGCGAGCCGGCCGTTATGTCCGAGCAGTTCTCGCGTCCGCTCGGTCAAGGTCCGGTACAGCGTGGCCCGGCTGACACGGCTGGCTCGCATCCGCCCAGGCGGCGCGAGGAATCTCTTGTCACTGTTGGGGCGCGCAAAGTAGGGCTATTTTCGACTTATCCGTGACGAGCGGTGGATTCGATCAACATTGGCAACACCCGGAAGGGGTGATGACGATGAGTAACGGTGCACATGGTGGTTGGTTCCGGGGCGTGGCCCGCGCAGGGACGGCGGCGATGGCAGTGGGAGCGGTGGCGTTCGCCTCGGTCGGTACTGCGCAAGCCCAACCGTCTTCGGATCAGTGTTCTCCGGCTGCGCTGATGCGGACGCATGCCACCGCGATGAGCCAGATGGCCGATTACCTCGACGCCCATCCAGACGTTTCTCAGGCGATCACGAATGCGCGCAACATGCCAACCGCCGAACAGCGGCAGGCCGCGATGACTGACTACAATGCCACCCATCCCGACGTGGCTGCCGCCTTCCAGAACATGCACCAGCCAGTTGCAAATCTGATGACGGTCTGCGGACTGTATATGGACCAAACCATGATGATGCCCGGGGGCATGATGATGCCCGGAAACGAGATGATGCCCGGGCAGATGATGCCCGGAAGCCAGATGCCCGGGCAGATGGTCCCCGGAAGCGAGATGATGCCCGGGCAGATGATGCCCGGGAGCCAGATGCCCGGGCAGTGACTCTGTCGTCCCTCCCGGGGACCATCGGAACGCGTAATCTCGAATCATGTCCGACTCGGTTGACGCGGCTGGCGTACTGCCAAGGCTGACCCGGCGTGCGGCGCTCATCTCAATCGGAGCTCTTGGTGCCCTAGGAATCGGAGCTGTCCTCGGGCTGCGCTACGCCGTGCGCGGTCTCGAGCCGTCGTACGAAGCAGGTCCGGCCATTCGTCTCACCGACGGCGACATGATGGGCGGGCCAGCCGACATGAGCCGCTACATGGAGATGTTCAGGCGGCACAACGAGATCAGCCGCACCGTCGAGGAGATTCCGGGCGGCGTTCGCACCACCACTGAATCGAACTCTCCCGACCTTGCCGCCGAACTACAGGCGCATGTGTCAAGCATGTACTCGCATATCGGCGACGGGGCCGAGGTGATGTGCATGAGCTCGACGCTTCCCACGCTCTTCCGAAATGCCAGCGGCTACCGCCGTCAGTTGACCCTGACCGCAAGGGGTGTGATCGCCGAGGAAACGGCTGACGATCCCAACATCACAGAGGTGATCCGCGCCCACGCACGCGAGGTGACTGGGTTTGTGCAGCAGGGAATGCCGGCGATGATGCAGCAGATGATGGGACCCGGCGGCATGATGGGACCCGGCGGCATGGGACCCGGCGGCATGATGGGACCCGGCGGTATGGGACCCGGCGGCATGGGTCCGGGCGGCATGATGGGACCCCGACACTAACCAGCGCCATACGGCCTCGAAACGGTAGCCGCGACCGCACGACGTCCCGGCGGTTCTACGTGTGGAACTGACGAGGGCGGAACCGTGAGAGGATCGGACATGAGCCCTGCCCAGGGCTCCCGGACGAGCGGTGCCGTACCCGGTCGTGCGACAAGACGGCGCCTGGGAGGTTGTGGTGTCTTGGCTCGTCTTGATCATTTCCGGTGTCCTAGAAGCTGTTTGGGCCGCTGCGCTCGACAAGTCTCATGGTTTCAGGAGTCCCATCCCATCATTGGTGTTCTTCGTTGCTCTCGTCTTGAGCATGGCCGGGCTCGGCTACGCGATGCGGGAGCTGCCTCTGGGGACGTCGTACGCCGTTTGGGTCGGGATCGGCGCTAGCCTTACCGTCGGTTACTCGATGGCCACTGGCGCCGAGTCGGTAACGGTGATCAAGCTGCTCCTCCTGTGCGGCATCGTTGGCTGCGTCATCGGCCTCAAGGTCGTGGAATGAGCCTGCCGCAGCGAGTCAGCCGTCGCCGGGCGTCAGCCTGAACAATGGAATCCTTCGGCCGACGCGGGCGGTCTTGGCTTTGTAATCGGAGAATCCGCCGTAGTACCGCTCGGCGAGCTCATACAGGCGCTCGTACTCCGCCGAGTCGGTAACCTCGCTGGCGCGGAACGTCTCTCCACCCAACTCGCAGTCGGGGTGCGCCTTGAGGTTGTAGTACCACTGCGGGTGCTTGTCGCCGCCGTAGTTGGAGGCGACGACGATCACGTCGCTGCCGTCGTTGAAATAGGCCAGTTGCGCCTGCCGCGGCTGACCCGACTTCGCGCCCGTCATCTTCAGCGTCGCCGACGGCACGTTGAACATGCCCCAGCTCACCCGGCCGTTGGTGACTCTCCCGATCCACGGGTCCGTCTTGGAAGCAACGTTTTTCGCGACGAACTGGCCCGTGCGCGAGCGTGCGAACCGGTTGAATGCACGCATCACCGGCGTGGTCGGACGGTTCGGGTCGACGTGTCGCAGCGGCATGAAGTGACCCCCCTACGGGTTGAGCTGTGTGGTGCCGCCGGGTCCGTGCGTCGTGCTTATGAACTTAGCGAAGCAATGGTCTCGATCCCGAAGCTGAGAATTACACCAAGCCAGCGCATCGTGGTAGTCGAGGTAGTCGAGGCCCGCGATCGTGACCCAATAGCCGGGCTCGAAGACCGGCCAGTCGCTCGACCAGAGAAGCCTGACTCGCGGATATTGCTGTCGAAGTGCAAGGTGTTCCTGCAGGATCTTCGCGTAGGTCCACACAGTTCCTTCAGCGTGCAGGCCTTCGTACTTCGAACTCAATTGGGGCACCCAGCGGTTATTGAGAATCGCCGCGACAGCGGGTTTGTCGTCCGCCGCGATCTTCTGGAGCTTATCCAGCGCCGCGTCTTCGGGACCGGGCGCGGTCGTGGTCGTTGTGCTTGGGCGCGTCGCCGTGG
>JBLNEK010000021.1:0-3695 GCA_050262635.1 Candidatus Sericytochromatia bacterium | reverse complement strand
ACCCCGACTCTGTACCGAGTCACGGTTCGCCAGAATGTCGCGATGTCAACTTGAGTTGGCCCCACCGTGACGGCTTGATCTGGCGCCACTTACGGGAGCTGGCGGCTGTGCGTGTGGGTTGGAAGCGGTCGGTGCTGATGTGGAACGCGGCGGTGATGTGGGGGGGCGCCTGCGTGGGCGCGGGTTTTCTGCTCCTCCCTCGTTTCCTCATGGCTGCCGTGGTTGTCGCCGGGAGGACGGGGGTCAAGGCGGAGCGCCCGCAGCGGCGTCAGCCGCGAGGACGAACGGCCTTGACGCCCGACGAGCGGCGGCGCTGATCGGGCGGCGAGGAAACGAGGGAGGTCGTCGGGGGAACGGGCCGCGGGCTCGCGGGCTGGGGAGCGCGTCGCGGCGGGGTGGATCGGGCAGCCGCGGTTCTGCTGTTCGCGGTTGGCGGCGGGGGGACGTCGCGCGCTGGGGTGAGCGAGGGTGAGCGTGTCATGCGAGCGGGGGGGCTGTGAGGACCCTTTATGGTGGTCATGCTTCGGCAGGTCGGCTTGCCGGGTGCGCGGTGCGGGCGTGCGCGAGGCGGTAGGAGCGGCTGCCGGTTTCGATGATCTGCCCGGCGAAGGTCAGGCGGTCGACGATGGCGGCGCACAGCCGTGGGTCGGTGAAGGTCTTCGTCCACGACGAGAACGGTTCGTTGGAGGCGATGGCGATGGCGGAGCGTTCCTCGCGTTCGGTGAGCACTTGGAACAGCAGTTCCGCGCCGCGCCGGTCCAGCTGCAGGTAGCCCAGCTCGTCGATGAGGATCAGGTCGACGCGGCCGTAGCGGTTGATCAGCTTGGTCAGCTGCTTGTCGTCGGCGGCCTCGACCAGCTCGTTCACGAGCTTGCTGGCCAGCGTGTAGCGGACCCGGTAGCCGGCCTCGGCGGCGAGGGTGCCGAGCGCGATGAGCAGATGCGTTTTCCCGGTGCCGGAGTCGCCGATCAAGCACACGGGGTGGCCGGCTTTCACCCAGGCGCAGGTGGCCAGCTGCCCGATCACCGCCGGGTTGATCGCCGGGTTGGCGTCGAAGGAGAACTCGTCCAGCCGTTTGGGCCGGGGGAAGCCGGCGTCGCGGATGCGGCGTTCGGCGCGGCGGTGGGTGCGCTCGTCGCACTCGGCGATCACCAGTTCGGCGAGGAACCCCAGGTACGACAGGTGCTCGCGTTCGGCGGCGGCGGCGATCTCGGGGAACCGGTCCCGGATCGTCGGGAGCCGCAGCATGCGACAGCCCTGCTCGATCGCCGCGGCGGCGGCCGGCTCGGTGACCGCGCGCCGGCGGGTCATGACGACTCCCGGCGCAGCAGGATGTCGTACTTGTCCACCGAGGGCGGCGGCCGGCCATCGGTGGGGAGGCCGGGCACCCGCCGCTCGGCGAGGGTGACCACACCGCCGTGCGGTGCCCTCGCATCGTCGTTGTGCGTGCCGGCGCCGCGCCGCTCGGCGGCCTGGCGGGCTTCGAGCGCGACGACGTCGGGGTTGGCGGAACCGACCGACAACGCGGCGCTGATCCCGACGCGGACGTCGTCCCGGTCGAGGTGGCGGTGCAGCAGCAGCACCTCGACCAGCGCGCGTGTTCCGGCCGGGTCGCCGTGGGCGGTGCGGGCGGCGGCCCAGAACGCGTCGTGCTCGGCGGTGAACGCCCCCGACGCGCGCGCCTGCGCCAGGGCGGTCGCGCCGGGCAGGGCGCCGGGTTTGCGGCGCAGGATCTCCAGGTAGTGGTCCAGGTCGAGGACCTTCACGCCCTTGCCGACCGCGCGTTCGTGCCGGGCCACGACGGTGGTGCGGTCGTAGACGGTGACCGCCGACGCGGACAGCTTCACCCGCAGCCGGTGGCCGATGAACCGGGCCGGCACCGAGTACTGGTTGCAGCGCACCATCACCTGCGCATAGCGATCGACGCGGGGGGTCAGCGTGAGGGCGGTGTCGAACGACTCCGCCGGCAGCGGCCGCAGCAGCGTCTTCTCGACCGCCCAGTCCTGCCCGACGCTGCTCGCCCGGTTGCCGACCCGGCGGGCGTCGTCGGCGTCGTCCCAGGCCTGCAGCAGGGCGTTGAGTTCCTCAAGGGAGTTCACCACCGGCATCGGCGCGCAATGGTTGCGGCGGAACCGGCCGCCTTCGCCTTCGACGCCGCCCTTCTCGTGGCTGCCCTCGTGCCCCGGCTGGCAGTACCAGGACTCGAAGCCGTAGTGCGACTGGAACGCGATCCAGCGTTCGTTCTCCTGCCGCGAGCGGCCGAACAGCACCCGGGTGACCGCGCTGGTCAGGTTGTCGTATCGGATCTTGTCCAGCGGCACCCCGCCCAGCCGGGCGAACCCGTGGACGTGGCCTTCCAGGAACGCCTCCTGTCCCTGGGTCAGGAACGCCCGGTGCGCGGCCCGGGCCGAGTAGGACAGCCGCATGGTGACCAGCGCGGTCTTCGTCTTCACCCCGCGCAAGATCACCCACAGGTCGTGGAAGTCCACCTCTGCCTCGCCCGCCGGCGGATGGGTCTGCGGCACGAAGCCCAGCTCAAGGGGCGTGCCCGCCTCGGCGAGGATCTCCGGGCGGCGCTTGCGGACGTGGTCGCGCACCGTCGAGCACGACAAATCGCCGGCCCCGTGCTCGTCGATGAGCCGGGCGAGGATGCGCCGGGCGGTGTGGCGTTGCTTCTTCGGTGCCTCCAGGTCGCCGCGCAGCATGTCGTCGATCGCGGCCTTGAACCGCTCCAGCCGTGGCGACCCGCCGCGGCCTCTTCCGCGGCAGCGGGATCGCCGACTCCAGCGCCTGCCGCACCGTGCGCCGGTGCACATGATGCTTCTCGGCCAGCGCCCGGACCGACAGCCCCTCGACCCGATGGTCACGGCGGATCGCCGCGAACTGCTCCACCCTCGACCTCACCCTCCAGCCCACCTTCCGCGGTCATCGATCCGGCCATACGGACCAATGATCACGGCCGGGTGGGGCCACTTCAGGCCGTCACAACCGCCGCGGCGTGTCGACCGGTGGGCCCCAACTCAAGCCGTCACGGCGTTGGCTCAGCCGATCTCGGCGTCTCGCAAAAGACGGTTTAAGAGATAGCCCGCCCACGCCTCGTTGCGACGGACGTCGTGGTCGGGATCCGCCGGCAGTGCTTGACGGGTGCCGCGGGGACGCTCCGGGAGTACAGCGCCCCGCTCGTCAACGACCCGGACCGGCTCGCCGGCGTGGTGGGGCTCGGCGTCGACGAGACCGCCTGCGCGCCACGGCCACCGGTTCGACGCAGTACGTCACGCGCATCGTCGACCTGTCCCCGGGTCGGCCCGCCCGGCTGCCGTGCCTGGCCGCTCCGGCCGCGCCTACCCGAGCTAGATCGTCGAACGGGGAATCGTGGCGGGCCGGCATCGGCTTCGCGGCGCTGCGTACCGAGCTGCCCCACGCGGTGCGGGTGCTCGACGCCTTCCACGTGGCGCGGCTCGGCTTCGAGGCCGTGGACGAGGTTCGCCACCGGATGCAGCAGCAGACCCTGGGACACCGTGGTCGCAAGGGCGACCCGCTCTACGGCATCCGCCGCGAGCGGCACCGCGGCGCCGACGCCAAGAACGCCTTGCGCCATTTTTCAAAATCCGCCTCCGCAGCCAACCCGTCGCCGATGCGCACCCAGAAGAGCGCCCCGGGCCGGCCCGGCGTGCGCCCCTCCGCCCCGCCGTCCG
>JBLNEK010000020.1:0-4488 GCA_050262635.1 Candidatus Sericytochromatia bacterium | reverse complement strand
AGGAATCGACCAGCATTCCAAGGCTTGCACAGTGCTCACCGGCCAGCGGCTCGGTGATCAGGCTCTCGTCAACCAGGCCCAAACCCGTCAACGACGCGCCGATCAATTCCCATTAGGGTTGCCGGCATGACCGATGCCGGTCCGATCGTCGACGATCTGCGCGCCGAGAGCGACGAACTCGATGCGCTGGTGGCGCCGCTGCCCGAAAGCCGTTGGCGCCAAACAACCCCCGCACCAGGCTGGACCATCGCCCACCAGATCGGCCACCTACTGTGGACCGACCGGGTGGCGCTGACGTCAGTCACCGACGAGCCCGCGTTCCACCAGCTGCTCACTGCCGCCGCCGAGGATCCCGCCGGGTTCGTCGACAAAGCCGCTGAGGAGCAGGCACGCCGCCCGGCCGCCGCGTTGCTCGACGACTGGCGGGCCACACGCCGCAGGCTGCACGAGGCACTGCTCGACGTAGCGCCGACGCGGAAGCTTGCATGGTTCGGTCCGGCGATGAGTGCCGCCTCGATGGCCACCGCGCGCCTGATGGAAACCTGGGCGCACGGCCTGGACGTCGCCGACGCGTTGGGTGTGCAACGCGTCCCCAGCGATCGGCTGCGCTCGATCGCCCACCTCGGCGTGCGCACCCGTGACTTCGCCTTCGCGGTGCACGGGCTGCCGGCGCCGGCTGAGCCGTTCCGTGTCGAACTGCGCGCCCCGGGCGGTTCGACGTGGGAGTGGGGGCCACACGACGCCGCGCAACGGGTCACCGGCTCGGCGCTGGACTTCTGCATTCTGGTCACGCAGCGGCGGCCGCTTGCGGAGCTCGACGTCGAGGCGGTGGGTGACGACGCGAAGCGTTGGCTGACGATCGCGCAGGCGTTCGCGGGACCGCCGGGGCCGGGCCGCTAACCGTTACAACTGCTTCGCGCTGTCGGCGGCACCGTCGCCGTCGGTGTCAGCCAGCTCGACGTCCCAGTGCCCGTCGCCGTCGACGTCCACATAGCCCAGCGCACCGGTTGGCACCTCGCACAGTGCGCGGTCGGCAAGGCCGTCAGCGTCGCTGTCGAGCAAGTGGTCGTCGACCTGCCCGTCACCGTCGAAGTCCACCAGCGGGCCGCCGTTGTGCTCGACGCCGTCGAGCCCGAAGTACCTCAGTTCGTCGCCGGCGGGCAATGCTCCCGGACCCGGGCGGTCCGCCGCGACCGCCCAGGTCCCCGAGCCGTCATCGGTGAAGTAACTCTCCACGAGCCCGTCGTCGTCGAGGTCCAGCACGGCGTGATCGGCCAGACCGTCGCCGTCGAGATCGGCGATGGCATCGTCCACAAGACCGTCGCCGTCGAAATCCATTCGCAGAGCGTCCACTTCGCCGTCACCGTTGAGGTCGACGTCAGGTGTTCCAATCCACATCGTCGCCGAACCGTCGGCGCCGAAGCAGTACTCCATACCCGTTGGACGTCGCCCTAGCCGCGCGCGTTCCACCACGACAGCAGCTCTGCCGTCGCCTCCTCCTTGGTCAGCGGGCCGCGTTCGAGGCGCAGCTCTTTGAGGTATCGCCACGCCTGGCCCACCTGCGGGCCGGCGGGGATGTCGAGCAGCTCCATGATCTCGTTGCCGTCGAGGTCGGGCCGTACCCGCTGCAGGTCCTCCTTGGCGGCCAGCTCAGCGATGCGCCGCTCCAGGTCGTCGTAGTTGGCCTGCAGCCGCTCGGCCCTGCGCCTATTGCGGGTGGTGCAATCCGCCCGGACCAGCTTGTGCAACCTCGGCAGCAGCGGGCCCGCGTCGGCGACGTAGCGCCGCACGGCCGAATCCGTCCACTTGCCGTCCCCGTACCCGTGGAACCGAAGGTGCAGATACACCAACTGCGACACATCGCCGATCATCTGCTTGGAGTACTTCAGTGTCCGCATCCGCTTGCGCACCATCTTCGCGCCGACCACCTCGTGGTGGTGGAAACTCACCCCGCCGTCGGGCTCGAGCCGGCGGGTACCCGGCTTGCCGATGTCGTGCAGCAGCGCCGCCCACCGCAACACCAGGTCGGGGACACCCTCATCCTCGAGCGCCATGGCTTGACGCAGCACGGTCAGCGAATGGCGGTACACGTCCTTGTGCTGGTGGTGCTCGTCGATGGTCAGGCGCATCGCCCCGATCTCCGGCACCACGACGTCGCCCATCCCGCTGTCGACCATCAACTCGACCCCGGCCACCGGATCATCGCCCAGCATCAGCTTGTCCAACTCGGCTGCCACCCGCTCGGCGGTGATCCGGCCGAGCTGGGGTGCCATCTGCTCGATCGCGGTCCGCACCCGCGGCGCCGCGGAGAAGCCGAGTTGCGACACGAAGCGGGCTGCCCGCAGCATCCGCAACGGGTCGTCGCCGAATGACGTCTCCGGCGCCGCCGGGGTGTCCAGGATCCGTCGCCGGATCGCCGCCAGCCCGTCGAGCGGGTCGACGAACTCCGTGGGCCCGTCCGCCGTGACGCGCACGGCCATCGCGTTGGCAGTGAAGTCGCGCCGCACCAAGTCTTCGTCGATGGTGCTGCCGAACCGCACCTGCGGATTGCGCGACACCTGGTCGTACCTGTCGGAGCGGAAGGTGGTGAACTCCAGCCGGTGCACGTCCTTGGCGGCGCCGATGGTGCCGAACTGTATTCCGGTGTCCCACAGCGCATCGGCCCAGCCGCCAAGCATCCGCTGCACGGCGTCGGGCGGCGCGTCGGTCGCGAAGTCCAGATCGGCGCCCAGCCGGCGCAGGATCGCGTCGCGCACGCTGCCGCCAACCAGATACAGTTCGTGCCCCGCGTCGGCGAAGACCGCGCCGAGGCCGCCCAGGATGTCGCTGTGCCGGTTCAGCTCGACCAGGGCCGCGGCGAGCAGCTCGGCATCCGAAGCGGTCTCAGGCACGTTCGACTACCCTAATGCGCATTCCGGCCGACCCGCGCACCGGCGCGTGGGGCCAGAGTGAAAAGTCATGCCAGCTACTATCGCTTGGGTGTCGGACGGCGAACAGGCAAGGCCGCGGCGGCGCCGGGGTAGGCGCCGTGACAAGCGCGCCCCGGCCCCGTCCGACCCGATAGCCAAGGCCTCCCCCGACGAGAATCCCGGACACCGCGACCGGCGGTCCGCCGACCGGCTGCGCACCGTGCACGAGACGTCAGCCGGCGGCTTGGTGGTCGACGGGCTCGATGACCCGCAGGGCAGTCACATGGCGGTGCTGATCGGCCGCATCGACCGGCGCGGGCGCATGCTGTGGTCGCTGCCGAAGGGCCACATCGAACTCGGCGAGACCGCCGAACAGACCGCGATCCGCGAAGTCGCCGAGGAGACGGGAATCAAGGGCGACGTGCTCGCCTCCCTCGGCAGCATCGACTACTGGTTCGTCACCGAAGGACGCCGCGTGCACAAGACGGTGCACCACTATCTCTTGCGGTTCTCCGGGGGCGAGCTTTCCGACCACGACGTCGAGGTCACCGAGGTGGCCTGGGTGCCGCTGGACGAACTGCCGTCGCGGCTCGCCTACGCCGACGAACGCCGGCTCGCCGAGGTGGCCGGACAACTTATTCAGACGCTGCACACGGAGGGACCGGACGCGCTGCCGCCGTTGCCGTACAGCGCGCCGTGGCGCCGGCACCAGACGCACTCCCGCGCCCGGCGGCGCCCGTCCAGTGGCATCGCACCCGGCCAGCAGAACGGTCACGGGTCAGCGCAGTGACGCACCGGCGGCGCCGCGTACCACTGCGGTCCACCGCAGCGACGGCACTGCGGTCCACCGCAGCCCGAACACCACGGCTAGTCGCGGCAGCGCTGATCGTCGCGATGCCGGTGGCGGGTGGCATGAGTCCTCGTCTCGCGGCGGGCGAGCCCGGCGAGGCGGACTTCGTGCGGGTGCACATCGACCGCGTCACCCCGGAGATGGTCACCACCACCGGGGACGCGACGGTCACCGTCAACGGCACCGTAAGCAACGTCGGCGACCGGCCGGTGCACGATGTCGTCGTCAGGCTGGAGCACGCCGCGGAGATCACCTCTCCGCAGGGGCTGCGCACGAGCCTGGCCGGAGCCACCGACGCTTACCAGCCTGTCGGCGACTTCGTCGCCGTGGCAGTCGAGCTGCAACGCGGCCAATCCGGCACGTTCACGCTGTCCTATCCCCTGCGGTCGGCATCGGCGCCGGCGCTCGACATCACCGAGCCCGGGGTCTACCCGCTGCTCGTCAACGTCAACGGCACCCCCGACTACGGCGAGCCCGCCCGCCTCGACGACGGCCGGTTCCTGCTGCCTGTGCTGGGCGTGCCCGCTGATCCGTCGGTGGAGTCGGCCGACCCCGTGACCGGTGTCGTGGCGCCCGACACCTCCAAGCCCAGCCTCGTCACGCTGCTGTGGCCTTTGGCCGACCGCCCTCGGTTGGCGGCCGGTCAGCCGGGCGGCGGGGGGGGGGGGGGGGGGGGCGGACACCGCCACCCGGCCGCCCGGGGCCCGGGGGGGCGGGGGGCCCGGGGGG
>JBLNEK010000019.1:0-2796 GCA_050262635.1 Candidatus Sericytochromatia bacterium | reverse complement strand
GTTGCATCACCGGATTGTTGGACCAACTGTAGTTGCTCGCTGAACACCTCGGCCGGCGTCTTCCAGTCGAGGACTTTGCGGGGCCGGTTGTTCAGGGTGAGAGCGACGGCTTCGAGGTCCTCGGCGGACCACCGGGACAGGTCGGTGCCCTTCGGGAAGTACTGACGCAGCAGCCCGTTGGTGCTCTCATTCGTTCCGCGCTGCCAGGGGCTGGGCGGGTCGCCGAAGTAGATCTGCAGCCCGGTGGCCAACCTCAGGTCGACGTGTCGGGCCATCTCGGCGCCCTGGTCCCAGGTCAGCGACCGGCGCAGCTGCTCGGGCAGCGTCGTCAGGGACGCGGCGATGGCGTCGCGGACCGCCTCGGCGCCGTGCCCGGCGAGCGGCGGGCCGTTCTTGACGCGGGCCTCGCCGTGGCCGCACATCGGCGGCAGGTGCAGCAGCACCGTGAACCGGGTGGTGCGCTCGACGAGGGTGCCGATCGCCGAGCTGCGCAGGCCGAGGATGAGGTCGCCCTCCGTAAGACTGGGCGCGGCCCAGGAGGGTCGGGTGTGGCTGAGGTCGCCTTGCGCTGAGTCGCTCACTGGGAATGTCCGCCCGGCCGTCCGGGGCGCCCCGGCTGCTGATTGAGATCTGCGCTCGGTCGCTGGTTACGGGTGCGTCGGCGGGGTGTTCCACGGGTCTGCTGTAGGCACTGGAACCAGGGACGGGAGACCCAGGCGTGGCGGCACCACGGGACAGGGCATGGGCTGGCGTTGATGTCGGAAAGACGCACCACCGGGTATGTGCGGTGGACGCGGACGGCAAGACGCTGCTCTCGGTCAGGATCGGCAACGATGAAGCGGAGATCCTGTCGCTCATCGCGAAGGTGAAGGGGCTGGCGCGGCAACTCATCTGGGCGGTCGACATCATCGGCGCCCCGTCAGCACTGCTCCTGGCGTTACTCGGTCAGGCGGAGCAGTCGGTGCGCTACGCTTCCGGCCGCGTAGTCGCGGCCATGAGCAATGCGCTCGTCGGCGAGGGCAAGACCGACACCAAGGACGCCTTTGTGATCGCGGAGACCGCCCGCCTCCGCCGGGATCTTGCAGTGATCGACCAGGACACCGACCTGGTCCGCAGCCTGGCCGTGCTGACCGGGCACCGCGCGGATCTGGTCGCCGACCGAGTGCGAATGATCAATCGGCTGCGAGACCTGATGATCAGCGTCTTTCCCGGCCTGGAGCGGACCTTCGACTACTCCTCACACAAAGGCGCGCTCGTACTGCTGACCGGCTACTCCAGCCCCGAGCGGATCCGCCGCATCGGTGAAAGCCGGTTGACCTGCTGGCTGCGGCAACGGAAGGTGCGTGGCGCGGCCGGCGTCGTCGCGGGCCGCGCCGTTGCCGCTGCCAAAGCACAGCGGGCCGTGCCGCCCGGCCAAGACCTCAGCGCAGACATCATCGCCGAACTGGCCACCAGCATCCTCACCCTCGACCAGCGCCTCAAGCAGCTCGACGACCAGATCGCGGAGCTGTTCGCGCAGCACCCGAAGTCCGCAATCATCCAGTCCATGCCCGGCTTCGGCCCGTTTCTCGGCGCGTCCCTACTGGTCGGCGCCGACGACCTGCGCGCGTTTCCCAGCGCCGGTCACCTTGCCGCCGCGGCGGGACTCGTGCCCGTTCCCAACGACTCCGGGCGCCGCACCGGCAACTTGCACCGTCCGCTGCGCTATAGCCGCCCGCTGCGCCGCGTGTTCTACCTCTCGGCGCAGACCAGCATGATGCGCGCCGGCCCTAACCGCGACTACTACCTGAAGAAACGAGCCCACGGTGCGACCCACAGCCAAGCCGTGATTGCCCTCGCCCGTCGCCGTATCGACGTCCTGTGGGCACTCTTGCGCGATAACCGAAGCTGGACGCCAGCACCGCCGGCGAAGCCTCAGGCAGCTTGACAACGCCATTGAGATTCCGTAGTGCCCGGGAACCGCGCGGTCGGCGACCTCCGCCGGCCGCTCACGAATCATCACCTCGTCGGGAACGAAGCCCCTGCCGCGCCTGCTGCGGGCTCGCGGGACGCGCAGCGCCCGGCCGGTGCGCAGGCACGCGTGAGCTCCCGGCGCAGCGCGCCACGGCCCTGGACGTAGAGCGCCTGGTAGATCGCCTCGTGCGAGATCCGCATGGACTCATCGTCGGGGAAGTCGACCGCAAGCCGGCGCGCGATCTGCTCCGGGCTCCACGCGCTCGCCCAGCGCCGGTCCTGGCGGCGGCCGTGCCGGCGCCCGGCCCAGCGCACCGTCGGGCCTGCCACCGATGTCCCGTCCGGGCGCTTGACGCTGCCCGCCAGCCGGTCCTGGACGTAGCGGCGCAACGGCTCGGACGCGGCGAGCCTCGCGACCTTCGGCCGCCGGGACCGCCGGTCCGCGTGCCACTGCGCGTTCGTGGCTCGGTAGTCCAGGCTGCCGCCCCGGGTCGCGGCGTTGCGGCGCAGCTCCCGGGAGATCGTCGACGGGCTCCGGCCGAGCTGCCGCGCGATCTCCCGCACGCCGCACTGGCGGCCGTTCAGGATCGCGATCTCCTCGCGCTCCGGGAACGACAGGTAGCGCCCCGACAACGGGGCGGTGCTGACCGAGGGCATGCCGCCACCGTCGCGGAACCACCGGCCCCCGACCGCCGGCGAAACGCCGGCCTCGGCCGCGGCGTCCTCACTCGACAGGCCGCGTGCGATCCCCGCCCAGAACCGCTGTCGGTCCTCTCGTCGCGCCACCGGCGGCCGGCCCGGCGAGCGCATTGCCGGCCTCCCCGTCGCCCGCGCTGCCCAGCC